>JBDGPL010000189.1:0-3670 GCA_042219705.1 Halobacteriales archaeon | reverse complement strand
GCTGGGCCGGTAGGCGTCGCGGAGCCGGCCCTCCTCCTCGACGACGTAGCCGTCCCGCTTGAGGATGGAGACGATCTGCCAGTACCGCTTGGGCGTCACGGAGACGAGCTCGGCGTCCTCGAGCTCCTCGGGGTCGACGGGGCCGTGCTCCCGGATGTACTCGTACACGCGCTGGCGGTCCTTGGTGTCGAACGACGGGGTCTCGCTTGCGGCCATGGGAGGGGGTACCGCGGCCGTGGCCTTATACTCTGGCCGCGTTCCCCGGTTCTGGCAACGGCCCGGCTACTCCCCGCCGCCCGGCATGGCTTCGCTGGCGGGGGCGAACTCGATGGGCGTCCCCCGGTCGCGCTCGGCCGCGCGTTCGTAGAGCAGGTGGGCCGCGGCGACCGTCTCGATGGCCGTGCCCCCGCTGTCGAAGACGGTGACCTCATCGTCGCCCGTCCGCCCGGGGGCGGCGCCGGCGACGACCTCGCCGAGCTCGGCGTGGACGTGGTCCGCCTCGATGGCGCCCGACTCGAGCGCGTGGATGAACGAACCGGCGTCCTGCGTGACCCGGGCCCGAAGGTCGGGCACGTAGGTCGCTCGAGCGACGGTGGCGTCGTCGAGCTCGCGGCGCTCCGGATGGTACTGGCCCACGGCCGTGACGTGGGTGCCGTCGGCCAGCCGGTCGCCGTCGAACACCGGCTCGGTCGCGGTGGTCGCCGTCACGACCGCGTCGGCGTCCTCGACCGCGGCGGCGGCGCTCGGGACGGCCGCCACCGTGGCGTCGAGCCGGCCGTCGAACTCCGCGGCGAACGCCTCGCGGTGGTCGGGCGTCGTCGAGTAGACCGCGATTCGCTCCCAGTCCCGGACGACCGCTGCCGCCCGGAGCTGGCCGCGGGCCTGCCGGCCGGTCCCGATGACCGCGAGGCGGGACGCGTCGTCGCGGGCCAGCGCGTCGAGGCCGACGGCCCCCACCGCGCCGGTCTTGAAGGGGTTGAACCACGCGCCGTCGAGGACCGCCAGGGGCTCGCCGCTCTGGGCGTCGAAGAGGGGGGTGACGAAGGAGGCGTCGCCGGCACCGAAGCCGGCGGTGTAGGTGTAACCGCCCATGGCCCCGGTCTCCGGGAGCACGGCGACGTAGGTGGTCAGCATCCCCGCCGGGTCGTCGGTGTGGAGGGCCGTGCGCGGCTCGGCGGGCGCGCCCTCGCCGATCTGGCGGTAGGCGTCCCGCACGGCATCGACGAACGCCGCCGGCGACGCGAGGCCGGCCAGCTCATCGCTCGACAGGAAGAGCGCCTCGGGCATGGACCGTGTCGGGCCGCCCTGGATATGAAAACCTCGGGGTGAGCGAGCGGTGCGTCGACCCGGTTCAGTCGGCCGTCGGGGCGAACCGGGCGTCGGCCCGGCGCGTCACGTCGTCGGTGGGGCCGTTGACGAACATCGCGTGGCCGATGAGCGCGGCGGCGACGGTGGCGCCCAGGGGGACGGCGATGGTCAGGTCGAGGCCGACGCCGGTGAGCATGCCGGGGACGCCGAGGAGGGTCAGCGGAATGAAGGCGAGCACGAAGTCGTAGTAAGTAGCCATCTGTATATACAATTATGAGGGATAGGTATTTAGTTCTTTCCCATAGCCTACGGCTATTCATTCCATTGGCATTTTGGTGGCTATGAAAAACCACTCTATAAGTTACCAATTCCGCCCCCGGGACTATCGCGGCCGTGGTCGTTCCGGTCCTAACCGGCGTGAACGGGCCGTCCACGGCCGAATGGACGGTCCAACGGAGGCCGTCAGGCGACCGTCGACCACTTCGACACGACGCCGGTTCCCGGGGCGCGGACCCGGGATTACTCCAACTGCCGGGCCGCCACGAACCGCCAGAGGCCGATGAGCAGGCCGCCGGCCCCGACGGACACCAGCACGAAGGACGGCAGGACGAAGGTCCCCGGCCGCATGAGCACCCTGACGAGCTGGCCGACGAGCGCGGCCAGCACCCACGCGGCGACGCCCTGGACGACGGCCCGCCGGGCCGAATCGACGGCGCCGGGGGCGTAGACCCCGGCGAGCGTTCCCGCCAGCAGCCAGCCGAGGCCGAACTGGGCGAACGTCTCGAGGCCGGCGGCGAGCGTCCCGGCGTGCCGAAGCTCGCCGAGGGCTACGAAGGCGGCGATCATCGCGGCGTCGCCGGCCGCCAGCAGGAGCGTCCGTCGGGAGCGCTCGACCCGGCCGCCGAGGATGGTGTCCATGGGCGGCCGATGGCCGGCCCTCGTCATGGCCCTCCCGGTTTTCGGCCGGCCACGGTGCAGGAGAATCCACCGTCGAGGATCCTCGCCTCGAACCCGGCGTCGTCGAGCCGGCCGCGGAGGTCCGCCGCCGTCAGGAACGCCGAGTCCATCCGGATGGCGTGCTCGGCAAGTTCGAGGAGCCGGCCGCGGACCGTCCCCCGGTCGAACTCCCGGACGACCACCACCCCGCCCGGCCTGAGCACCCGGTACGCCTCGCTCAGGACCCGCGCCGGCGCGGGCAGGTGGTGCAGCGCGTCGACGACGAGGACGGCATCGACGGCGTTGTCGGCAACCGGCAGGGCGGGGGCGCTGCCGAGCACGCGGCCGAGTCCGGACGGGACCCGCCGGAGCATCGCCGGCGTCGCGTCGACGACGACCCGGGTGGGCGCGTCGACGGCCCGGACGGCCCGACCGGTCCCGCCGCCGACGTCGAGCACCCGCTCGACGGATCCGTCGGCCAGCGCGAGGCCGTCCCGGAGCGGTCCCGGCGCTGCCGGGGGCATCAGGTGGTCGTATACGCGGGCGACGCGGTGGAAGAACCAGCGGTCCCCCGATGGCATGGCCCGGTGGAGGCGCCACCGCGGTAAGTGGGTCCCGGTCCGGGCCCCGGCGGCCGGCCTCAGAAACCCCCGGTGCCGTCACGCTCATGCCGGCGTGCCGCCCAGGCCCGCCATGGAGTGCCAGCTCGTCGGCTGGCCCGACGACGGCGTCACGCTCGAGCTGGACCACGAACGGTTCGCGTACGCCGGCAAGTTCGTGATGTCCGGGACCGGCAAGGCGGTCGCGACGGCCGGCGGCGACCTGCTCGCGGCGGCGGCCTTCAACCGGGACCGTACCGACCAGGAGGTCTGGCGGCTGCGGACCGTGACCGTCCGCCGCGACCGGCGGGGCGAGGGGATCGGCCCACGACTTTTGGACTTCGCCGCCCGACGGCTCCTCGAATGTGGTCGGGCGGTCCGCATCGCGGTCAACAACCCGTTCGCGTACGAGGCGGCGTACAAGGCGGGGTTCGGCTTTACCGGCGAGCGGACGGGACTCGCCGAGCTCGTTCTCGAGCGGCCTGACGAACGTGATCCGGCGGCGTACCGGGCGGGCCTCGACGTCTACCGCGAGCGCGAGGAGCTTTCGGCCCCCGAGCGGGCGTTCGTGGCCGGACGGGACGGCTCGATGCCGCCGCTGGTCGGCCCTGAACCGTAACCGGCCGGCGGTCCTTATGCCCGCTGGACGTTGGCGGCGCGGGGACCCTTGTCGGCCGTCTCGATGTCGAAGGTGACCTCCTCGCCCTCCTCGAGGTCCGGACCCTCGACGTCGTCCATGTGGAAGAAGACGTCCTCGTCTGAGTCCTCGGTCTCGATGAAGCCGTAGCCCTTCCTGTCGTGGAAGAACACGACGGTACCTGTCGGCA
>JBDGPL010000188.1:0-8400 GCA_042219705.1 Halobacteriales archaeon | reverse complement strand
ACCCAGTGTCCGACCTGGAACAAGGACGCCAAGCAGTACGTCCCCTACACCGACGTCAACGAGTCCGACGACTACGACTGGGACCTCGACGACCGCGAAGCGGCGGGGCGGCTCATGTATCAGGTCGAGTCGGCGCTGTACGAGGGCGAGGTGCTCACCGGCACCTTCTACCACGACCCCGACCGGCCGTCCTACCAGGCGGAGAAACGCGCCATCGGCGAGCTGCCCGAGACGCCGCTGGCCGAGCGCTACGGCGACCCCGACGCCGAGTGGGAGCGCGCCCACGATTTCCTCGACGCCCACCGGTGAGGGCCGATTGGCGTTGCTCGCAGTCGGGTTTCCGGTTCGGTAGATTTTTTTGCTGGAACGCCAACTATCGGCCGTGAGTAGCGCGGACATCGAGGACCGGGTGCTGCGTCTTCTCGAGGCAGACGCCCAGGCCTCCGTCGCGGAGCTGGCCGATCGAGCCGGGGTGTCCAAGCCGACGGTGCGCAAGTACATCGAGAAGCTCGAGGACGAGGGCGTCATCGTCGGCTACTCCGCCGAGGTCGACCCGAAGAAGCTCTCGGGGCAGACCATCGCGCTGGTCGGGATGGACGTCGAGTCCGAGCGGTACGTCGAGGCCACCCGGGAGCTCAAGGCAGTCGACGCCATCGAGGCCCTCTACTCCTGTAGCGGCGACCACATGCTCATGGCCGAGGTCCGCGCCCCGGACGGCGACGCGCTCGGCGAGGTCATCGCCGAGGAACTGCTGTCGATCGAGGGTGTGACCGCCGCCCATCCGGCCATCCTCCAGGAGCGGCTCAAGTAACGGCCGGGCCGAGCCGGCCCGGCCGCCCGCAACCCATACATGCGCTCGACCGCCGACTGCGGGCATGCACGAGCTGCTCGAACGCGCCCGCGAGGCCCGCTCGAAGGCCATCGCCCCGTACTCCGAGTTCCCGGTGGGCGCCGCCGTCCGAACCGGTGACGGTACGGTCTTCGTCGGCGCCAACCTCGAGGTGGTCAACTTCTCGAACTCGCTGCACGCCGAGGAGGTCGCCCTGGCGCGGGCCCTGATGGCCGGCCACCGCGCGTTCGACGCCGTCGCGGTCGCCGGGCCCGACGCCGACGGACTGGCCCCCTGCGGGCGGTGCCGCCAGACCCTCGCCGAGTACTGCCCGGGCGACCTGACCGTCCTCGACGACGACGCCGGGACGCCGGCGCGGTACACGCTCGATGAGCTCCTGCCGGCCCGCATGGACCCCGACGCCCTGACCGACCGCTGAGCGCGGTCCCGACGGTTTAGTCCATTGACGCGCAACCCGGCGTATGGCGGTCTTCGAACGCTCCACGCTGATCCGGGCGCCCCTCGGGGAGGTCTGGGCGTTCCACGCGACGGTCGACGGCCTCCTCGCCGTCACGCCCGACTGGCTCCGGCTCCGGGTCGAATCGGTCGTCGGGCCCGACGGCGAGCCCGACCCCGACGTCCTCGAAACCGGCAGCGAGGTGGCCCTCTCGGTTCGGCCGGCCGGCGTGGGGCCGCGGTCGACCTGGACCTCCCGCATCGTCCGCCGCGAGCGGGGCGACGACGCGGCGACGTTCGCCGACGAGATGGTCGACGGCCCGTTCCGGCGGTGGCACCACACCCACCGGTTCGCCGCCGTCGCCGGGGGGACCCGGCTGACCGACCGGGTCGAGTACGAGCTCCCCCTCGGCCCGGCCCGGCAGCTCTCGGGCCTCGCCTGGCCGGGACTGGCCGCGATGTTCGCCGCGCGACACCGACGGACGAAGCGGCGGCTCGAGTGACGGACGGGCTTCCGGCAGGGACTACGCCAATCTCGTCGGCTTTTCCCGCTCGGCCGGGTACGGGCGGCCGCCATGTCCGATGCTGACGTCATCGTCGTCGGCGGCGGTCCCGCCGGCCTGTCGGCCGCCCTGTTCGCCGCGAAGAACGGCCTCGAGACCACGGTGTTCGACACGGACGACACCTGGCTCCACCACGCACACCTGTTCAACTACCTCGGGATCCGGAGCATCGACGGCGAGGTGTTCCTCGAGCGGGCCCGGAACCAGGCCGTCGACGACCATGGCGCCGAGCTCCGCCAGGGCGAAGCGGTGACCGGCGTCGAGCCGGCCGACGACGGGTTCGTCGTCGCGACCGACGACGGCGAGTACGTGGCCGATTATGTCGTCCTGGCCACCGGGGACGACCATGACCTCGCCGAGGCCCTCGGCTGTGCGTTCACCGACGACGGCGTCGTCGAGGTCGACGTCACGATGGAGACGAGCGTCCCGAACGTCTACGCGACGGGGGCGATGGTGCGCGCCGAGGAGTGGCAGGCCGTCATCTCGGCGGGCGACGGGGCGGCGGCCGCGCTCAACATCCTCACCGAGGAGAAGGGCGAGCACTTCCACGACTTCGACACGCCGGACGACGTGTGAGCTAACCCGCAAGGGGTATGAGGGTCGGGAGCCCGGCGGACGGCCGTGAACCCGTTCGGCCGGCGGCTCGCGGCGCGAACCCCGCCGATGGCCGCCCTCGGCGTGGCGGTCCTCGCCGTCAGCACGAGCGCCATCCTGGTGCGGTACAGCCGGGCGCCGAGCCTGGTGAAGGCGTTCTACCGGGTGCTCTTCACGGCGGGGTTACTCGCGCCCGTCGCGGTCTGGCACTACCGGACCGCCATCCTGGGACTCTCGCGGCGACACGTGCTCGCCGCGGCCGCGACGGGGATCGCGCTGGCGGTGCACTTCGCGGCGTGGTTCGAGAGCCTCGAGTGGACCAGCGTAGCCGCGTCGGTGACGCTGGTGCAGTCCCAGCCGCTGTTCGTGGCGACGGGGGCGTTCCTCCTGCTGGGCGAGCGGCTGACCCGCCGCCTGGTCGTCGGCATCCTCGTCGCCGTGGCGGGCATGGCGGCCATGACCCTGCCCGGCGCCGCCGCGACGGGGGCGAATCCGCCGCTCGGGAACGCGCTGGCCGTCGGCGGCGCCGTGATGGCGGCGGCCTACGTGCTCGCCGGCCGGTCGCTCCGCCAGGAGATCGCCCTCGTCCCGTACGTGACGGTCGTGTACGCCGCCTGCGCCGCATCGTTGCTCGCGATGGCGGTCGCCGACGGCGCCGCGGTCTGGCTGGGGGCCTACCCGCCCCGGGAGTGGCTGCTCTTCCTCGCCATGGCCGTGGGCCCCGGCATCCTCGGCCACACGCTCATCAACTGGGCGCTCGAGCACGTCGAGTCGAGCGTCGTCAGCGTGACCCTGCTGGGCGAACCCGTCGGGAGCACCGTCCTCGCCGCCCTGCTCCTCGGGGAGCGGCCGGGACCCTGGACCCTCCTCGGCGGGGCGGTCGTCATCGCCGGCATCTACCTGGCCGTCACGAGCCGCGGATAGTCCCCCCGACGCCGGCCAGCCGGGCCTCAGTGCAGCTTGAGCTCGACGATGCGGCCGTCGGGGTCCCGCACATAGGCGGCCCAGTCCCGGCCGTACGTGCCCAGCCGCTCGACGGGCTCGTCGGGGAGCACGGCGACGTCGGCCGCCCGGAGGTCCTCGAGCAGCTCGTCCATGGCGTCCCGGGTGTCGGTGTCGTCACAACGCAGCAGCAGGCAGACGTGCTCCTCGCCGGCGTCGAACGGCTCGTCGGTCGGTACGAGGTGGAGGTGCCGGCCCCCGGCGACCACCGCGACGAACGGGAGGTCGCCGGCCTCGAACGCCTCGCGATCCCGGACCGCCAGCCCGAGCAGGTCGTGGTAGAACGCCAGCGCCCGGTCGAGGTCGGCCACCCGGAGGGCGACGTGGTCGAGGTCGGCGACGTCGTACGGGATGGATGACATCCCCGACCCGTTCGACGAGGGCGCGCATAAGCGCCTGGCCGAGTCAGCCGGAATCGTTGCCGCGGCGGGCCGCCAACGTTCTTGGGCCGCGGGTCCGAGGGCCGCCCATGGCGCGGTATCGGGGGGTGGCCTGATGCGAGTCAGCGTTATCGGGGGCAGCGACGTCGACCGGGAGACGGCCGAGGCAGCCGAGGCCGTTGGCCGGCGGCTCGCCGAGGGCGGCCACGAGCTCGTCTGTGGCGGCCTCGGCGGCGTCATGGCCGCCGCGTGCCGGGGCGCGGCCGACGCCGGCGGACGGACCATCGGCATCCTGCCCGGTCGGGACCGGACCGACGCGAACCCCCACGTCGACACCGCCATCGCGACCGGCCTCGGCGACGCCCGGAACGCGCTGGTGGTCCTCAACGGCGACGCCGTCATCGCCATCGACGGCGGTCCCGGAACGCTCTCGGAGCTCGGCCTGGCGCTGGTGTACGGCCGGCCCGTCGCCGGGCTGGACACGTTCGAGGTCGAGGGCGTCGAGGCCGTGGCCTCGCCCGCGGCGGCCGTCGACCACCTCGAGTCGGCGGGCGGGACAGCATCCAACGGGAGGGCCGGACCGACGGCGGACTGACCGCGGCCGTGAAACGCAAGCGTCTAATCGCCCGTCAGCCAGCGGCCGGCCGAAGGACACCGCCCGGTTCGCCCTGGAGACCGGCGAGTTCGTCGCCAACCTCGTGACGGAGGACGGGCTCGAGGCGATGGACGCGACCAGCGCCGCCCTGGAGGGGTCGGAGTTCGACGCGGTCGGGCTGGAGCGGGCGCCCGCCGAAGCCATCGCCCCGCCGCGGGTCGCCGCGGCCCACGCCAGCCTCGAGTGTACGGTCGTCGAGTCGACCCGCTTCGGCACCCACACCGTCATCTTCGGCGAGGTCCACCACCTGTCCGTCGACGACGGCCTGCTCACGGACGGAAAGGTCGACACCCAAAAGGTCGACGCCGTCGGCCGGCTCGGCGGGCCGTACTACGCCGGCATCGACGTCCTCGATTTCGAGCGGTCCCGTTGACTCCGGGGTGTCGCCACCGGACACTTTTGGCCCAGCCCCGCGAAGTACCGTTGGCATGCGGTTCAGCGTCATGCAGGGCGACATCGCGGCCCAGTCCGCCGACGCCCTGGTCAACGCCGCCGGGACGAGCCTGCAGATGGGGTCGGGCGTCGCCGGCGCGCTCCGCCGGGCCGGTGGCGAGGAGCTGAACGACGCGGCCGTCGCGCAGGGGCCGGTCGACCTCGGCGAGGTCGCGGTGACCGACGCCTTCGACCTCGACGCCGAGTACGTCATCCACGCCGCCGCGATGCCCCACTACGGCGACGGCCAGGCGACCGAGGAAAGCATCCGTCGGGCGACCCGGAATGCCCTCGACGCCGCCGACGAGCGGGGCTGTGCGTCGCTGGTCATGCCGGCGTTGGGCTGTGGCGTCGCCGGCTTCCCCCTCGACGCCGGCGCCCGACGTATTTGCGAGGAGATCGCCGAATTCGAGCCCCGGTCGCTGGCGGACGTCCGCTTCATCGCCTACAGCGACGACGAGTTCGACACCGTCCGGCGGGTGGCGAGCGAGTTCGACGCATACCGCGAGTGAGACCCGGTCCACGGACGCGTCCCCGAGCCGCTCACTCCAGCCGGGTGCCGTCGTACGGGCAGTGGTCGTACGCCGGGTTCCGCGTCTCGAAGCCGCAGTCCGGACACCGGCTGGTCGGCGTCCGCTCGGCCTCGCGGCCCCGCCGGAACAGGAACGGGACGAACGGCACGACGAGGAACAGGAGCAGCGTATCGAGGTAGACCCAGGCCGCCACGCTGATGGCGAGGCTGAGTACGACGCCGGCGGCGGCCGTCGCCGTCCGGGAGGACACCATGGACGCTGATTGCGTGGCCGGCGGTTAATCGGTGTCGCCGGCGGATCCGGCCGGGCGTCCGCTCAGCTCCCGGGCAGGATGTCGCCGAGGGCCGCCCCGAGACTCATCGGGACGAACGCCACGACGACGGTGGCCGTCGCGACGCCCGGGGCCGCCCAGTCGACCCGGCCCCACACGGTCAACAGGACGACCGCGGCCAGCAGGGCGGTGCCGATGACGCCGACCGGCCGTCGGGGCACCAGTCCGAAGAGCGGGTTCGTGACGCGGACGTCCTGGATGTCGGCGACGTAGAGGATACCGACGACCAATGCGAGGGCCGAGCCGGCGGTGCCCGCCAGCAGCGCCGGCCGGCCGGCGAGGAACACGCCGACGTCCTGGGTCCCGCCCTCGACCGCCATCGGGATGCCGAAGAGGATGCTGCCGACGAGCGCCTCGGCGAGGTCGGCCCGGTCGAAGCCGCGTATCACGCGTCCGAACGTGCCGGCCCCGCGGGAGGCTCCCATCGCCACCCGCATCGCCTCCCGCACCTGCCGGCGGGCCGGCTCGCTGTCGACCAGCGTCTCCAGGGTCTCGAGTTCCTCGAACACGTCGCCCATGTCGGGTGGTGCCTCGGACATGGCCAGCCGTTGCGCCCCCGCCGTGATGAACCCCGTACCGACGAGCGTGGGCCGGGTGCCGACAACGGACCGCCGCGCCTATCTTCCCGGCACCCCTGAAGGGGCCTATGTGCGGCCGGTTCGGGCTCGCCGCCGACCGCGACGTCCTCGAGGCCTACTACGACGCCGCGTGCACCTTCGACTACGAGCCCCGGTACAACATCGCGCCGAAGAGCGGCGTCCCCGCCGTCCGCGGCAGTGCGACCGACGCCATCGACCGGCTCCAGTGGGGGCTCGTCCCGCACTGGGCCGATGACGCCGACGATAGCCCCACCCTCATCAACGCCCGCGCCGAGACGCTCGCCGAGAAACCGGCGTTCCGCGACGCCTTCGCGAACCGCCGGTGTCTGGTCCCCGCGACCAACTTCTACGAGTGGACCGGCCGCCGGGGGCGGCGCGTCCCCTACTGCATCCGCGTCGAGGACCGACCCCTCTTCTCGATGGCCGGCGTTTGGGAGCCCTCCCGGGG
The DNA here is from genome assembly GCA_042219705.1 of Halobacteriales archaeon. Taxonomy (GTDB): domain Archaea; phylum Halobacteriota; class Halobacteria; order Halobacteriales; family Hikarchaeaceae; genus JBDGPL01. The sequence continues at coordinate 1,578 of JBDGPL010000188.1, read as the reverse complement.
GAACAGCGCCGACGGAGGGTCCCTCGCCATCGTCACGACGGCGGCGAACGATACCGTCGGGGAGCTCCACGACCGAATGCCGGCGATCCTGGACGGCGACGACGAAACCCGTTGGCTCGAGGCGGCCGACGAGGCGGCGCTGCTCTCGCTGCTGGAGCCGTACCCCGACCGCCTGACCGAGCGGTTTGAGGTGTCGACGGCGGTGAACGACCCGGCGAGCGACGGTCCGGAGCTGGTCGAGCCGGTCGGGAGCAACCAGGCCGACCTCCGGGAGTTCGGCTGAACGGCCGCCGACCGACGCCACCGGGGTGCCGCCATGGCGGTGGGGCTCGAGCGGGACGCCCGTCGGTGACGTGGGTCCCGCTTCAATCCTCGCCGTCCGCCCCGCCTGACGGGCCGACCGTCAGCACCGGGACGTCGGCCGTCCTGACCACCTTCTCGGCCACGCTGCCGATGAGGTACCGGGCGAGGCCGGTGCGACCGTGGGTCCCCATGACGACGAGGTCGATGTCGTGATCGTCCACGTACGCGTTGATGACGCGGTGCGGCGCCCCCTGTTCGACCGTGCCCTCGACCGTCGCGAGGCCCGCCGCCTCGGCCCGGCGCAGGGCGTCGTCGACGGCGTCCTGGCCGGCCACCTCGGCCGCGTCGAAGGCCCCGGCGATCCCCGCGTCGGGCCCGACGTCCGTCTGGAGGACGTAGAGGGCGTGGAACGCGGCACCGAACGCCGCGGCGAGCTCGACGGCGTGCTCGACGGCCCGCCCGGCCCCCTCGCTGCCGTCCGTCGGCACCAGGATTCGCTCGTACATGCCGCCGTATACGGCGGCCGAAGGGAAGAGCCCCGAGGTCGTTCCCGGCGACTGGGAGCCGGCCGCGGCGCCACCTGCACCCCCGTGCACGCCGGACCGGGACGACTGTCGAGGCCGACAAGTTCCAAGGGACTGGGAACGACGGTAACGCCCTTCCGTGGCGACCGGCCAGTGGTCGTGGGCGCGTAGTTCAGCCCGGCAGAACGCCCGGACCGCCCGGCGGCTCCGGGACGGGAGTCCGCGCGGCCCGTCGCGGCGACGCAGTGCCCGCCGGGTCCGGGAGGCCCCGGGTTCGAATCCCGGCGTGTCCGTCCGCACGGCGGCCCGGAACGACCGCTCATATCGGGCTGACACGGGCGGTTTCGATGTTTGGCACCGGCCAAGCAGCGGCGCCGCCGCGGCCGCCAATCACACGAGCAGCAGCGGCAACATGACGGCGGCACCGACGAGGACCCCCGCCGTCAGTTCCCGGCGGGCCCCGCCGGGCAAGGGCTCGCCGAGCTCGAGCGCCTCGGGGATGAACTCGGTGAGCACGAGGTAGATCATCGCGCCCGCGGCGAAGCCGAACCCGAACGGCAGGAACTCCCGGGCCAGCCGGACGAACGCGAAGGCGATGACGGCTCCGATGGGCTGGGGCAGGCTCGAGAAGATCGACCACCAGACCATCCGCCACTTCGAGACGCCCATGGCCCGCAGCGGGATCGAGATGGCGATGCCCTCCGGGATGTTGTGGATGGAGATGGCGACGGTCATGAACACGGCGAGGACG
>JBDGPL010000187.1:0-5759 GCA_042219705.1 Halobacteriales archaeon | reverse complement strand
CGTGGCTCCAGGACCTCGAGTCCACCGTCGAGCGGGCCGGCCGCGCCCAGGACAAGGAGAACCTGATGGAGCGGCTGCGGGACCTGGGCTACATGTAACGCGGCGGTCGCCGGGAGCGGTGAACCCGCCCTCCGGGGCCGAGCGGGCCGGGCGCAGCCAACAGACTCAAATCGACCGAGGGCGTGCCTGTTCCATGGACGGCCGCCCCGACGAGGCGTCCTTCCGGGAGCTCGCCGAGCACAGCCGGGCGGTCCTCTGGTCGTTCAGCGCGTCCTGGGACGAGGTACTGTTCGTCAACCCGGCCTACGAGTCCGTCTTCGGCCGGTCGATCGAGCGGCTTCGTGAGCAGCCCGACGACTTCCTGCGGGCCGTCCACCCGGACGACCGCGATCGGGTCCGGGAGGCGATGGCCACGCTCGGCGCGGGCGAGCCGGTGGACATCGAGTTCAACGTCAACGAGGCCGAGGACTTCGGCCGGCGTGTCTGGGTCGAGGGCTGGCCGATTCGCGACGGGTCGGGGGCCGTCGTCCGGGTCGCCGGCATCGGCCGTGACGTCACCGAACGCCGGGCCCGCGAGCAGGAGCTCGCGCGATACGAGACCATCGTCGAGGCCTCGGGCGACCCGGTCTACACGCTGGACCGCGACGGCCGCTTCACCTACGTCAACGACGCCCTCGTCGAGCTCGTCGGCCGCCCGGCGGACGACCTCCTCGGGCGACACGCCTCGGCCGTGCTCTCGACGGAGGACGTCGCCCGCGGCCGGGCGCTCATCCGCGAACTCCTCGAGGGCGACGCTGACCGCGGGACGTACGAGCTGGCGCTCCGGACGGCCGACGGCCGGACCGTCCCCTGTGAGAACCACGTCGCGCTGCTCCCGGCCGATGACGGCTTCCGGGGGACGGTCGGCGTGCTGCGGGACATCTCGGCCCGTCGGGAGCGTGAGCGCGAGCTCCGCCGGCAGGTCGACCGGTTCGAGGCCATCTTCGAGGCCATCCCCGAGCCGCTCGTCCACGTCCGGTTCGACGAGGACGGCGAGCCCCTGGTCCGGCGGATTAACTCGGCCTTCGCCGAGACGTTCGGCTACCCCAGCGAGGCGCTCCGGGGCCGCTCCATCAACGACGCCATCGTCCCACCGGACCGCCTCGAGGCGGCCCGGGCCATCGACGAGCGGGCCCGGACCGGCGAGCCGGTGACCGCGGAGGTCCGGCGCGCCGCCGCCGACGGGCTGCGTGACTTCCGGTTCCGGGTCAGCTGGTTCGAGGACCTCGATGCCCCGGAGGCCATCGGGGTCTACGTCGACCTGACCGACCAGAAGCGCCGCCAGCGCGAGCTCGAACGCCAGAACGCCCGGCTCGACGAGTTCGCGAGCGTCGTCAGTCACGACCTCCGGAACCCCCTGAACGTCATCGCCGGCCGACTCGAGCTGGCCCGGGAGACGGGCGAGGCGTCCCACTTCGAGGCCATCGAGGCGGCCGTCGACCGGATGACGGCCCTCATCGACGACCTCCTGGCGCTCGCCCGGGCCGGCGAGACCGTCGACGACCTCGAGGTCGTCGACCTGTCGGCCGTCGTCGACGGCTGCTGGGGAACCGTCGCGACGGCCGACGCGACGCTCGAGAACGCGGTCGACCGCGACGTCCTCGCCGACGAGAGCCGGCTCAGACAGCTCCTGGAGAACCTGTTCCGGAACGCCGTCGACCACGCTGGCGACGACGTCGCCGTGCGGGTCGGGCCCTCGGACGACGGGTTCTTCGTCGAGGACGACGGCCCCGGCGTGCCGGCGGCGGAGCGCGAGCGGGTGTTCGAGAGCGGCTACAGCACGGCGCCGAACGGGGCCGGTTTCGGCCTGCGCATCGTCCGGACCATCGCCGAGGCCCACGGCTGGGACGTCCGGGTCCAGGACGGCGCGCTGGGCGGGGCCCGGTTCGCGGTCACCGGCGTCCGGTTCGCCTGAGCGGGGTCAATCGGTCGCCTCACGGGTCGGCCGCACGAGGTCGGCGAGGGTCACCAGCAGCCCGAGCGCCCACCCGACCGGAACCGCGAGGCCGAACCACATCCCGACGTAGGTCAGCCCGACCAGGTCGAACCGGCTCCGCAGCCAGACGTTCAGCCCGCCGACGTCGAGGACGTTCTCCAGGAGCCAGACGGCCAGCAGGTCGGAGCCCGCGAACACGACGTCGCCCAGCGCTGGCGAGTAGAGCGCGGCGACGACCGGCGGGAGGAACAGCGCGGTCACGCCGAAGGGGTAGGCGAGCACGACCGTCGTGAACCGGCCGCCGACCCGGGCGAAGAGGACCGCCAGCACGGCCGACGTGGTGGCGACACCCCCGGCCGCGGCCACGGCGAGAAAGCCCTCGGTCGAGAACCGATAGCGGGCCACGACGGTCAGGGCGCCCCAGAGGAGCACCGACAGCGCCACGACGCCGAGGAGCCCGATCCGGGTCGCGGTGCGGTCGAGCCGAACGGCGTGATATCGGATGGCGAACCCGACGACCGCGAACGGGTACAGCGTGCCGACCGCCACGAGGCCCAGGGTGCTCCACGCGTAAAACGCCGCGAGCGCAACCGGCGACTCGGGGCGCCAGGCCCCGAGCACCGCGTGGGCGCCCGTGCGGACCTGGGGGAAGGCGGCCGCCATCCAGTGCTCGTGGAGCGTCTCGAGATCGATCCGGATGGCCGCCAGCAGCCCCGGGTCCGGCTGGGGCGCGTACGGCTGTTCGCGGGACGAATCGGGCATGGATCGGGAGGGACGGCGTGAGCACCCGCCCCGCGTCGGGCGGTCGGCGCCGACGGCCGCCTGCCGGAACCGATGGCCAGCACGGGCAAAGACCTTTTGGCGGGGCTCGCCGCCAGGCGGTCCGGGCATCCTTTGGGCTGAAAGCAAGACTGAAGAGGTCGAGCACACTCCGGGCGGTATGGACGACGGCTACGACGTCGTCATCGCCGGGGCCGGCCCGGCCGGCGCCCAGTGCGCCCGGGATCTCGCCGCCCGGAACTACGACGTGCTGGTCCTCGAGACGGAGCCCGAGGACGAGTTCCCCCGCCAGAGCAACAAGTCGACCGGCGGCACGTTCCCGTCGATGATGGCCGCCTTCGGCGTCCCGGACGACGTCGTGATGCAGTTCACCGACGCGGTGGTGCTCGAGTCCCCGAGCGACCACTACGTCACCGAGCAAGCCGGCGCCGTGCTCGAGTTCGCCGACTTCAAGCGGTTCCTCGTGGCCGACGGCCGGGAGCGCGGCGTCGAGTACCGCTTCGACGCCCGGGTCTCAAAGCCCATCACGGAGAACGGCGACGTCGTCGGCGTGCGGTACGACGGCGGTCGGGAGGTGTCCGCCGACATCGTCGTGGACGCGACCGGCCCGGCGGCGCCCCTCGCGAAGGACCTCGGCGTGAGCGACCTCCGGCGCGACCACCAGGCCATCGGGGTCGAGTTCGAGTGTACCGGTGTCGACCTGGCGGCCGACGGCTACGCGGATCTCACCGACGCGATGATGCTCCGGCTCGACCACGACGTCGCCCCCGGCGGGTACTCGTGGATCTTCCACACCGGCGGCGACACGGCGAAGGTCGGGCTCTGCTACATCCAGAACGACAGCCACCAGCGTCGGGCGGAGCCCGGGATGGGCATCGACGACTACCTCGACCGGTGGTTCGAGACCGATCCGCGGCTCCAGGGCGCCGAGCGCATCGAGGCCAAGCAGCACCGCGGGTCGGCCCACATCCAGCCGCCCGGCTCCCTGTCGACGGACAGCTTCATGGCGGTCGGCGACACGGTCCCGAGCATCGACCCGGTCTGGGGGGAGGGCATCCACAAGGGCATGCGGTCGGGCCGGGCGGCGGCCATCGCTGCCGACCACTGTCTGACCCCCGCCGAGCCCGACACGTCGGCCGAGAACCTCGCCGTCTACGACGCCCTCTGGCACCGCGACGTCGCGCCCAACGTCGACTCGCGGCTCCTGCTCACCGAGCTGCTCTACCTCGCGTCCAACGACCGGTACGACCGGTTCATGCGCGACCTCAACGCGGCCGACCGGGACACGCTGGCCCGGGCGAACGACGGCGACCGACGGGCGATGCTCTCGCTGCTGCACCTCTCGGACCTGCCGATGCTCGCGAAGCTCGCGCGCCGACGGCTGGCGGGCTGACGGCGCCGCTGGCGGCGACCTGGCCCGAAGCGGAAGCTACACGGCGGCCACCCTCGCACCCGGGACCGTCCCGATGGTCGCGTCCCACCTCCTCGGCGTGCTCCTCGGCGCCGGGGCGGCCGCCTCCGTGGCCTCCCACCACGTCTTCGTCCGGCTCGCGACCGACCGGGGCGCGGCCGCCGACGCGGTCCTGTTCGTCATGGGCGTCAACGTCCTCCTGCTGGTGCCGGCGGTCGGGGCGCTCTACTACCCGGCCTACGCGCTCACGCCCGTGGCCGTCGGGTGGTTCCTCGCGGCGGGCCTCGCCGGGACGCTCCTCGGCCGGGTCTTCCTCTACGTCAGCATCGAGCGGATCGGCGCGAGCCGGACGTCGCCCCTGATCGCCACGAACGCCCTCTTCGCGACGCTCTTCGGCGTGGTCCTGCTGGGCGAGTCGCTGACGGCGGTCCACGGGCTCGGGGTCCTGGGCGTCGTCGTCGGCGCCGCGGCCATCGCCTGGGAGACCAGCCACGACAACCCGCTCGACCGCTCCGGCTGGTCCCGGCTCCACGAGCTGCTGCTGCCCGTCATGGGCGCCGTCTTCATGGGCATCGAACCCACGTTGGCCAAGTTCGGGCTGGCCCAGGGTACCCCGGCGCCGGTCGGGCTCGTCGTCAAGACGGTCGGGGCGGCCGCCGGCTTCGCGCTGTACCTCGCGTGGCGTGGGGCGCTGCCGGGCCGGTCGCTCCTGCGGTCGGCCGATCGCCGGTGGCTCCTGCTCGCCGGGCTCACCAATACGAGCTTCCTCGCGTGCTACTACCTCGGATTGGCCGTGGCGCCGGTCAACGTGGTCTTCCCCATCATCACGAGCAACACGCTGCTGGTGATGCTCCTCTCGGCCGTCTTCATGCCCGAACGGCTCGAGCGGGTGACCTGGCGACTCGGGGCCGGTGCCGCGGTGGTCGTGGCCGGCGTCGTGGTCATCACGCTTTCGGGATGACCGCCAGCAGGGCCGGGACGGCCGCCGTTCAGTACAGCTCCCGGACGAGGTCCGTGAGCTCGTCGGCCGTGGGCGCGTCGCTCAGGTCAGCCATGTTCGCGTCGAGCCCATGGACCGCGCGGTACGGCTCGGCGTCGGGATCACGGTAGAGCACGCCCTGGTACTCCCGCTCGCGGTCCATGATGTACTCGGTCGCGGCGTCGTAGTCCGTCGGGTCGTGGCCCTCATCGGCGACGTCCACCAGCGCATCGCGGAAGTAGTCGTAGGTGTCGACGTCGTTGAACGTCACGCACGGACTGAACGTGTTGACGAAGCCGAACCCGTCGTGCTCGACCGCGGCCTGCACGATCTCCGTATGCCGCTGGGCGTCGGAGGCGAACGACTGGGCGACGAAGGTCGCGCCCGCCGACAGCGCGAGCGCGAGCGGGTTGACGGGCGGCTGGCGGGGGCCCTCGGGCGACGTCGAGGTCTCGAAGTCCGACCGCGAGGTCGGGGAGTACTGGCCCTTCGTCAGGCCGTAGATCCGGTTGTCCATCACGACGTAGGAGATGTCGACGTTCCGCCGGACGGCGTGGACGAAGTGGCCGACGCCGATGGAGTAGCCGTCGCCGTCGCCGCCCGCGACCATCACT
>JBDGPL010000186.1:0-3932 GCA_042219705.1 Halobacteriales archaeon | reverse complement strand
CGCCCGGTGGTCACGGCCAGCGAGGTCGCCCGCTCGCTCGACGTCTCCCAAGCCGCGGCCGCGTCGCTGCTCGAGCGGCTCGCCGACGAGGGCCGGGTCGAGTCGCTCGACGTCGAGGCCGATCCGGTCGTCTGGTTCCCGCGGGACTACCGGGAGACCCAGCGCCGCGAGCGCGTCGAGGTGTTCCCGAACCGTCGTGAGGTGGTCGTCTCCCAGCCGACACAGTTCACCCGCGCTCAACTGTCGCAGTTCGCCCACCTCGAGGAGACCAACCGCGAGGGCGGTTACCGCTACCGCGTCCGCGAGGAGGACGTCTGGCAGGCGCCGTACGACGAGCTCGACGGCCTGCTGCGGACGATGCGGCAGTCGCTCGGCGGCCGCCACGATGCGCTGGAGGAGTGGGTCGCGGGGCAGTGGGAGCGCGCCCGGAAGTTCCGGCTCGTGACCCACGACGACGGCTACGTCGTCCTCGAGGCGTCGAGCCCCGATCTGCTCGGGAACGTCGCCCAGCAGCACCTCGACGAGTCGTCGCTCCGCGCCGTCATCTACGACACCGAGGCCTGGGTGGCGGAGGAGTCGGTCTCGACCGTCAAACGAACGCTCTACGACGCGGGCTATCCCGTCGCCGACGACCGTGAGCTCGAGGCCGGCGAACCGTTGGACGTCGCCCTCGTTCCCGAGCTCCGCGACTACCAGCAGGATTGGGTCGACCGCTTCCTCGACCGCAAAGCGGGCGTGCTGGTGGGTCCGCCGGGCAGCGGGAAGACGGTCGCCGCGCTGGGCGTCGTCGCGGCCATCGGCGGCGAGACGCTGATCCTCGTGCCCGGCCGGGAGCTGGCGGCCCAGTGGTCGACGGCGGTGGTCGAGCAGACCTCGCTGACCGAGGACCAGGTCGGGGAGTATCACGGCGGGGAGAAGGAGATTCGCCCGGTCACGATCGCGACCTACCGCACCGCCGGCATGGACCGCCACCGACGGCTGTTCGAGGAGCGCGAGTGGGGGCTCATCGTCTACGACGAGGTGCACCACATCCCGAGCCCGATTCACCGGGCGACCGCCGATCTCCAGACCCGACACAGACTCGGGCTCAGCGCAACTCCGGTCCGGGAAGACGACAAGGAGGCCGAGATCTTCACGCTCATCGGACCGCCGATCGGCACCGACTGGGGCGCGCTGTTCGACGCCGGCTTCGTCGCCGAGCCCGAGGTCGAGATTCGATACGTCCCCTGGTCGGACGACGACGTCGCCAACGAGTACACCAGCGCGGAGGGCCACGAGCGCCGCCAGCTCGCGGCGAGCAACCCGGCGAAAGCCGATGAGGTCGCGGCGATCCTCCGCGAGCACCCCGGCCAGAAGGCGCTGGTCTTCGTCGAGTACCTCGACCAGGGCGACCAGCTGGCCGACCGGCTCGGTGTCCCGTTCGTGAGTGGCCGGACGCCCCACGCCGAGCGCGGCCGGCTGTTCGAGCAGTTCCGCGCCGGTGAGCTGACGACGCTAGTCGTCTCCCGCGTCGGCGACGAAGGGCTCGACCTCCCGTCGGCCGAGGTCGCCATCGCCGCGTCGGGCCTCGGCGGCTCCCGCCGCCAGGGCGCCCAGCGGGCCGGGCGGACGATGCGCCCGGTGGGTCGGGCGCTGCTCTACGTGCTCGCGACGCGGGGGACGCAGGAGGAGGAGTTCGCCCGCCGGCGGATGCGCCACCTCGCGGGTAAGGGGATCAGGGTCCGGGAGGTCCCAGCTACCGCGTGGGAGTAGCCGGCAGGGCGAGTCAGACGAACCGGTTCCCACGCTCGAGAAACTCGCGGCGCTCGGCCGGGGTCGGCAGCGTGTGATAGTCGTCCGGTCCCGTCGGGTTCGGCCGCGTCTCGAGCTCGCCCGGCAGCCGGTCGAGGAGGTCGATGGCGAGCTCAGACCCTACGTCGGCGAGCTTCATCGACACGTCGTGCATCGTGTCGTCCTCGGCGATCTCGAACGACCGCTGCTCGACGATCGGACCGGCGTCGAACGCGTCGGTCATGAGGTGCGCCGTCACCCCGGTCTCGTGGTCGCCGTAGTAGAGCGGCCAGAAGGCCACCGCCCGCCCGCGGTACTTCGGCAGGAGCGAGCCGTGGAGGTTGAGCGCGAGCTCGGGAATCTCGAGGACCGCCTGGGGGAGCTTCTGGGGGCAGACGATCGAGAGGACGACGTCCGGGGCCTGTGCCTCGATGGACCGGACGAACCCCCGCGCCGACACGTCCTCGACGCGGCGGACCGGGATATCGTACGCCGACGCGAGCGTCGCCACTCCGTGATAGCGCCCGGTGAGCCGACGGCCCAGGTCGAACGGGAGCGCGTCGAGGAGCTTCCCTCGCGCGAACCGGGCCCCCATCCGGAGGCCGTTCCGCGGGCCGAACGCGCGGAACTGCCGGTGGATTTCCGTGACCGGGCCGGTTGACGCCGGCGCGATGACGACCGCCTCGATGGCGTCGGCGTGGGCGTCGAGCACCGGCTCGAGGTACCGAGGGAGATAGAGCGGCTCCTCGGCCGTGAACAGGATGACGTCCACGCCCGAGTCCCAACGGGGCGGCGGTATAGGTCCACCCCCTCAGAAGACCTATGCCGACCGGGTTCGGTTCACCGGACCGTGTCGCCACGCCCCCTCCAGCGCTGGGTGCTCGCGGCGGTCGGCGCCGTCGCCGTCCCGGTCGTGGCCCTCTGGAACCGGCTGCTGAGCTGGCGCGACCGCCCGTTCCCGGGGGCCGAGGGGGCGTCGCCGGCCGATCCCGACATCGTCGAGCACGTCCGCGGCTGGCGGTCCTACCTCCGGGGGTTCGACGCCCACTTCGGACCCGAGGGCCACCCCGACCGACCGCCGGCGGCGGGTGCCCTCGTCGACGGGCTCGCGCGATGGGCCGCCTCACGATTTCTGCGGGGCTATACGCTGGGGGACGACGTCTACGTCTGTCCGCTGACTCCGCTGACAGTCCGAGTCCACCAGGCCGGCCACACGGCGGCATTCGGGGAAGTGTTCGAGCCCCTCGCCGGCGACTACCGCGCGGACGGCGGTCTCCCCGACGAGCCGCTCCGCACCGTCGACGTCATGCTGCCGGGTGCCTTCCCGCACACCTTCCTCCGGCTCACCGACCGCCGGGGCCTCGCCGAGACGTACCGGGCGTGGTGTCGGGACGGTCGGATTCGGCGGGTTCGACCGTGACCGGCTCCGTTGGAGTAGGTTCAAATCACCCGGCGACCAACCGGCGGGCGTGGTTACCGACCCCGAGGCGAGCCGGCACGACCGGCTGGAGCACCACCCGACCCCGGGCGAGGGCAACTCGCTCAGCGGCTGGACCCGCATCCGCTCACCCGTCCGCGTCGCGCTCAACTACGCGGTCATCGTCATCGCCCGACACAGCCCGAGCCTCCGGCTGAAGAACTGGCTGTTCCGCCGGCTCGGGATGTCGGTCGGGCCCGGGGCGGTCTGGGCGCTTGAGTCCACGCCGGACGTGTTCTGGCCGGAGCGGGTCACCGTCGGCGAGGACGCGCTCATCGGCTATGACGTCACGGTCCTCTGCCACGAGTTCCTCCAGGACGAGTACCGGACCGGCGAGGTCGTCATCGGGGACCGGGCGATGATCGGGGCGGGCACCGTGGTATTGCCGGGCGTCCGGATCGGCGAGGACGCCAGCGTGGGCGCGAACTCCGTGGTCGCCCGGGACGTCCCCGCCGGCGCGAGCGTGGCGGGCGTGCCGGCTCGCCCCATCGACGAGGGCGACTGACGGGCCCTCACTCGTCCCGGTACCGGACGACGCCGTGGCGGAACACCTGGCGGTTCGGCACCACGCGCTCGGCCCCGTCGGTCTCGATCCGCGTGGCGAACACCGTGACCTCCTGGACGATCCCCCGGTCGTCGCCGATGGCCACCTCGTCGCCGATGCCGTAGGGCTGGTTGAGCAGGA
>JBDGPL010000185.1:0-5877 GCA_042219705.1 Halobacteriales archaeon | reverse complement strand
ATCCCGTAGGAGAGGCCGGCACAGCCGCCCTGCTGGACGAACAGCCGGAGCCCCGCCTCGTCGGTGTCCAGGTCCTCGCCCGCGAGCAGGTCGAGGGCCTCCTCGGCCGCGGCCTCGGTGACCTCGATCTCCGCCTGCGCCGCCGGCGTCGCGCTCATGGGACGCCGTTGGGCGTGGGAGGTGTTAATCCTGACGCCCGCGGCGACTACCCTTCGAAGCGCCGCTCGACGCTCCGGGCGTGGGCCGGAAGGCCCTCGGTTCGCGCCAGCGTCGTGACCGTCTCCCGGAGCCCGGCGAGCGCTTCGCGGTCGAGCCGCTGGACGGTCGTCGACCGCATGAACGTGTCCACGGCGAGCCCGCCGACCAGCCGGGCCTGCCCGCCGGTCGGGAGCACGTGGTTCGGCCCGCTCGCGTAGTCGCCGGCCGCGACGGGGGTCGTCGGCCCGAGGAACGCGCTCCCGGCGCTTGGCACGGCGTCGAGCAGCGCCTCGTCGTCGGCGGCCATGACGGCGAGGTGCTCGGGGGCGTAGGCCTCGGCGAACGAGGCCGCGTCGGCCATCGAGTCGGCGACGAGGACCCCGCTAGCGTCGCCGGCGAGGGCCGCCCGGATGGTCTCCTCGCGGGCCTGGCCGGCCGCCTGCTCGTCGACGGCCCGGGTGACAGCCGATGCCAGGTCCGGGTCGTCCGTCACCGCGACGACCGACGCGTCGGCATCGTGTTCGGCCTGCGTGACCAGCTCGGCCGCGACGAGCGCTGGATCGGCCGCCGCGTCGGCCAGCACGAGGACCTCGCTCGGCCCCGCCAGGAAGTCGATGCCCACGTCGCCACGCACCCGGGCCTTCGCCGCCGTCACCCAGCGGTTCCCCGGCCCGACGACCGTGGTCACGGGGTCGACCGTCTCGGTGCCGTAGGCCAGCGCCGCGATGGCCTGGGCGCCGCCCATGGCGTAGACCCGGTCGGCGCCGGCCTCCTGAATGGCGGCCGCGGTGGCGGGGTGGAGTCGGTCGGCCGGCGGGGTGGCGACGGCCACGTGCTCGACGCCGGCGACCCGGGCCGGGATGACGCCCATCAGCGCGCTCGAGGGGTAGGCGGCCGTGCCGCCGGGGACGTAGACGCCGGCGCTGGCCACCGGTCGGAACCGCCGGCCGAGCTCCCGGCCGTCGAAGGACTCCCGCCAGTCGGCCGGCCGCTGGCGCTCGTGGAACGCCCGGATGTTGCGGGCGGCGTGCTCGATGGCCGCCTCGACGTCGGCGTCGACGTCGGCCGCCGCCGCGGCGACCCGGTCGGTCACGTCGATGGCGTCGACGGCCACGCCGTCGAACTCGGCCGCATAGTCCCGAAGCGCCGCGTCACCCGCCTCCCGCACGTGCTCGACGATGGCCGCGACGTCCTCCCGGACGGCCGCCAGGCCCGCGTCGCGGTCGAGCAGGGCCGAGCGTTCGGCCCCGTCGAGGTCGGCGAGACGCCGTGGGTCCATACCGCCCGTTCAGGTGGGACCCGAAAAACCGTTGCTCTCCGGCCCCGGTAGCGAACAGTTAACCGAGTCCTGGCGGAGTGGGGAGGTATGGTCGCCATCCAGGACAGCGTGGCCGTCGTGACCGGCGGCGCGTCGGGCATGGGCGAAGCGATGTGTCGGAAGTTCGCGGCCCGTGACGCGGACGTGGTCGTCGTCGACATCGACGAGGACGGGGCTGGCGCCGTCGCCGACGACATCCACGACGCGGGCGGCAGCGCCATTGCCGTCCGGGCGGACGTCGCCGACCGCGAGCAGGTCGGTGCCGTTGTCGACCGGGCCGTCGACAGCTTCGGGACCATCGACGTCCTGTGTAACAACGCCGGGCGGTTCGACGGGGACGTCGGGCTGGACGAACTCACCGTGGAGCGCTGGCACGACGTGTTCGGCGTCAACATTCACGGGCCGTTCCTGCTGACCAGGGCCGCCCTGCCGGCGCTGCTCGAGGGCGACGACGAGGGCGTCGTCGTCAGCACGGCGTCCGTCGCCGGCAAGTCCGGCGGGGGTGGCGGCCCGGCCTACACCGCCGCCAAGCACGGCCTGGTCGGGTTCACGAAGGCCCTGACCGATAAACACGCCCCCGACCTCCGGGCGAACGCGGTCTGCCCGGGGCTCGCCGCCACCGGCATGACCGCCGACATGCTCGACGAGCTGGCCGAGCTGGCCGCCGAGACCCCGGTCGGCCGGTACGCCCAGCCCGAGGAGATCGCCGACGTCGTCGTGTTCCTCGCGAGCGACGAGGCGTCGTTCATCTACGGCGAAGCCGTCAACGTCGACGGCGGCGTCCTGGGCGGGAGCATGTAGGCGGTCGAACTCGGGGGCGTCGTTCGACCGTTCCGGCCAGCTGTCGATCACGAATCGTCCGGCGCCTCGGCCCCTCGGTTCGAACCCCGTCTCGCTCGGAACGTCGAAGCATCGCGAGCCACCGCTCGGAGCCGGCGACGACGACCGCCGATTCGGGGTCGCGCCCGTCGACGGCGGGCCCGTCGCCCACGGATTGGCCCATCGCTGGCGAGCCGCTCGTCCCGCGCGACCGAGGTAGTCATCCTGCCGTCGCTCGGTCGATAGAATGTGCGCCCGGAACACTAACCGCCGGCCTCATCCCTGGCGGCGCGCCGAGTCGGCCGGGTAACCCTCGTGCCGGGCGGCTGTCGCGTGTCGGGGTTCCGCGCGCGGTCATCGCGTCCTGGCGGACGGGCTCCGGCGGGGACGGCGACACGCACGCACGGGTAGGCGCAGCGTCGGGTTAAGCGCTGGGGCCACGCCGGGGCGGCGGCGTCACGCGCTTGGATCGGGCTGGCGGACCCCGTCGACCAGGGCGTACACCTCCTCCTTCGCCGCACAGACGCCGCAGACGGGCTCCGCGACGCCCCGTTCCTCGAGCTCGGCCAACCCGGCGCGGGCCCGGTCGGTGGAGACGTAGGCCTCCTCGGCCACCTCCGACGGGGCGAGCGGCCCGCAGTTCGCGAGGACGACCCGGGCGAGCTTCGCGGCGCAGGAGAGCTCGCCGCAGTCCGCCGTCATTGGCCGCCAGTACCCTCCTCGCCGGCAAAACCCTTACCGTAGCGGCGAGTCCCGGCAGGAATCCGGCGTGACCGCCCCGGGGACGCTTAAGGCCCGGCGCCGACTGGGTCGGCCATGAGCGACCCCGACGTCGTCGTGCTCAGACGCGACGTCCACGGCCTGCCCGTGGCGCGGTACGTGGCCGCGCTGCGTGACCGGCTACCCGACCGGGAGGTCGCCCACGCCCGGACGCCGGCGGAGGAACGACGGCTCGTCGCGACCGCCCCGGTCGTCACCGGCCTCGACCTGCGCGAGGAGCTGCTGGACGCGGCGGCCGAGCTCCGGCTGTTCCAGTGTCTGTACGCCGGAACCGACCACCTCCCGATGGCCGAGCTCGCCGACCGCGGCGTGGCGGTCACCAGCGCGTCGGGCGTGCACGGTCCGCCGGTGGCCGAGTGGGTGCTCGGCATGGTGCTGTCGTTCGCCCGCCGGCTCCACGAGGGCGCCCGCCGCGAGGACCGGCGGGAGTGGCGACACTTCCAGGCGGGCGAGCTCGCCGGCTCGACCGTCACCGTGGTCGGGCTGGGCCATATCGGGAGGGCCGTCGTCGAGCGGCTCGCCGGCTTCGACGTCGAGACCATCGGGGTCCGGTACACCCCGAAGAAGGGCGGGCCGACCGACGAGGTCGTCGGCTACGACCCACCGGCGTTCCACGGCGCCCTCGCCCGGACCGACTATCTGGTGCTCACGTGTCCGCTGACCGAGACCACCGCCGGCCTGCTCGACGCGGCGGCCCTGGAGACGCTGCCGCCCTCGGCCGTCCTCGTGAACGCCGCCCGCGGGGCGGTCGTCGACACGGACGCGCTCCTCGCGGAGCTCCGCGGCCAGGGCCTGGCGGGCGCGGCCCTCGACGTGACCGATCCGGAGCCCCTGCCCGAGGACCACCCCCTCTGGACCCTCGACAACGTCCGCATCACGCCACACGCCGCCGGCCACACCCCGCGGTACTACGACCGGGTGGCCGACATCCTGGCCCGGAACCTCGCCCGCGTCGACGAGACCGGCGCCTACGAGGGCCTCGAGAACCAGGTCGCGCCGTGAGCGCGGCCGCCCGGTGCGATCAGAACACCCGGTCGGGCCGGATGCGGAGGATGAGCCGCTCGGTCTGGATCTCGTTGGCGTAGTCCTGGCCGGTGTACCGGCGGGCGAGCTCGTCGATGTGCGACCGGGCGCCCTCGGTCGTGATCTCGTCGACGGTCCCGATTATCGACAGCCGGCGGTACGGGTCGTCGGGATCCGTCATGCTCACGCCGACCCGGGGGTCGCGCTCGACGTTCCGGGTCTTCCGGCGGCCGCGCTCGGTGTTGACCAGCAGCCGCTCGTCGGCGGCGTCGTAGTCGACCCAGACCGGGGTGACGTGGGGCCGGCCGTCGGGGAGCAGCGTGGCGACGTGGGCGAAGGTCTTGCGGTCGAAGAGGTCGTGGTAGTCCTCCGGGACGGGAACCATATCGGAACGAATCCGGGCGGGCACTTAGCGGCTATGGCGTCGGCCGGCGGTTCCACCTCGCAAGGGATAAAGGTCGACTCGCCGAAGCAGTGGCGTGGCGAAACCGCTCCGGTTCCGTCGGTCCGACGAGCACTGGACCGAGGGCCGGGTCCGGTCGGAGCTGCTCGGTCCGCTGGACGCCAACCTCGGCGCGCGGATGCGCCGGCCCTGGTACAAGGCCCCGGCGGGCTACGAGGCCGTCCGGTTCGAGATGGACAACGGCGACATCGCGCTGTTCTGCTGGAACGACGGGCGGGCCTACTGGATCGGGAACACGGAGACGCCCAGCGCGCTCTGGCAGACCGAGAAGTACACGTTCGAGGAGGTCCCCGACGCCGTCGCCGACTGGGCCGAACGGGAGCTGCTCGCCCAGCTCCACGAGGAGGCCCCGTGGCTGGCCGACTACCCGACCCTGTCGTGGTTCTTCCTGCCGGTCCTGCTCTCGAAGGACGGCCGGCACACCACGCGCGCCTTCCTCCGGGAGCACGCCGCCGGGTTCCCCGACGCCGACCCCGAGGAGGCGCTCGATTTCTACGAGGACCTCCTGGCGTCCGGCGCCCTCGACGAGTACCGGTACACGATGGCGGCGAAGCTGGGGACCTCGGAACGGCTGGACCACCACCGGATGGCCGCCACGATGGCCGAGTTCGACGTCGCGTGGCTGCTCCTCGAGGCCGGCTACGAGGTCACGCCGGAGATCGGCGTCACGACGGGCCACGCCATCGACTTCCGGGCCGAGCGGGGCGGCGAGGGGACGCTCGTCGAGGTGACCCGCCCGCGACCGCCGGCCAAGCGCGCGGCCGGCTCGGCGGTGACCGCCGTCCGGGAGACGGCGGAGACGAAGACCGCCGGCCAGCTCTCGGCCCACGGCGGCGGGGTGACGCTGGTCGTCGACTGCTCGTCGTTCCCCGACGACGCCTGGGCCCAGGTGCTGGGCGAGCAGCCCGACGTCGGCCACCGCCCGGCCGTCGTCCTCCGGCTCCGCCCGGACGGCCGGGTCGAGGGCTACGCGAAGGGCGCCGTCCCCCTCGAGCTGCCGATGCTCGAAGCGGGGGCGTAGGCCGGCGGCACACCCAAGCGCTTTTCGACGGGCCGTCCCGACCGGCGACAATGGCCACCGACGGTCCCGACCATCCCGGGCACTTCGACCGCCACGGCGGCCCCGACGTCGACGCCTACGCGGCCCTCGCGGCCGACCTCCGGGCGGCGGTCGACGGCGAGGTGCGCTTCGACGAGTACGCCCAGCTGCTCTACGCGACGGACGGCAGCATCTACCAGGCACGGCCGGCCGGCGTAGTGGCCCCCCGGACGGTCG
>JBDGPL010000184.1:0-5009 GCA_042219705.1 Halobacteriales archaeon | reverse complement strand
GCCATGGCCGTGGGGACCCAACTGGGACTCGCCGGCTCGATGGCCGGCGTCCGGCAGTTCCTCGCCGACCTCGCTCACGTGACCACGCCGGACGCGACGGCGATCCTCGACAACTACGCGCCCGAGCTCGACCGCACCGCCGACGTCTTCGCCTACCGCGAGGACCCCGCCCCCGGGCTCGCGTATCGCGTCTTCCACTGCGAGTACGGGGGCGAGGTCGGGCCGACGCTCCTCTTCCGGCTGTTCAGCATCGACCGGCTACGGATGGCGACCGTCGGCACGCCGTGGACGGTCGCGCAGGCCAGCTACGGACACCCGGACGCCGACGGCCTCGCCGACCAGTGGGTTGCCGTGCTCGAGAAAGCCGACGGGCGGGCGGGTCACGCCGCCGGATAGTCCGCGACCACCGCGTCGAGCGCCGGGTGCTGCTCGACCGTGTGGGGGGCGACGAGCGGCGAGACGCTCGTGAAGCCGTCCATGACGGCCCGGCGGTCGGTGCCGGTGGGCTCGTCGAGCAGGCCGGCCTCCATGTAGTCCCAGATGCGGTCCCGGAGCTTGATGGTGCCGTCGGGCTGGTGGGCGGCGGTCACGTCGTACGTCTCAGAGGGCCGCGTGACCCGCATCGGCGCGGGGTCGCCGCCGGTCGGCGGGACGTTCACGTTGAGGTACTCGGCGTCGTCGTACACGCCCGCCTCCATGGCCTGTTCGGCGAGGTACGACGCCGCCCTGGCCGCCTCGTCGTAGGCCTCGACGGCCGGCTCGGCCTCGTCGAAATCATCGGCGGGGATGTAGAGCGAGACGGCCATCGAGGGCAGGCCGAAGGAGGCGCCTTCGATGGCCGCGGCGACCGTCCCGGAGCGCCCGATGCTGTACGCGCCGAGGTTGGCGCCCCGGTTGATGCCGGCGACGACGAGGTCCGGGTACGGCCCGATGGCCTCCAGGCCGGCGACCACGCAGTCCGCCGGCGTCCCCTCGATGGCGTACCCGAGCTCGCGTTCCTCGACGGTGACCTCCCGGGACATGGCCCGACCGATCGCGCTCTGGTCGGTCGCCGGCGCGACCACGAGCACGTCGCCGACCGCCGAGAGGGCATCGTGGAGGGCCCGGATGCCCGGGCTGTCGATGCCGTCGTCGTTGGTCAGCAGGATGTCCATGACGGGGGAAGCCTCCGGGCGGGCAAAAGCCCACCTACGCGGGCTCGCGGCGGTCGTTCCCGGGCGCGCCGGCCGGCACGGCGTCCACGACGGTCTCGTCGTCGACCACCAGGTTGTAGGCGCCCTCGTCGTCGTTCCAGAGCACGAGCACCCGTTCGAAGGCCAGTCCATCGCCGTAGCCGGCGGTCCGGAGGTCGTCGTTGAGCCCGGTCTCGCGGGCCAGGACCGCGTAGTGGTCGGTCCGCTGGGAGCCGTCGCCGACGAGGAACAAGGGGTGGCCCCCCTCCGAGAGATCGTGGCTGAGCTTGACCGCGGCGGCGTCGACGCGCTCGGTCACGTGGGCTTCGCTGTCCGCCAGTTTGGCGTAGCGATCGGCCGACGGGGTCCAGTCGAGCCAGCGCTCGGCGTCCGGCCGGAGGACGGCGTAGGCGAACTGCACGTCGACGTTGACGAACTCGCCGGTCCCACCGCCGGCCGCGTCGAGGGCCCGCTGGGTCTCCGGCACCGCCAGGTCCGGCCGGACGTCGAACGACCAGCACCGGTCGCCCGGCCGTTCGTCGGGCCAGAGCCGCGCCGTCGGCGCGTACACGCCGAGCCCGCTGGCCGCCTCGACGGCCCGCTCCACCTCCCGCAGCTGGGTCGCCGTCTCCCGGTCCGCCGGCGCGAGCAGGACCAGCGCGCCCTCGTCGCTGACGGCTTCCGCGTAGCGCTCGACGACGGCCTCGGGCTCGGCGAGCTCGCTGAGCACGTTGGCGAACAGCACGACGTCGTATGGACCGTCGGGCTCGACGGCCTCGGCGGTGGAGCGGTCGACGGTCCAGTGGACGTTCCGGTGGGTCGCCTCCAGCAGCGCGGCGAGCACCTCGGCGGCCGGGCTCGGCTCGATTGCCCGGTAGTCGACGAGGGCGTCGTCGCCCGCCAGGTCGAACAGTCCCAGGGCGGGCCCGCCCACGCCGGCGCCGACGTCCAACACCCGGAGTGTCCGGCCCAGCAGGCCGCGGTCCGCCAGCGTCGAGAGGACGTACTGGACGGCGGCGTAGTAATCGGCGAGGTGGTAGACGGCGTAGCCGAGGGCGGCCGTCGGTCCGTACGCGACGTCCCGGTTCCGGTAGTAGTCCGCCTTGAGCTGGCGGATCGCCTCGCGGAGCTCCTCGCCGGGCTCGCCGGTCGCCCAGTCCGGCCCGAACCGGTCCGCCAGCCGCCCGGCGACGACCCGGTCGTACCGCTCGGGCAGGGCCTCGACCGGCCCGTCGAGGGGCTCGATTGGCGCCTCGCCCACGGGCACGAAGGTGCCGTCCTCGCGCTCGATGAGGCCGAGCGTCGGCGCGTCCTCGCGGAGCACTCGACGGACGGCCGCCGGGTGGGGCTGGCCCTCGACGTACTCGGTCACCGCGGCCGGGTCGATGGGCCGGATTTGCCGCAAGTATCGGGCGGCGTCCCGGACGGCTTCGCGTTGGGCCGGCGTCATCCGCCGGCGTCGCGGAACAGCTGCTCGAACGTCTCGCGATCGGCCTCGGCGAGGGCCCGGGCCGCGGCGGCCACGTCGTCGGCGCCGTCGAAGGCCGCCTGGATGTCGGCGTAGACCCGTGGCTCGCCGGCGGTGACCTCATCGACGAGCGCCGCCAGCCGGTCGTAGACGGGGGTGCCGAACGCCGGGTCGACGTCGTCGGCCGCGAGGCCGAACGAAAGCAGCGCGGCGTGGGCCTTGGCCTGGACGGTCTCCATCGCCCGGTCGTGGGCCGCCGGCGTGGTCTCGAACAGCTCGTTGCCCGCCTCGCGGAGGGCCGCCCGCACCTCGTCGGTGAGGGGGCCGGGGGCGTCCACGATGGCCGCGATCCGGCCCGGGGCGTTCTCCGGCGCGAACAGCGGGTGGAGGCTGAGCCGCTCGGCGTCGGGGGCGTTCTCGCCCATGGCCGCGACCGGGCCGACCATCTCGCCGGTCAGGTCGACCATCGCGCCGCGGGCCCGCGAGGCGTGCGTCTCGATGGCCGCCACCGCTGCGGGCAGCGGCACGGCTACCGCCACCACGTCGAACCGGGCGTCGCCGGCGATGTCGGCGGTCCGGCCGTCGATCGCCGCGGCGGCCGCCTCCGCGACGGCGGCGTCGACGTCGGCGAACGCGACGTCGGCGTCGACGACGTCGGCGAACCACCGCCCGACGGCGCCCGCCCCGACGACGAGCAGCTCCATCGCCGGCCCGTACCCCACCCGCGGGCAAAAGGGTTCGCTTGGCCGCCGTCCGGCGACCCCGTCCCGGCCCCTCTCAGTCCAGCTGGAGCGTGTAGGGGTGGTCGGTGAGGTTCTCGTGGCCGTCGTCGGTCACCACGACCAGGTCCTCGAGGCGCATCCCGCCGTGGTCCGGGTGGTACAGGCCGGGCTCGATGGTGACGACGTTCCCGGGTTCGAGCACCTCGCTATCGGGGCCGATCCGGGGAGCTTCGTGGACCGCGAGCCCGACCCCGTGGCCGGTCGAGTGGATGAACCCCGTTTCAGCGCTCGGGTCCGACCGCAGTGTCGGGTACCCCGCGGCCTCGTAGACGTCACAGACTGCGTCGTGGACGGCCTCGGCGTCCACGCCCGGCTCGACGGTGTCGAGGCCCGCCTCGAGGGCCCGCCGGGTCACCTCGAAGCGCTCGCGAACGGCGGCCGAGGCCTCGCCCCTGACAACGGTGCGGGTCATGTCGGCGTGGTACCGGGTCGCCTTCGAGCGGGGGAAGACGTCGATGACGATTGGCTCGCCGGCCGGCAGCGGCCCGTGGCCGCGCTCGTGGGGGTCGGCACCCTGCTCGCCGCCGGCGACGATGGTCTCGTCGAGGGCGTAGCCCTGGTCGAGCAGCTCGCGCTCGATGGCCACCTTCACCCGCTCGGCGGTCAGTGGCTCGCCCTCGTGGACGAGCCGGTCGTCCTCGACGTCGGCCGCCGCCAGGAGCGTCTCGGCGGCGCCCATCGCGGCCTCGTTGGCCCGCTGGGCCGCCCGGATCTCCTCGATCTCGTCGTCGGCCTTCCGGGCCCGCAGCGCCCCGACGACGTCCTCGTCGTCGGGTTCGACGGTCACGCCACGGGCCCGGAGCGCGTCGGCCGTCGCGACCGGAAAGCGCTCGGGAACGGCGACGGCGTCGACCTCGAACTCGGCCAGGAAGGACGCGATAACGTCGTGGAGGGCCTCGCCGTCGACCTCGGGCCTCGCGCCGTAGTCGGTCGGCCGCCGGACGGCGTCGGCGCCGCTCTCGGCCTCGGCCCGGGCGTACTCGAGCCCGCGAACGAGCAGGCTGCGGCCGGCCGGCCGGTAGAGCGTCCGGAACGGGTCGGGCGCGTCGAACTCCGAGAGGTACCGCTGGGTGGGGTCGGCCCCGTCGGCGTCGACGAGGTACCCGTCGAGGTCCCTCCGGTCGAGGTAGGCGTCGAGCCGGCTGAAGTCGCGCATGGGCCCGCCTGGGCGGTCGGCAAAGAAATGGCTACGGGTTCGCGGTGTCCAGTGGGAGGGTCGCTCCGCCGCGCCGCGGGCCCGGCCTACGCGGTGGCCGCCACCGTGTCGCTGGCCTCGAGCAGCTCCTGGTACCGGTTCCGGATGGTGACCTCGCTGACGTCGGTGACCTCCCTGACCTCGGCCTGGGTGACCTTCTCGTTGGTGAGCAGCGCGGCCGCGTACACGGCGGCCGCGGCGAGGCCCACCGGGCTCTTGCCGCTGTGGACGCCCTCCTCCTTGGCCGCCCGCAGGAGCTCCCGGGCCCGCCGGGTGGCCTCGGGGCTGAGGTCGAGGTCGGTGGCGAACCGGCTCACGTAGTTCTCGGGGTCGGCGGGCTGGACCTCGAGCTTGAGCTCCCGGACGATGTAGCGGTAGGTCCGCTTGAACTC
>JBDGPL010000183.1:0-7041 GCA_042219705.1 Halobacteriales archaeon | reverse complement strand
GATGATGCACTTCATGGACCCGTACAACTACGACGTCGACCGGGTCGAGCGGTGCGACATCCACTACGCCATGCCCGACGGGCGCGTGGTTCCCTTCTGCGCGTACAACGTCCTGCCGGGGCGCTACCGCGACGCCGTCCAGGCGGAATACGCCATCGGCGCCGAGGAGTGGTTGGAGCGCGACTACGCCTCGCTCGTCGACGCCGACGAACCCGGCATGACCCGTCTCCGCTCGGAGATGGTCACCGCCCGCGAGGAAGACCAGGAGTTCCTCCGGGAAGGCCCGGGCGTCTACGGCTACGACGTCAAGAAGCGCCGCGACCTCGGCGACGACGTCCGTGCGCGCGTCGACGCGGCGTACGAGCGGGCGCTCACGCGCCTCGAGCCGGTGTGAGGCCGGCTGGTGTGGCACGCCCATGTCCGGGCCCCGGACGGCCGTGCCGATACCTTGACCCGAGGGGCGGTCTCAGCGATGGGTGTGGACCACGGGACGTACACCCTGCTCCTCCGGGTGGCGGCACCGACGACCATCCGGGTCGGCGCGCTCGGCGAACGCGCGTTCCCCGCCGGAGTCTACGCCTACACCGGGAGCGCGTTCGGCCCCGGCGGGTTCGCGCGGATCGAGCGCCACCGCCGGGTCGCCGCGGGCGACGCCGACACCCGCCACTGGCATATCGACTACCTGCTTCCGTCGGCGTCGGTCAGGGACGTCTACACCGCCGCCGGGGCGGCCATCGAATGCGCGGTGGCGCGGTCGCTCCCCGGCGAGCGGGTCGACGGCTTCGGCGCCTCGGACTGCGACTGTGACTCCCACCTCGCGTACACCACCGATCCGGGACCGCTCCGGCAGCGCCTGGAGGCGCTGTACGACGACGTCCCCGAGGCAGACCGGTGACGCCGGTTTCCCGGTGGCGGCCCCGGCGTCGAGGGGCCCCGACGATCGCCCGGCCCCACAAGTAGGCGTTTTATGTTCCGGGTCGGCGAAGGGCCGCCCGAATGCGAACGCCACCGGTCGACGTCAGGGACCGGCCCCCCTACTCGGTCGAGCAGTTCCGGGTCAAGGCGGAGTACCGGTCGGACCTCGACGCCATCCTGGTCCCCGAGGGCGAGATCGAAAGCCGCATCGAGGGCATGGCCGACGAGATCTCCCGGACCTACCGGGAGCAGGACGGTGCCGAGCTCTACGCGCTCTGCGTCCTGAAGGGCGCGATGCGGTTCTTCGGGGCGCTGACCCCCCGGCTCGACCTCGACCGGCCGTTCAGCGAGGGGGTCGTGCGGGCCGACCGGTACACGGGGGGCGACGGCGGGGACCTCGAGGCGGAGATCCGGTGGCTCGAGCCCGAGCTCATCGCCGGCAAGGACATCCTGGTCGTCGAGGACATCATCGACGAGGGCTATACGCTTTCGACGCTCCTCGAGCAGCTCGAGACCCACGACCCCAACTCCGTCGAGGTCGCCGTCCTGTTCGACAAGGTGGCCCGCCGGAAGACCGACGTCGACGTCGAGTACACCGGCTTCTACATCCCCGACGAGTTCGTCGTCGGGTTCGGCCTCGACTACGACGAGCGCTACCGCAACCTGCGCCACCTGGGCGTGCTCGACCCGTCGGTCATGGACGGGTAGCCGGGCGCCGTTCGCGGCCGGCCACCACCGGCGACCCGCGGGTTTTAGCCGCCCGCCCCCGACCGCGTGGCTACCGATGGAGGTCACCCTGCTGGGGACCGGCGACACCACCGGGACGCCGACCGTCGGCTGTGACTGTGGCACCTGCGAGGCGGCCCGGGCCCGCGACGTCGAGCGCTCGCGGTTCTCGGTCCACGTCAGGAGCGACGCCGGCGAGTCGCTCCTCGTCGACGCCTCGCCGGACTTCCGGGCGCAGTTCCTCGAGCACGACGTCGACCTGCCCGACGCCGCGGTCATCACCCACATCCACTTCGACCACCTCGACGGCCTGGGGAACGCCTACCGGCTCTACCGCCGGAGCGAGTCCCTCCCGGTTTACGCCGCCGAGGCGGTCGACCCCGCCACGGGCGAGTCCGTCGCCGACACCGTCCGGTCGCGATACGACTACCTCGACCGGGTGACGGTCGAGGACGCCGCGGCGTTCGACGCCTTCGACGTCTGTGGCCTCGAGGTGACCCTGGTCCCGGTCGACCACCCGCCGCTCGCGTGTTACGGCCTCGCGGTCGAGGACCCGGCCACCGGCGGCCGGCTGGCCATCACCGGCGACACCTCCTACGACGTCCCCGACGACTCCCGGGCGGTCCTGGCCGACGCCGACCTGCTGCTCGCCGACGCCATCGTCCCGGCGAAGCTCTGTGAGCGCCACCCGCTCGGCGGCGCCCACCACGACGACGCCGGGGTCCCCCGCACCTTCGGGACCAAGCATCTCACCCGGGAGGGTGCGCTCGACCTGGCCGAGGAGCTCGGCGCCGGGCGCACCCGGCTGGTCCACGCCGCCCACTTCTACCCGCCCGAGGAGGCCTTCGAGGAGCCGCTCGCGGTCGACGGGGAAGCCTACGAGCTCTGAGCGAGCGGAACAGCTATCGACACTCGGGTGGTCGGGGGCGACGAATGGGGTTCGACCCGTTCGAGCTCGTCGACCGACGGACGACGGCCTTCGCCGTGACGCTCGTCGTCGCGCTCGCGGTCTACGTCGGGTTCCAGCTGGCGTTCGATGGCCGGGTGAACCTGCTCGAGTCGGCGACCTTCGCCGTGGTGTTCTCAGCCGTCTTGTTCGGTCTCTCCAGGCTCCGGGCGGCGTTGCGGGACTGACCCGACCGCCCCCTCACCCTCGACGAGGGCGCTCGGCGTAGCGCTCGAGCGACGCCTGCCGGCGGAACAGCCCGTCGGGGTCGGCCACCCACGGCGAGTGCCGATCCCGAAGCTCGCGTGGGTCGTAGGCCGGGGCGTCCCCCGGCACGAACGCCGGACAGTCCGGTCCGCAGTCCCGCGCCGGCTCGACGAGCCGGCTGTACCGGTCGCAGGCGGGGAGGCCCACCCCGGCCACGTCGACCACGTCGGCGTGGCCGCAGCCGACCGGCGGCCCGGGCCGCCAGCCCTTCCCGTAGGCCCGCTCGGCCAGCCGGCGGCGGGCGCGGGCCTTCGACTCGGCGTCGACCAGCCGGACGACGTCGCGTCCCGGTCGGCGCGCCAGGAGCTCGATACCGGGTCCGTCGACGGCCAGCCGGGCGGGCTCGCGAACGACCTCGAGGTCGCCGGTTCCGGGGTGGAACCGCCAGACGCCCACTTCGTCGGGCCACCGGTGCAGGTGGGCCCGGGTGACGTGGCTGGCCGTCGCGAGGACCACCCGGTCGACCACCGCGAGGGCGACGTCGGTCCGGAGCTGGCGGTCGAGGTCGCCGGGGGCGTCGAGGTCGGGCTTGTTCTCGATGGCGGTCAGCCCCGCGAACCAGTCCGGGTAGCGGGCGACCTGCCTGACGAAGGTCCGCCCGCCCCGCCGCTCGGCCTCGAGGAAGCCGACGTCGACCGCGCGATCGAGGGCGGCGCGGGCCCGTCGAGGATGCACCTCGAGGGCGCGAACCGCCTCGGCGGCCGGGCGGGCTCGGCCCGCCCCGACGTCGGCCGCGATGGCGAGCTCGGGGATGGCGGCGTCGGTCAGCCGCCGCCGGGCCTCGAAGCCCTGGCCCGGGTCGACCCGGAGCACGTCGACGACCCGGTTCCCCGGCCGGGCGACGCCGGCCCCGAGCTGCCGAGCCACGAGGTCGCCGCTCGCTTCGAGGTGGGCACACAGCCGGACCTCGAACGATCGTTCGCGCACGGCCTGACCTACCAGGGGACCGGGAAAAGCCCGCCGCCCGCGGCCGTCATCCGGCCCTCGGCAGCCGCATGGTCACGACGGTGCCCCGGGGCTCGTTGTCCTCGAAGGTCAGCTCGCCGTCGGACTGGGAGACGACCCAGTAGACGATCCACAGCCCCAGCCCGCTGCCGTGGGTGAGGGACGTCTCCGAGCCGGCCTCGAGCGCCTCGAGTTCGATGGCCGGGATGCCGGGTCCGTCGTCGGCCACGGTGATGACGACCGCCACGTCGTCGGTCTCGACGCGGACCTCGACGGTCGGCTCCTCGCGGTCGTGGTGCTCGATGGCGTTCTCGATCACGTACTCGACGGCGATGGCGAGGTCGCCGGTCCCCGTGACCAGGGCCCTGGCCGGGCCGTTCCCGGCGCACGATACCGTCGCGGCCGGGTGTGCCGACCCGACGCGCTCGACCACCGACTCGACGACCGGCACGACGTCCACGGCCTCGCGGCGCCCCGTGGCGTCGAGGTCGGCGCTGAAGTGGCGGGCCTTCTCGCTGATCGACGTCATGCGGGCGGCCCGCTCGGCGATCCGCTCGGCATACACGCGGTCCTCGCCGGACAGCGACTCGAGCAGGAGCTCGCTGTAGCCCTCGACGACGTTCATGGTGTTCCGGAGGTTGTGCCGGAGGATCCGGTTCATCACGGCGACCCGCTGTTCCTGCTGCCGGATTACTTCGAGCTCAGTGATGTCTCGGAAGACAAGCAGCGTCCCGACCCGCTCGTCGCGAAAGTCGGTCACCGGCCGGGTCCGTATCTCGTAGGACCGCTCCGTGCCGTCGACCGTGACCGAGACGATCTGGCCGCTGAGGGTCGCCAGCCGGCCCGCGGAGAGCGATCCGCCGCCGAACGTCGCCTCGTCCGTTTCGACGACGCGCCGGCCGACCTCGCTGCCCTCGACGACCGCGCCGTTCGCGTTCACGACCACGTACCCGTCGCCGACCTCGCTGAGCAGCATGCCCCGGGCCACCGGCGCGAGGTCGAGCATGTTGAACCGGAACAGCCCGAGGCCGTACACCGCCCCCATGAAGGCCATCGCGAAGGTGGTCATGTCGATGGCGGGGAAGGGGCTCAGCTCCGGGAACAGGTTGTACACCAGGTTCGCCCCGAGCGGCACGATGGCCCCGATGATGAGCAATGCGGCCTGGCGGCGGTAGATGCCGCTGCCGCGGACGAGGACGACGCCGATGAGGACGAGGGCCGACCCGACGAGCACGAAGGAGTAGCCGTAGTTGACCCAGTACCACGGTCCGAACTCGATGACCGGGAGGACGAGCGGACCGGCGTCGGTGACGCTGATCGAGGACCACACCCACCGGGACCCTGGATAGGCCCAGACCAGCGCGAGGGTCACGACGGGCTCGATCACGAGCACGGCCGGCGTCCACGCGGGCAGGTCGTCGTCGTAGCCGGCGTATTCGACGGCCAGCCAGAAGAACGCGGCCGGCGCGGCGACCGACCCGACGAAGGCGATCTTGTCCCAGAGGACGATGCTGGCGAGGTCGGTGTAGCCGAGTTCGATGCCGTACGCGACGGCCCACCACGCGCTGGCGGCCAGGAGCACGATGAACGGACGGGCCGTCCGTTCCGTGCGGTGGCGCCACGCGAAGGCCGCGACGGCGGCGGCGAGGACGCCCGCGAACAGGCTCGGGAGCACGTAGGGGGAGAACGTCCATGACATGGCGCGGCCGTCCCGGAGCGGTCCCCAACCAACGGCCACGGCGGTTATAACCCTTCACCCCGGGCCGGGGTCACCGTCGCCACGGCGGGTCCGCTGGCGGCTCAGAGCGCGACCAGGAGGTCCGTCGCGTACATCACCGCGAACCCGACCAGGAAGCCCAGGAGGTTCGTGGCGGTGCCGAGGCGACCCCGGGCGCGGACCATCCGGGCGATCTCCCAGTCGACCTGGACGATGGCGCCGACGCCGATGGCGAGGAACAGGGCACCGAGCGTCGGCGAGAACGCCAACCCGCCGATCCACCCGCCGAGGACGACCGGCGCGCCGGCGACGGCGCCGAGCGCGACGAAGTGCCACAGCGACGGGCGCTCCTCCCTGGCGATAGGGGCCACGACGGCCGGACCCTCCGTGACGTTGTGGACCATAAACCCGATGACCAGGAACGCGCCCAGCGAGACCCGGCCGAGGGCGAACGCGCTCCCGATGGCCAGCCCCTCCGCGAGGTTGTGGAGCCCGATGCCGAGCGCGACGAGGTAGGCCACCGTCACGGGGGCGGGCTCGTCACCGGCCGTGCCCCTGGCGGCGACGGCCTGGACGAGTAGCGCCGCGCCGACCACGCCGAGGACCACGAGCAGCGGCCCCCCGTAGGCGCCCGGTA
This sequence comes from Halobacteriales archaeon, assembly GCA_042219705.1. GTDB lineage: Archaea > Halobacteriota > Halobacteria > Halobacteriales > Hikarchaeaceae > JBDGPL01. The sequence goes on along the minus strand of JBDGPL010000183.1, from coordinate 888 downwards.
CGGACTCGGCCACCTCGAACGCCTCGAACCCGGCGTCGAACGCGAGGAACGCGAGCACGCCGGCCGCGAACAGCAGCACGGCGTGGAGCCAGCGGTCGCCGAGGCCGCGCATGAACGGGAACCAGAGCATCCCCAGCGCGACCGGGATGACGCCGACCATCACGCCGATGACGGCCAGGAGTCCGAGCACGTCCAGCGTCATGCCCGGCGAGACCGCCGGGGCCACGATGGTGTGGTGGACGGTCGCGCCGTCGGCGAGCACGAGCGCCACCTCGAGGTCCCAGCCGGCCGTCCAGTGATACGGGATGGTCAACCGGGCGGACTGGGCGGGCCCGAGCGTGCGGACCGGTTCGCCGCCGCTGGTCAGCTCGAAGTTCCAGTAGGCCTCATTGACGAGCACCTGGCTCACGGTCACCGGCGCCGGCCCGTTGTTCGTCACGTGCAGGACCACCGTCTCGTCGTCCGGCAGCGTGGCGTGGGAGACGGTGACGTCGGGCAGCGGCGCCCCCGATTGGATGCCGGCGAAGGGGTGGCCGACGAGCAGGACGCCCAGCAGGAGGGCCAGCAGGACGAGCGGGATGAGCGCTCCGGCCCACCGCGGCAGGCCCAGGGGACGGTCGGGCGCCCGGTCGCGGGCGCGGGTCCCGGCGGCCGACTCGTCCGCCATCTCAGTTCACTCCGTCGCGGACGTCGAAGAAGCTCATCCAGCCCAGCTCGGCGAACTCCGACTGGTGGGCGTGGAACATGTAGAGCCCCGGCTCGTGGTTCGAGTAGTCCAGCTCGACGATACCCCGCTGGGCCTGACACTGCATCACCGTGTCCACGGTGTAACTCGTCGGCCGCAGCGTCGTCCCGTGGTCGTAGTAGTCGAAGAACTGCGAGTGGGTG
>JBDGPL010000182.1:0-9208 GCA_042219705.1 Halobacteriales archaeon | reverse complement strand
GAGGAGCTCGAACTGGGAGCTGATTTCGTAGCGTTCGTCGACGCCGTTCAGGGTGACTGCGACGTGCTGATCGCCGGCATGAGCACCCTCGACGAGCTCTGGGAAACCGGCCAGGTCGCTTCGGACGCCGAAGGCCGCACCCAAGAGGTCCTGCTGGGATCGCTACGGGCGGCGGGCGACATGCTCGCCGAGGTGGAAGCCCTACAGGCGATCGTCTCAGCGAGGGATAGCTCGGCGAGTGGCACGATCGCGGCCGCCGTTTCGAAGCTCACCGGATGGCTGAAGCAGCTCAAGCAGCGCATCAAGAGTAAGGTCTCCTCGAAGCTCTGGAGCGTCGTGTCGTCACTCCAGTCGCCGGACTCATGGACCATCACCGGGGATGCGGGAGCCAGTCTCCTCGGTCTATCCGGAACCGTCGGCGTCGAGGTGACCTTCTCGTAAGACGTTACGGGCTCGACTCCGCCTTCAACGACAGCACCGTCCGATCGAGCGCACAGACCAGCGTCTCGCCATCCCGGCCGCCCTCGCCGTCGCGGTCGACGACGAACGCCTCGACGTGCATCGTCACCACGCCGCGCTCGCCGTCGCTGGTCTCGCGCTTGTCGGTGACGGTCGACTGGGCCCGGAGCGTGTCCCCGTGGAACACCGGCGCGGGGTGCTCGACGTCGTCGTAGCCCAGGTTGGCGACGATGGTCCCGTCGGTCGTCTCCGGGATGGAGAGCCCGACCGCGAGGCTCATCGTGTAGAGCCCGTTGACGACCCGCTCGCCGAACTGGGTCCCGGCGGCGAACGCCGCGTCGAGGTGCAGCGGCTGCTGGTTCATCGTCAGGTCGCAGAACCGCTGGTTGTCGGCCTCCGTGACGGTCCGCCGCTTGTCGTGCTCGATGGTCTCGCCGACCGCGAACTCGCCGTAGTAGCGCCCCGGCATGGGTCCGTGCACGCCGGTCGGCCAATTAACCGTGCTGCTCCGGCCACCGGCCAGTACCGGGGCGATGGACGGCCGCTGACCTCAGCCCGGGACCACCGCCCGCGGGCTGGGCGTCGTGACGCCGCTGGCCCGGCCGCCGTCGAGCCGTCCCTGAAGTCGCGAGACGAGGGCCTCGCTGAGGGGTTCGAGCGCCCCACAGGTCTCGTCGGCATAGGAGCCGCCGGTGATGGCGACCACGTTCCCCTGGGTCGCCCCGAAGAAGGGCCGGCAGGTCTCCGTGCGGACCGTTCGCCAGAGGAGCGCCGGGCGCTCCTCGCCGTGGTACGGGGGTTCGATCGCCGACGGAGCGGGGGGATGGGTCGGCGAGGCGGCCGCGTGGGGGCCGAGCGTGACCAGGCTCAGCACGACCATCGCCGCGAGGAGCCCGTACACGGCGACGGGCCGGTGGTCCGGGTCGCCCAGCACGAACCCGAGGCCGAGGGCGGCGAAGGCGAACGCCGGCAGCAGGTCCGGGTAGAGGTCGAGGTCCAGGACGAGCACCTGGAGGGCGAACCAACCGGCCCCGACGGCGGCCCACCACCGACGTCGCGGCGCCCGGCCGACGCCCGCGAGGAGGCCGCCCGCACCGAGGAGGACGAGCGGGAGCGTCCGGCCGAAGAGCCGGACCGCGAGTCGAGCTTGCGACAGCACCGTGCCGCCGTCGTTCGTCACGAGCAGCGGCGTCACCACCACCTCGGCCAACATCGCGTCGACGGCTCCCCACCAAACAACCGGCGCCAGGACGACGGCGGTGACGAGGCCGCCACCGACGGCCGTCCGACCGACGCCCCGCCAGCCACGCTGCTGAAACGCGAGGCCGAGCGCCAGGCCGGGAAACACGAGGCCGAGCTGCCAGAACCCGGTGCTGGCCGCCGCAGCCGCGCCGGCCAGGAACGGGCGGTCGCGGAGCGCGAGGTAGACCGCCAACAGCCCGAACAGCAGGACGAAGTACTTCGCCTTGAACCCGAACGCGGCCCGCCAGTGAAAGGCCGGGAGGGCGAACATTGCCAGCCCGGCGGCCACGCTCGCCGCCTCGTCGCCGGTGAGCTCGTGGGTCAGGAGGCCGACGGCGAGCGTACAGCCCACCGCGGCCGCGCTCGTGACCGCGAGGACGAACACGTGGTAGCGCCGGACGGCCCCGTCGGCGAGCAGCGCCAGCACGGCGGTGAGCTCGAAGGGCAGCGGCGGCTTGATCTCCCAGACGTCGACGTAGAGGCGGCCGCCATCCGCCAGGTACCACCCGATGTACTCGAAGATGACCGAGTCCTTGAGCGGCGGGTAGGCTCCCGGCGGGAGCGGGCCGAGGACCCGCCACAGCGCGACGGTCTGGACGGCCGTGGCCGCGAGGACCAGCCAGACGTACCAGTACGCGCGGGCCCGTCGAGCGAGCGCGACGGGCCGGGGCCACGCCTCGACGAACGGCTCGATGGACCGCGGGACGGTGCTCATGGAGGGCGCAGGGTGCCGAACGGAACTCGACGGGTGGGCCTCGTTCGACCGGTTGGACGGCCGCGGGAAAGGGCCTTGGGGAGACTGAAACCGCCGCTTCACCGTCGGATGCCGGGCTGGTGGCGCGGACCGGCCGTCGACCAGTTGACTGGCCCACAAACACTCAAACGCCGGCCGGCCGTGGTCCCGACCATGGTCCGGCGCAGCCTCCTGTTCACCCCCGGCGACCGGCCCGAGATGCTCCGCAAGGCGCCGGGCGTCGGCGCCGACGTCCTCGTGTTCGACCTCGAGGACGCCGTGGTCCCGAGCCGGAAGGACGCCGCCCGCGAGGCGGTGGGCGAAGTGTTGGCCGACCCGTCGTTCGACCCCGACGCCGAGGTCTGCGTGCGGGTGAACCCTGCCGGCGTCGCGGCCGACGACGACCTCGCGGCCGTGCTCGGCCCGGACGCCCGGCTCGACAGCGTGATGCTGCCGAAGGTCGACCGCGCCCGGGACGTCGGGACCCTGGCCCGGCTCCTCGAGGAACGCGGCCGGGAGCTCCCGGTGGTCGCCCTCGTCGAGACCGCCGCCGGCATCCTGCACGCTGAGGCCATCGCGGCCGCGAGCCCCACCGACGCCCTGTTCTTCGGCGCCGAGGACCTCGCCGCGGACGTCGGCGCCACCCGGACGGCAGACGGCCACGAGGTGGCCCACGCCCGCCAGCACGTCGTGCTCGCCGCCGGGGCCGCCGGGGTCGACGCCATCGACATGGTCTACCCCGACATCGACGACCTCGACGGGCTCCGCGCCCGGGCTCGCGAGGCCGTGCGCCTCGGCTTCGACGGCAAGCCGGCGGTGCACCCGTCCCAGGTCGAACCCATCAACGAGGCGTTCGCCCCTGACGAGGAGGAGCTGGCCTGGGCGCGCCGGGTCCTCGACGCCCGCGAGGCGGCCGAGGCGGACGGCCGCGGCGTGTTCACCGTCGACGGCGAGATGGTCGACGCCCCGCTGGTCCGCCAGGCGGAGCGGCTCGTCGAGCGGGCCGCGGCCGCCGATCGCCGATGAGTTTGCTCGGCCGGCCCACGGCGACCATCGGTCGACGCCGCGACCCCGCCGACGTCGGGTCGAACGGGAGAATCAGTCGACGCGGCGCCAGACCCGGCCGCACTCCGGACACGAGCGGACGTACCCCAGTCCCTCATCGTCGTCCTTCTTCCCCAGGCGGACGCCACACTCCGAGCACTCGAGGCGCCCGTAGGTGTCCTTGGCGATCTCCCCCGCCCGGAGGCCCTTCCGGACTGACTCCATCGTCGGTCCTTCGCCCCCGACCGACAAAAGCGTTCACGTCCGCCAGGGGAGCGCCCACGTCCCGACCGCGGCTGCGAGGACCGCGAGGCCGGCCAGGATTGCCAGCGGCGGCCCCCAGGGCCCGTCGGCCGTGATGGCCGCCCGGGTCCCGCGGGCGAAGTAGGTCAGCGGCGAGAGCGCGACCACGGGCCGGAACCAGGCCGGCAGCAGCGTCGGCGGGACGAACGTCTCCGAGAGGAACACGAGGGGCAGGCCGATGGTGTTGCTCGCCGCCACGGCCCCGTCCTGGGAGCTGGCCAGCCGGCCGATGACGGCGCCGGCCCCCACGAAGACCGTCGTCCCGAGGACGACGAACGCCACGAGCAGCGGCGAGGGCGAAAACCGGGCGCCGGCGAGCCCCACCGAGAGGGCCAGTACGATGACGCCGGCGACGCCGACGAGCCCGACGTTGACGAGGCCGTGGGCGGCCAGCCACTCGGCGGCGGACAGCGGCGTCGTCGCGAGCTTCTCGAAGCGCCGTCCCTCGCGGTGGCGGGCCACGGTGGCCGAAAGCCGCGACAGCGGCGTGAAGAGCACGACGACCGCGAGGTAGCCCGGGACGTAGTAGGCCGGCGGCTCCGCGAACAGGCTCCCGCCCGCCCCCGAGCCCACGAGCGCCCCGAAGATGACGACCAGGATGACCGGGAACAGGAAGGTGAAGAAGACCGCCGTGCGCCGCCGGAGGAACGACCGTCCGGCGGCGATGAACTCGGCCCGCAGGCGTCCCGCCCGACTCACGGCCCCACCTCCCGACGGGCGTCTCCCGCCGGCGATGACGCGTCGGCGGCCCCGCCCGCCAGCTCGAGGTAGACCCGTTCGAGGTCCGGCTCGGCCCACGCCAGCCGGTCGAAGCCCACCCCAACGCGCTCGAGCGCCTCCACGACCTCGCCGACGCGCCCCGCCGGGAGCCGCTCGACCACGACGGCGCCATCGGTTACGGTCGCTTCGAGGTGGTCGAGGGCGTCCCTGGCCGCTTCGGGCGCGGCGGTCTCGACGACCAGCCGGCTCCCGCCGCCATATTCGGCGACGAGCTCGGCCGGCGTCCCGGACGCGACGAGCTCGCCGGCGACCAACAGCCCGACGCGGTCGGCCAGGCGCTCGGCCTCCCCCATCGAGTGGGTCGTCAGGAAGACCGTCGTCCCGCCGTCGGCGAGGGCCTCGACGAGGGACCAGACCGCCCGGCGGCCGGCGGGGTCGATGCCCGTCGTCGGCTCGTCGAGGAACAGCACGTCCGGGTCGTTGACCAGGGCGGTGCCGACGAGCGTTCGGCGGCGTTGGCCGCCGGAGAGGTCCTCATACCGGGTGCCGGCGGCCTGCTCGAGGCCGACCTGGCCGAGGACCGTGTCCACTGCCCGGGCGTCGTCGTAGAGCCCCGCGTAGTACGCGAGCAGCTCCCGAGCCGTGAGGCGGGCGGGCGGGGTGAAGGACTGGGGCAGCAGGCCGACGCGGTTGGCGTCGGCCTCCCTCGGGGACGTGCCCAAAAGCGAGACCGTCCCGGCGTCCGGGGTGGTCGTCCCGGTCAGACATCGGACCAGCGTCGTCTTGCCGGCCCCGTTCGGGCCGATGAGGGCGAGCACCTCCCCGGGCGCCACGTCGAGGCTCACGCCCCGGAGCGCGGTCGTCCCGCCGTAGGCCTTGCGGACGTCGCTGGCGGCGACGGCCGAGGTCATGCGGTCGCGGTCGTCGGGGCGCGGGTTAAGCCCTTCCGGAAGCGGCGGCCGGCGACCCGAAGGACGGCCGCCACCGGAGCAAGGCCACGGCCGAGACGAACACGAGCGTCGAGAGCAGGTACGACTCCGAGAGGGCGAACGCGTAGATCGCCGAGCCGCTGCCGAACAGGCCCGCGGTGACCGTCCCGAGCACGGGCCAGGCGCACGAGACGCACGAGAACAGCCCCAGCAGGCCGGAGAGGGCGGACCCGGCCGCCTCGAGCATCGTCGCGTACACGAGGTACGCGAGCGCCAGGTAGCCCACGACCTTGTACGGCAGCAGGGTCAGGCCGACCAGGGGCCCCGAGTAGAGCAGCGCGGGGCCGAACCCCGGCGGCAAGGTCGCGTAAGCGATCCGGAGCCGGGGGGCGTGGACGTGGCCGTGGGACAGATGCGAGAGGTCGACGAGCCCCCCGACGACGGCGAGGACGGCGAAGTAGGCCACGGCCAGCAGGCCGACCGCGAGCCGCCGGCGGCCCGCGGCGGCCGGCGGTTCGGTCCGCCAGGCCGCCCACAGGCCGACGTTGATCCACACCAGCGGGTAGACGAGGATGAGCGGGTCGTGGACGGTGACGGGCGCGAGGAGGACGAAGACGGCCACCGCGAGGGCCTCGAGCGCCAGGAGCGCCCCGCCGACGAGGGCGAGCTCGCGGCTCGGACGGAACCGGCTGCCCAGCGAGGCCGCGGCCATGAGCGGTCCGAGGACCGGCAGCCATATCAACGGCTCGACGGCGACGGCCGCGAGGCGACCGGACCCACGAGAGCTTTTAGGTGTCGGGGGGCGACACGTCGCATGGAATCGCTCGAGCCGCGGGCGGCGCTCCTCTGGGTGGGTCACGCGGTCGCCCTCGCGGCGGTCGCGGCCGTTGTGGTGGCCGTCGCCGGCCGCTTCCTGCCCGTCCCGTCGCTCGCGGCGCCGGCCGTCGGGGTCGGCCTGGCCGGCTTCGGCGCCGTCCACGCCCTCCTCCGCCACCGGCGGTTCCGGTTCGAACTCCGGGCGGACGCCCTCTACCTCGAGCGCGGCGTGCTCGTCCACGTCTCGACCGTGGTCCCCTACGTCCGCGTCCAGCACGTCGACACCCGGCGGGGCCCGCTGGAGCGGGCGACCGGGCTGGCCAGCACGGTCGTGTACACCGCCGGCTCCCGGGGCGCCGACGTGAGTGTCCCCGGGCTCACGCCCGCCCGGGCGAACGAGCTTCGCGACCGGCTCCGCGAACTCGCCATCGAGGGCGAGGCCGACGACGCCACATGAGGCTCGACCCCCGCTCCATCCCCTACCGGGGCCTGCAGCAGGGCGTCCGCTGGGCCGTCGGCGTCGGCACCCTCGGCCTCGTCCTGAACGCAGCGGCCGACCTCGACCTCGATCCAGCCCTCGTCGCGGGCGCCGTCGCCGCGGCCGGCGTCGCCGGGGTCGGCTGGGCGGTCGCCTATCACCGTCGGTTCGCCTTCGAGCTGACCGCCGACTCCCTCGACATCACCTCGGGGGTGCTGTCCCGCCGAACCCGCGAGATCCCGCTCGGCCGGATCCAGAACGTCGACGTCCGCCAGGGGCTGGCGCCGCGGCTGCTCGGCGTGGCCGAGGTGCGCTTTGAGACCGCCGGCGGCGCCGGGACCGAGGCCAGGCTCCGGTACGTCGACCTGGCGGTCGCCCGGGACCTTCAGGAACGCGTCGACCGTCACGGCGAACGGCCGTCGGCCGGCGAGTCGGCCGCCCACGACCCCTCCGTGGCCTCCGATGACGAACCGGATGCGACCGGGGAGCCCCTCTATGCCATGACCACGGCGGAGCTGGCCCTGCTCTCGGTGACCTCCGTCGACTGGCGTGCCCTCGGCTTCGTCGCCCTCGCCGCCCTGGGCGTGCTCCCCGGAGCGGCCGGTCCGGGGGTGGGCGTCGCGCCGCTCGCCCCGCTCGCGGCCGCCGCCCAGCCGGCGGCATTGACGGTCGCTGGCGTGCTCGGGAACGCCGCGCTGCTGACCGCGCGGTTCTACCGGTTCCGGCTGTGGCGGCGACGGGAGACGCTACGGTACGAGCGCGGGCTGCTCCGGCGGTTCAGCGGCTCGATCCCGCTGGACCGGGTCCACCGCCTGCGGCTGCGCGACAACCCGGCCACCCGACGGCTCGGGTTCGCGGCGCTCGACATCGAGACCGCCGGGTACGGCCCGGAGTCCGGCGAGGAGTCGGCCGCGGCGGTGCCCATCGCCGACCGGGACCGGGTCGTGGCCCTGGCCCGCTCGGTCGAGACCTTCCCGGAGCTCGACCTGGTCCGGCCGCCGGCCCGGGCCCGTCGGCGGTACGTCGTCCGGTATGCCGCGGCCGCCGTGCTGGCCACCGTCGGGCTGTTCGCCCTCGACCAGTTCTGGCGACCGGTGCCGTGGTTTCTAGGACTGGCGCTGCTGGCGGCCACCCCGGTCGCGGCCCAGCTGACCTGGACGCACCGCGGGTACGCGCTCGGCGAGCGGGCGCTCCTCGTCCGGTCGGGCTTCTGGCGGCGGACCACCGCCGTCGTGCCGCTCTACCGGGTGCAGACGGTCGGGACGACGGCCACGGTCCTGCAGCGCCGGCGGTCGCTGGCGACCCTCCGGGTCGACACCGCGAGCGGGGCGGCCGCCGCCCACGACCTCGACGCGGCCGACGCCGACGAGCTCCGCGAGGCGGTCGCTCGGGGGCTGCGTGAGGACCGAGCCCGACGGGCGGTCGAGCGCCGACAAACGCGGCCGGCCAGCCAGGGGTCGTCGGCCGCTCCCGGACCAAACGCGGAGGACGAGGCTGCAGAGCAGCCGGGCTCGGCGACCGGAACCGGGCAGGCGGAAAACGGGGGACCGGAGGCTTAGCCGAGGAGGTATCCGAGGGCCGGATAGCGCTCGAGGAGCGGCCGGCCGCCGACCTCGTATCGCTCGATGATGGCGTCGAGGCCGAGGATGCGGCCGGCGCCGAACGCCGCGACCGCGAGGAACACCAGCATGTAGGCGAAGTCGCCGTTGATGAGGCCGTGTTCGACGCTCCAGTTCGAGAAGTAGAACATGAGCATCATGAAGGCGCCGAAGAACGCTGCCAGCCGGGTGAGGACCCCGAACAGCAGCCCGAGGCCGATGGCGAGCTCGCCGTAGGGCACCGCGACGGCCAGGAAGTCGGCGAACCAGGCGGTCTGGCCCATCCACTGGAAGGTCCCGTACAACGGGCTCGCCGCGGGAACGGCGTGTAGCAGGTAGCCGCTCGCCGACCAGCCGGCCTCGGTGACCTTGGCCCAGCCGGCGTGGACGAACGCATAGCCCATCATGAGCCGGAGCGCGAGGACGAACCACGCGCTCAGGCTGTGGGCCTGGCCGGTGACGGTGAACCCGGCAATTCTGCTCTGAAAGGTGTTCAACCCGCGTTGGGGCTGTGAAGTCGACATTTGGTTTCGCTCCTTACAGGTAGCCCTACGAGTCGACCCAGTATATACCGGGACAGCGATTCCCAAGCCGTGGAAAAGGCTCCGGGAGATCGCAAGCAGACGGCCGTACCCATTCCCAATATTTGAGAATAGGTCGTTCAAACCCCCGCGGGACCGGGGGGTCCCCCGTGGGGAGACCTCGACCCCCGACGGGGCCGGCGGCCACCAGGCCGGGCTGGGGGAGCCGCTAACGGATCGAACACGGACCGCGGATCGGTCCGCCGACCGCAATCTACGGCCAGTCAACACCGGGCGACAACGGTCACGTTACGACCGCGTCTCGAGCCACTCGTCGAGCAGCGCCCGAACCGCCGCCTCCCGGT
>JBDGPL010000181.1:5549-9908 GCA_042219705.1 Halobacteriales archaeon | reverse complement strand
CAACTGACCATGGAGATCACCGTCGTCGACGAGGAGGAGAACCCGATGCTGCACCGGACGGACGTGACGTTCCGGGTGAGCCACGTCGAGGCCACCCCCGACCGCTTGGCGGTCCGCGACAGCCTGGCGGCCCGGCTCAACAAGGACGCCGACGAGGTCGTCATCAGAAAGCTGGACACCAAGTTCGGCATGCGGACGACCTACGGCGAGGCCAAGGTCTACGAGAGCCCGGCGTTCGCCAAGGACGTCGAGCAGGACCACATGCTCGAGCGCAACAAAATCGAGGCCGGAGAGGCCGACGACGGGGCCGAGGCCGCGGCCGCCGAGGAGCCCGGGGAATGACGGCCCGCAACGCGTTCTACGACGAGGACGGCACGACCGACAAACCCCGGTGTCCCGAGTGCGAGGACGCCTTCCTGGCCGAGCACGACGACCGCCGCCACTGCGGCCGGTGTGGCTACACCGAGTGGCTGTAGGGACCGCCTTCCTCGCGGGCGGTCGCGAACGGCGTCCCGCGACGGCCTGCCGCGGCCGCGGGGAGACGCATCGGAGACGAATCTTCTTGCGCCCGGCGGGCGCCCCCTCACTATGGGACTCCTTTCCGACGAGGTGGCGGTCGTCACCGGCGGCAGCTCGGGCATCGGGCGGGCCATCGCGCTCGCGTTCGCCGAACACGGCGCCGACGTCGTCGTCGCCGATGTCCGCGAGGACCCGAAGGAGGGCGGCCGCCCGACCCGTGAGGCCGTCGAAGCGGACACCGACGCGTCGGCGACCTTCGTCGACTGCGACGTGAGTGACGTCGCCGACCTCCGGGCCGCGGTCGAGGCGGCCGATGCCTTCGGCGGCGTCACGGTCATGGTCAACAACGCCGGCGTCTGGCACCGCCAGCCGTTCCTCGAGGTCGCCGAACCCGACTACCGCCGACTGATGGACGTCAATCTGAAGGGCACCTTCTTCGGCGCCCAGGCCGCCATCGCCTCGATGGTCGAGCGCGACGTGGCCGGCTGCGTGGTCAACGTCTCGAGCATCGACGGCTTCCTCGGCAACGGGAACTGGCCGACATACACCGCCTCGAAGGGCGGCATCACCACGCTGACCAAGGCGCTGGCTCACGGGTTCGGCGACCGGGGCATCCGCGTCAACGCGCTGCAGCCCGGCGCCGTCGACACGCTCCTCGGCGGCGAACCCGAGGACCCCGAGGCGGCGGCCGAAGAGGCTGCGGCGATCGTCGAGCAGGTCCCGCTGGGGCGGTTCGCCGATCCCGAGGACGTCGCCGGCGCCGCCGTCTTCCTCGCCAGCGACCTGGCGGCGTACGTGACGGGGGAGGCCCTCGTCGTCGACGGCGGGTGGACCTGCTGGCGGTAGGACCGAAGTCGTCTTGCCCGCCGGCCGTCCACGCCCGGGCGTACCGACGATGGCCACGTCCCGACCCCGCCCCGCGCCGGGCGGTCCCGCCCCCGCCGGATGACCCGCGTTTTCGGTATCGAGGGCACCGCCTGGGCGGCGTCAGCCGCCGTCTTCGACGCCGAGGCGGACGAACTCGCCATCCTGGAGACCGACCCCTACGAGCCGGCGACCGGCGGGATCCACCCCCGCGAGGCGGCCGAGCACCTGCAGGAGGCGCTGCCGGCGGTCATCGAACGGGTGCTGGATGCCGCCGATGACGTCGACGCCGTCGCCTTCTCTCGCGGGCCGGGGCTCGGGCCGTGCCTGCGCATCTGCGGGACGGCGGCCCGGACGCTGGCCCAGGCGCTCGACGTGCCCCTCGTCGGGGTCAATCACATGGTCGCCCACCTCGAGATCGGCCGCCACCGCGCCGGCTTTCCCGACCCCGTCGGCCTGAACGCCAGCGGCGCGAACGCCCACGTCCTCGGCTACCGGGCGGGCCGGTACCGCGTCCTCGGGGAGACGATGGACACGGGGGTGGGCAACGCCATCGACAAGTTCGCCCGCCACGTCGGTTTCGACCATCCCGGCGGCCCGAAGGTCGAGGACGCCGCCGAGGGCGGGGCCCTCATCGAGCTGCCCTACGTCGTCAAGGGCATGGACTTCTCGTTCTCCGGGTTGACCAGCGCCGCCCAGGACGCCTACGACGACGGCGCCGACCTCGCCGACGTCTGCTTCTCGCTGCAGGAGACGACCTTCGCGATGCTGACCGAGGTGGCCGAGCGGGCGCTCTCGCTGACCGGCCGCGACGCGCTCGTGCTCGGCGGCGGCGTCGGGAACAACTCGCGGCTGCGGGGGATGCTGGAGACGATGTGCGCGGCCCGCGGGGCCGACTTCTTCGCGCCCGAGCCGGCGCTGCTCGGGGACAACGCCGGCATGATCGCGGTCCTCGGCGCCGAGATGGCCGCCGCGGGGGACACGGTCGCCATCGAGGACTCGGCGGTTCGCCCCGCGTTCCGCCCGGACGAGGTCCCGGTGACCTGGCGGACGGACGACCCGGGTGCCGTCGGGTGGCCGGCGGGCGAAACCGTCCGCGGCGCCGAGGCCGTCGTCGAGGTCGGCGACCGGTTCGTGACCAAGCGCCGCGTGCCGAAGGGCTACCGCCACCCGGCCCTCGATGCCCGGCTCCGCCGGGAGCGCACGGCGGCCGAAGCCCGGCTGCTCGCCGAGGCCCGCCGCCACGGCGTCCCCACGCCGACGGTCCGGGACCTCGACCCGTACACCTCCACGCTGGTCGTCCGCCGGGTCGGCGAGCGGGACCTCCGGGCCGACCCGACGGCCGCGGCCGTCCGGACCGTCGCCCGCCACCTCGCCACGCTGCACGCGGCCGGGCTGGTCCACGGCGACCCGACGGTCCGGAACGTCCGCGTCGACGGCGACCCGACCCTCATCGACTTCGGCCTGGCCTACCACTCCCACGACGTGGAGGACTTCGCCATGGACCTCCACGTGCTGGCCCAGAGCCTGGCCGGAACGACCGACGAGCCCGACCCGCTCGTGGCGGCGATGCAGGCGGCCTACGCCGACGCGGGCGACCCGGCCGTCCTCGACCGGCTGGCGGAGATCGAGGGCCGCGGCCGGTACCAGTCGGCGGAGTGAGCCGGGCACCGGTGTTCGGTCAGCCGTCTGCCGTCAGTGTGCGTGTCGCCCACCGGGACCCCGGTCCGGCCGTCCGCCTCGCCCCGCCGGGAGTCCAAACTGTCTTATCGCCGAGACGCCTACCGGAAGGCATGGCAGATAAACCCAGCTCGGGCAGCCTGTTCGGCATCCCCTACAACTTCGAGCGACCGAGCCTCCGCCGGCTGCTCGCCGCCTACTGGCAGCCCGGCGAGGGCATGCTCGTCGAGAAGCCCTTCGGCGTGGGGTACACCCTGAACCTCGCGAACTGGCGGTCGTGGGTGGCCCTCGCCGTGGTCGGCATCCTGCTCAGCCGGGAGCGCAGCGGCGAGCAGCGGCCGGCCGACGTCGAGGACGACGAGCCCGTCGAGGTCGTCGTCGAGGACTGAGCCGGCGAACCGAACCGGCTTTCCACCGCCGACCCCCCGACCGCGTATGCTCCGGTTCGTGACGACCAACGAGGGCAAGGTCCGGGAGGCCCGGGCGTACCTCGCCGACGTCGTCGACGGCGTCGAGGCGTGGGCGTACGACTACCCGGAGCTGCAGGCCGACGACCTGGCGACCATCGCGGCCCACGGCGCCCGTGACGCCTACGCGGCGGGGGACGGCTCGCCGGTCTTCGTCGAGGACTCCGGCCTCTTCGTCGACGGCCTTGGCGATTTTCCCGGCCCCTACTCGTCGTACGTCTACGGCACCATCGGCCTCGCCGGCGTGTGGCGGCTCGCCGAGCCGCTCGACGACCGCGCGGCGGCGTTCCGGTCGGTCGTTGGCTACTGCGATGGCGAGACCGAGCGGACCTTCGAGGGCGCCGTCCGGGGGACCATCGTCGAGCCCCGGGGAGACGGCGGCTTCGGCTACGACCCCGTCTTCGAGTACGACGGCCGGACCTTCGCCGAGCTGTCGACCGAGGAGAAGAACGCGGTGTCTCATCGCGGCCGGGCGCTGGCGACGTTCGCGGACTGGCTGGCCGGCGAGTCCGCGGAGCACAAGGGCGCCCGGTGACGGGGGGTCGGCGCTCGTTTCGCTCCTCACCCGCGCGGGTCCCGGTCCGGACCGGGGTACTCGCCGCCCACGAGCACCTCGTACATCGATTCGGGGTCGAACAGCCGCACGAAGGCGGCCGGGTGTTTGACGCTGGTCTCGACCCGCGTCCGGACCGCCACCGCGGCCTCGGCGCCACGGAGAACGTCGTCGAGGCTGAGCACGTGCCGGGCGTCGCCGCGGTAGGCGCTGGCGAGGGCCGGGTGGTCGCCCGGGGGGTGCTCGACGCCCTCGGCGAGGTCGGCCGCGGCCGCC
>JBDGPL010000181.1:0-5539 GCA_042219705.1 Halobacteriales archaeon | reverse complement strand
CCAGTCGTCGGCCAGATCGCCGTCTGCCAGGTCGGCGACCACCGTGGCGGCGTCGTCGAGCAGCGGCTCGCTGGCGACCAGCGTCACCCAGTCGTGGGCCCGGACGAGGTCCAGCGCCTCCCGGGCGGAGCCGCCACAGAGCAGGTCGGCGGCGAGCACGTCGGCGTCCGCGACCACCCGGGCCATCGGCGCGCTCAATCGGGGTCGCCCCCCGGGCCGGTCGCGCGGTCGGCGTCGTGGCTCGCCCGCTCCCGGCGGTCGCGGCGCGCGGCGAGGCGGTCGCGGACGTGCGCTTCGGTGACGTCGTACGCCTCCGCCCGCTCGAACAGCGCGGCCCAGGTCATTCACCCGGCTCCGCCGCCGTGACGAGGCGCTCGAGCTCGGCCTCCGCCTCGCTTCCGACCGGGCGGTGGGGAGCCCGGGCGTACCCGCCGGGCAGGTCCCGCATCCGCATCGCCGCTTTCAGGCCTGGGATGCCGTACCGGGCCGTCACGGCCCGGTCGAGGGCGGCGAGCTCGCGGTTGATACGTCGGGCGGCCGCCGGCTCGCCCGCGGCGTGGCGGTCGTACACGGCGCTCGCCCGCTCCGGGGCGACGTCGGCGAGCGCGAGGATCCCGCCGGCGGCCCCCATCTCCAGGCCGTGGGCGTACAGCCCGCCGTGGCCGATGAGCACCTCGAAGGGCTCGCCATCGGTGCGTGCGACGGCATCCTGCAGCGCGTCGAGGTCGCCGCTCGAGTCCTTCAGGCCGGCGATGTTGGGGTGGGCCGCCAGCTCGGCCGCGGTGCCGGGCTCGATCGCGATCCCGGCGTGGCTGGGGATGGAGTAGGCGTAGACCGGCAGGTCGACCTCGTCGGCGAGTTCCCGGTAGTAGGCGGCGAGCGCGTCCTGGTCGTGGGCGTAGTAGTAGGGGGTCACGACCAGCGCGGCGTCGGCCCCCGCCGAGGCGGCCCGCACGGTCGCCCGGACGGTCCGTCGCAGCCCGGGCTGGCCGGTGCCCGCGAGCACCGGCACCGAGGCGGCGTCGGCCACCAGCTGGACGACCCGCGCCTGCTCGTCGGCCGAGAGGAGCGGGGCCTCGCCGGTCGTCCCACACGGCACGACGAAGTCGACGCCGCGGGCCTCGAGCTCGCCGACGAGGGCCGTCAGGGCCGCCTCGTCGAGGTCGCCGTCCGGGGTGAACGGCGTCACCAGTGCGACACCGGTTCCCTGCATGCGACGGTCTCGGGGTGGCGGCGATAAAAGCGGGCCGGACGGGGTCCCGGCTCAGGCGGCGGCCGACTCGCCCAGCAGCGTCGCGCGGACGTCGTCGACGGCATCGCGTTCGGCGATGAGCGCCACCTGGTCGCCCGCCGCCACCGCCGTGCCCGGCAGCGGGATGGTGAGCGACTCCCGGGACCGGCTGTGGGCGTAGACCCGGGCCCGGTCCAACCCCATCGCCTCGTCGAGGGCGGTGACCCGCTCGCCGATGGCGGGCGAGCCCTCGGGGATAGTCACGATGAGCAGCTCGAGCTCCTCGGTGAGGTCGGCGATGGTGTTGAAGTTGCCGCCGAGCAGCGCGGTCTTCGCGCCCATGGCGCCGAGCTCCTCGGGGTAGACGATCTCGTCGACCTCGTCGGCGTACTTCTCGTAGATGGCCTGCTTGTAGTCCTCGTCGATGCGGAGGACGGTGCGGGTGCCGTGCTCGACCCCGAGCATGCAGGCCGCGAAGTTGACGTTGAGGTCGCCCGTCAGCCCGGCGACCACCTCGGCGTCGGCGAGGCCGGCCGCCTCGAGGACGTCGCCGTCGGCGCCGTCGCCCTCGACGACCTCGAAACCGGCCTCCCGCGCCCGGCGGGCCGCCTCGGGGTCCTCCTCGACGATGACGACCTCGTAGCCCTGCTCGGCGAGGGTCCGGGCCGTTCGGAGCCCGACGCGCCCGCCGCCGACGATGAGGTGGGTCATGGGGCCGAGTACGGCGGGCGGGTTCAAAGTCGTTGGCTTCGGCGGCCGGCGGTTCGGACCCGGGCCACGTGAGCCGGCAGCGGGGCACTTATATCGGGGTTGGCCGTTGGCCGGCCCGTCTCGATGTCCGCTCCGTCCGACGACCGGCTTCGGCAGCTCCTCGGGGTGGCGATCGCCCTCGTGGGGGTCGGCCTGGCCGCCACGGCCGTCGACCACCTCCTCGCCGAGCACCGGGACCCGGTGACCCTCGTGGTCGGCGCCGGGTTCCCGCTCGCGATGTCGTTCGTCACCGTCCTCGGCGGCCGCTGGATCGCCACGACCGACCTCCAGCGCCGGTACGTGGCCCGGGTGGCCGGCTGGTGGGCCTTCGGCAGCGTCGTCACGGGGTTGATGGGCGTCATCGTCATCGTCTACGAGCAGAGCCACGGCGTTTTCCTGGTCGACGGGCTCTACGTCATCACCAACAACGTGACCGCGGGGTCGGCCGGCGGGCTGCTCGTCGGGTACTTCTCCTGTCACAGCCGTCGGCGCGCCGACCAGCTCGACGCCGAGCGCCGGGCCCTCGCCACCGAACGCGAGCGCCTCGAGGTGCTCAACCGGGTCGTCCGGCACGACATCCGCAACGACATGAACGTCGTACTCGGCTGGCTCGACGCGCTCGCGGACCACGTCGAGACGGCCGACGGCCGGGCGGCCCTCGAACGCGTACGGACCGCGAGCGAGCACGTGGTCGAGCTCACCGGTATCGCCCGGGAGTACGTCGCCGTGGTGGTGGGCGACTCAGACCTCGAGCTCCAGCCGGTCTCCCTGGCGGAGGTCCTCCAAAACGAGGTGCGCACCCGGGAAGCGTCGTATCCCGCGGCCGAGTTCGCCGTCGACGGCGAGCTGCCGGCGGTCACGGTCCGGGCCAACGAGCTGCTCTCGGCCGTCTTCCGGAACCTCCTGAACAACGCCGTCCAGCACAACGACACCGACGAGCCGGTCGTCGAGGTCGCCGCCGAGGCCCAGGACGACGCCGTCGTCGTGACCGTCGCCGACAACGGCCCGGGCATCCCCGTCGCGGAGCGCCGGGTCATCGAGGAGGGCGAGGAAACCCCGCTGTTTCATGGGAGCGGGCTGGGACTGTGGCTCATCCACTGGACCGTGACGCTGGCCGGCGGCGAGGTGCGTATCGAGGAGCGGTCGCCCCGCGGCAGCCGGGTCGCCATCGCCCTGCCGCGGGCGTCCGTGTCGGCCTTCCCCAGGAGCGACGGGCCGGCCGGGACCGACGGCGGCGCCGAAACCGACCTGGAGGGCACCGATGGTTGACCCTCGACGCCCGACCCGATCCACGTACCATGGCAACTGATTCGACACCGGCGACCGTACTGATCGTCGAGGACGAGGTGGACCTCGCCGACCTCTACGCGGCCTGGCTGGGGGACGACTATCAGGTCAGGACCGCCTACTCCGGTTCGGCGGCCCTGGAGGCGCTCGACGAGGCGGTCGACGTCGTCCTGCTCGACCGGCGGATGCCCGGGCTGTCGGGCGACGAGGTGCTCGCGACGATCCGCGAGGAGGGCCTCGACTGCCGGGTCGTCATCGTCTCGGCCGTGACCCCCGACTTCGACGTCATCGGGATGGGGTTCGACGACTACCTGACCAAGCCGGTGAACAGCGACGAGCTCCACGACGCCGTCGACCGGATGCTGGCCCGGTCGGAGTACGACGAGGCGGTCCGCGAACTCCAGCAGCTGGTGGCGACCCGGTCCGCGCTCGAGACCCAGTACACGGCGGCGGAGCTCGAACAGAGCGAGGAGTTCCAGGCGCTGTCGGACCGCATCGACGCCCGCCAGGCCGAGGCGTCGGACGCCATCGAGGAGTTCGGCGAGGCCGACTTCGAGGCGGCGTTCCGGGACCTCGAGGCCGACGGCCCGGACGATTCGACCGGGTTCGACGGGGACTGATGGCCAGCCGGCAGCCGCTCGGCCGGCCCGGGGGCCCGGTCCTCGACGACGCCGTCGGGCTCGGCCCGGCCGTGCCGTCCCCGATCCGGGTGCTGGCGGTCGACGACGCCGCGTTCGCCCGGCGGCTCGGGTCGTACCTCGAGGCGCACTACGACATGGCCGTGTCCGTCGAACCGGATGCCGACGCCGCGCTCGACCGGCTGGTCGGGCCGGTCGACGCCGACGCGCCGGCGCCCGACGACGTCGACTGCGTGGTCGGTGACGGCCGGCTCCTGGGGGCGGAGAACCTGGCGTTCGCGTCCGCCGTGCGGGACGTCCGGCCGGACCTGCCCGTTGTGGTGTTCGGCGGCGACGAGGTCGACGCCGACGAGGCGTTCCGTCGGGGGGCCGCCGACTACCTCCCGCAGCGCGCCGAGCCCGAGCAGTTCGACCGGCTCGCCGACCGCATCCGGGTCGCGGTCGCCCGCGCCCGCCGGGACCGCGCGCTCCGGACCTTCTACCAGGCGGCCGAGCACGCGGGCCACTCCATCTACATCACCGACGCCGAGGGGACGATCCTGTACGTGAACCCCGCGTTCGAGCAGACCACGGGCTATGCCGCCGACGAGGCCGTCGGCCGCACCCCGTCGATCCTCAAGTCGGGCGTTCACGACGACGCGTTCTACGAGGCGCTCTGGGAGACCATCCTCGCCGGCGAGGTCTGGGAGGACGAGCTCGTCAACGAGCGCAAGGACGGCGAGCGATACGTCGTCGAACAGACCATCGCCCCCGTCGCCGACGACCGGGGGGAGCTCACCAACTTCGTTGCCATCAACCACGAGATCACGTCCCTGAAGCGCCGGGAGGCCGCGCTCGAGCGCCAGAACGAGCGCCTCGAGGAGTTCGCCGGTACGCTCTCCCACGACCTCCGGAACCCGCTGAACGTCGCGACGGGCCAGCTCGAGCTCGCCCGGCGGACGGGGGAGCCGGCCCACTTCGAGCGGGCCGAGCGGGCCCTCGACCGCATGCGCACGCTCATCGACGACGCGCTGGCGCTCGCCCGACAGGGGGTAGCGGTGCGGGACCCGCGGCCGGTGGCCCTCGGTGCGGTGGCCCGTGACGCCTGGCGCAACGTCGAGACCGAGGACGCGACCCTGGAGTGTACCGTCCCGCGGGACCTCACGGTCGCCGCCGACGAATCCCGGCTCGCCGAGCTGTTCGAGAACCTGTTCCGGAACGCGGTCGAGCACGGCGGTCCCGGGGTGAGTGTCGTGGTCGGCCCGCTCGAGGGCCGCCCCGGCTTCTTCGTGGCGGACGACGGCCCCGGCATCCCGGCCGCGGAGCGCGACGAGGTCTTCACGGCGGGGTTCACGACGTCGGCGGACGGGACGGGGCTCGGGCTGCCCATCGTCCGCGAGATCGCGGCGGGCCACGACTGGGGCATCGACCTGACGACGAGCGAGGCCGGCGGCGCCCGGTTCGAGTTCGCGGTCCCGGGGACGGACTGGCGTCCGACGGCCGATGGCTGAGGCCGCGGCCCTCCGGGACGCGGTCGGCCCCGGGGACAACGTCCTGGTGCTCGCCCCCGCCATCGGCTCCCGGGAGGCCGAGGCCTGTGGCGCGCTGCTGGGCTGGGGACCACCCGATTCGGTGGCCTACGTCGGCGTGACGT
>JBDGPL010000180.1:2349-6530 GCA_042219705.1 Halobacteriales archaeon | reverse complement strand
AGCGGCGGCGAGAAGTCGCTGACCGCGCTGGCGTTCATCTTCGCCATCCAGCGGTACAACCCGGCGCCGTTCTACGCCCTCGACGAGATCGACGCCTTCCTCGACGCCGCGAACGCCGAGCGCGTCGGGGAGATGCTCGACGAGCTGGCCGACGACGCCCAGTTCGTCGTCGTCACCCACCGGTCGGCGATGCTCGAGCGCTCCGAGCGCGCCATCGGGGTGACGATGCCGGACGACAACATCAGCGCGGTCACCGGCATCGCCATCGGCGACGACGGGACCCCGGACGTCGAGGGGGAGCTGGCGGCCGACGGCGGCAGCGAGGCGCTGCCCGCCGACGAGTCGGAGGGAGCGGAATGACCGACCCCGTTCCCGACGGCGGTGAGCCGAGCGACGCGGGGCGACCCTCGTCGGGCCTCCGAACCGACGGCGGGATGACGGAGGCCGTCGACGGCGAGCCGCCGACGGAGCGCATCGACGCCGAGGAGGAACCCATCGAGCTGCTCGTCCAGCTCGCCGAGGAGGGCGAGATCGACCCCTGGAACATCGACATCGTCCGGGTCACCGACAAGTTCCTCGAGCGGCTCGACGCGGGCGACCTCCGGGAATCGGCCCGGGCGCTGTTCTACGCGGCCGTGCTGCTCCGGCTGAAGAGCGACGCCCTGCTCGCGCCCGACGAGCCCGACGAACCCGACCCGCTCGACGCCTGGGACGCCCCCCGGGACGACCCGGCGATGGCCGCCCCCGGCGGCGGGGACCCCATCGCCTCCCTCGAGGACGAGCTCGACCGCCGGCTCGAGCGCAAGCGGGTCCGCGGCGGCACGCCGGAGACGCTCGACGAGCTGGTCCGGGAGCTCCGCGAGCACGAGCGCCAGTCGTGGTGGAAGGACCACCGTACCTACGACACCTCGGGCTCGCCGTCGGGGTTCATGCGCGGGACCCAGACGCTGGACTACCGCGCCGACGACGCGGCCCGGATGGACGACGAGCCGACGGCCCACGACGTCACCGCGACGGCCCACGCCGAGGACATGCAGGCGACCATCGACGACGTCTGGGCCGTGCTGGCGACCCACTTCGACGCCGGCCGCGAGGAGGTGCTGTTCGCCGAGGTCGACGGCGCCGGCGGCTCCCGGGTCGAGACCTACCTCGGGGTGCTGTTCCTCGCCCACCGGGGGCGGCTCGACCTCGAGCAGGACGAGCTCTTCGGCGACCTCTGGCTGCGGGCCCCCGACGCCGGCGATCCGGCGACAGCGGCGGCTGGTGGCGACGCCATCGAGACCGCCGACGCCGCCGTCCCGGCCGAGGACGACTGAGCCGGCCCGGCGGCCTCGCCCGCCGCAGGCGGAACCTACACGGGGCCGGCCCGCCCGGGTACCGCCATGCAGCCCGTGCGCGCGCTCCTCGTCGACGCCTTCACCGACGAGCCGCTGTCCGGGAACGCCGCCGGCGTGGTCCCCGACGCCGAGGGGCTCACGCCGGCGCAGATGCAGGCCGTCGCCCGGGAGTTCGGGGCGAGCGAGACGGCCTTCGTCATCCCCTCCGACACGGCCGACCGACGGCTGCGATTCTTCACCCCGACGACCGAGGTGGACCTCTGCGGCCACGCGACGGTGGCGGCCCACGCGGCGCTCCGGGATGCCGGGGCGCTCGAGCCCGGCGACTCAACCGTCGAAACGGCCGCCGGCGACCTGGACGTGACCGTCGAGGCGGACGGCACGGTCTGGCTAGGCCAACCGGCGCCGGAGGTCCGGGAGGTCGACGTCACCGTCGAGGCGACCGCCGCGGCCCTGGGGCTCGACCCGCCGTCGATCCGGGACGTCGACCTCCCGCTGGCGCGGGCCTCGACCGGCGTGCCGGCGCTGGTCGTCCCGGTGGACTACCTGAGCGCGCTCGGCGACATCGCGGTCGACCGCGACGCGGTGCTCGAGCTGTGTGACGAGGTCGGCGCCGACGGCGTCTACGCGTTCACCTTCGACACGCTCGACGCCGAGGCGACGCTCCACGGCCGGTTCTTCGCGCCCGCGCTGGGTATCGAGGAGGACCCGGTCACCGGCACCGCCAGCGGGGCGGTCGCGGGCTACCTCCGGCACGTCGGGGCGTTCGCCCCGATGCCCGATGAGCTCCGCTTCGAGCAGGGCCACTTCGTCGACCGGCCCGGGCGGGTCCGGGTCCGAGTCGGCGCATCCGTCGAGGTCGGCGGCCGGGCGGCGGTCGCGCTCGACGGCGAGCTATCGGTGCCGGCCCTCGACGGCGACGACATTATCGAGGCCTGAGGGGTCCCGTCGACGGTCATTGCGGACGGAAGGGGGGCCGTATCGAGCCAGCGCGCCGGTTCGACGCCCGCGGTCGATCTCCCGGCTCAGTCCCACCGGAGCCAGCGCTTCAGCCGGGAGGTGATGCCGAGATTCCGTTTGGCCATGATGACCGTGTTCTCCGCGCGCTGGCCGACGGCCTCGGGGATGGCGCCGAAGACGAGCTCCTGGAGGAGGCCCTCCTGGGTCGCGCCGATGACGGTGAGGTCGTGGTCGGCCGAGCGGGCCACGATGGCGTCGACGACGTCGTCGGCCTCGACGAGTGCGGGCGTGGCTTCGACGTCGCCCATCGAATCGACACAACGGGTCAGGACGGTCTCGGCACGCTCCCGCCGGGCCGCCGGGGCGTCCGGCGGCACGACGTGCATCGCGGTGACGGTCGCGTTCTCCGCCCGAGCGATGGCCCCCGCGACCGCCTCGGCGAACTCGGCGTGGGGGCCGCCGGCGGTCGGCACGAGGATCGATTCGACCTCGCCGCGAGCCGCCGGGTGGATGCGCTCGACGAGGACGTCGCAGTCGGCTTCGGCGACGACGGCGTCGACGGTACTCCCGAGGACGATGTCCCGCCGCCGGGAGCCCGTCCCCGACCACCCGAGAAGGACGGCGTCGGCGTCGCGCTGGGCCACCGTGTTGACGATGGCGTCGGCGGCGTGGTGGCCGATCCGGACGACGCCGCTCACCGGCACGTCGGCCTCCTCGGCGATGTCCATGGCGCGGTCGATGACGTCGCGCTGTTCGTCGACGTACTGCCGGCCCTCGCTGAGCGGGGTCTGCTCCGGCAGGGTGACGACGCTCATCACGATGACCTCGCCGTCGTTCGCGGTGGCGATGTCGTCGGCGGTCCGCATGAGCTGGGCGACGTGGTCGGGATTGGCGACCGGGACGACGATCCGGTAGTCCCGCTCGGTCGGCGTGCGCTCTTCGACCAGCGTCGGCGTCTCGCGCTCGAGCTGCTCGTCCGACCGGGCCCCGGAGATGACGCCGAACCAGAGGGCGACGCCGATGGCCTCGGCGACGACGCCGAAGAGGAACGACGACGGCTCGACGTTCACCAGCAGGACGAGGTTCGCGACGACGGCGACGGCGGGTACCCAGGGCACGCCCGGCACGCGGAACGGCCGGTCGAGGTCCGGGTTCTGTCGGCGGGACTGGACCACGGCGAGGTTGACGACGATGAGGCCGAACAGGAGCATGAAGTCCGCGAAGTGGGCGATGGCCTCGATGCCCAGGTGCAGCTCGAGCCCGACCCCGGGGACGTGCACCGCCGCCTCCGACCCCGGGCCGCCCCCGAAGACGACCGTGAAGAAGAAGATGAAGGCCAGGATGTAGCCGCCGGTCAGCAGGACGGCCTTGTACGGCGTCTCGAACCGCGGGTGGAGGTCCTCGAACTGCGGCGGCAGGTGGTCCCGACGACTCATCGCGAGCTTGACCCGCGAGCCCGCCATGATGGTCGCGTTGGCGGCCGAGAGCATGCTGAACAGCGCGCCGACGATGATGACGTAGAACCCCACCGGCCCGAGGTAGTACTGGGCCGCCCGGCCCATGGCGATCTCGCCGTTCTCGGCGATGAACTGCTCGGGGGTCAGCCCCGACAGGGTCGCCTCGGCCCGGAGGAACTCGAGGAAGTTCGGGTCGTGGTTCGCGAGGACGACCACGAGCACCACCAGGGTGTAGATGACCGTGACGAACCCCATCGAGATGAAGATGGCCCGGGGGACGTTCCGGCCGGGCGCCTCGATCTCCTCGGCGTTGGTGGCGATGGCCTCGAAGCCGAAGAACGTGATGAACACCAGCGCGGAGGTGAGCCCGATGTCCCGGTACTTGGTGAGGTTCTCGGCGACGGACTGCTGGATGGCGGCGGCGTCG
>JBDGPL010000180.1:0-2339 GCA_042219705.1 Halobacteriales archaeon | reverse complement strand
CGACGCGGCCACGACGCCGGCGTCGAAGGCCTGCAGGCCGCCGTAGAGGAACAACATGATGAGCGCGACCTTCAGCGCCGTGACGACGATCTGAAACAGGCCGGTCTCCTCGGTTCCTTTGAGGTTCACCCCCACCAGGAGCCCGAGCACGACCAGCCCGGAGACCCAGAACGGCACCGCGGCCTGGGCATCGAAGCTCCCGGTCGAGAACAGCGGCTGGACGAACCGGTAGAACCAGTCGGAGAACGAGGCCAGGTAGAACGCCGCGGAGGCCGGGTAGCCAAGGATCATCGACCAGCCGACGATGTAGGTCAGGTCGGTGTCGAAGACGTTCGCGACGTAGGCGTAGCCCCCGCCGGACTCGGGATAGATGGCGGAGAACTCCGCGTAGGCGAAGGCGGTAAAGGAGGCCACGACGGCGGCGATGAGGAACGAGACGATGGCCATCGCGCCGACGTTCGAGACGGCGAGCCCGGAGAGCACGAAGATGCCGGCGGCGATCATCGTACCGACGCCGAGGGCGACCGCCCCGACGAGGCCGATGTCGCGATTGAGCTCGGTCTCGACGGCGTGCCCGTCGGTGGCGTCGCTCATCGGCCGGACCTGCTGGCCCGTCCCGGTTAAGCTTGCCTCTTCCCCGTGCCGCGGCGGTGGCCGGCCGCCATCACTCGAACTCGAAGTCCTCGACGTCCCCGGCGCGATCCGTCCCGGCCCGCCTGACCGCCCGGAGGTCACCGTGCATCTCCGCGAGGCGCTCGTCGAGGACGCTCAGGATGTCGCTCTTCATGCCCTCGGTGTCGACCGCCGACGGGAGGCGGGCCTCGGTGGCGCTGACGACGACGTGCAGCAGCGCTCCAGTCGAGCCGACCTTGAAAACCACCAGGCCGAGCCCGATGACGGCGAGGCCGCCCCGGGGGTAGTAGGCGACCCGGAGCGCGAACGGCGTCTGCTGGTAGGCCCCCAGCGCCGCCAGCCCGCCGAGCGCGACCCCCGCCACGACGACGGCCCCGCCGACGACCGCGGCGAGCAGCCAGAGGCCGAGGTACACCCCCGCCCACCGGAGCGTCTCGGCGTAGTCCATGGCGGCCGGTGGTGGGGCCCCGACAAAAATGGGTCGGCCCGTCGGGCCCGTCCGACCCCGGTGTCGGAACGTTCATTACTCGCCTCGGCGACCCTCCGGACACACCATTATGGCCGTACGCTGGCTCTCGGAGATCCGCTCGGACGACCTGGCGTCGGTCGGGGGCAAGGCGGCCTCCCTGGGCGAGCTCACGGACGCCGGCCTGCCGGTCCCGCCGGCCTTCGTGGTGACCGCCGACACCTACCGTTCCTTCCTCGAGGCGACGGGCCTCGACGAGGAGATCCTCGAGGCGGTCGACGTCGACCCCGAGGACTCGGCGGCGCTCGCCGAGGCCCACGAGCGGGCGACCGAGCTCGTCCTCGAGACGCCGCTGCCCGAGGAACTCCGCGAGGAGGCCCTGGCGGCCTACGACGAGCTCGGGGACGACGCCCCGTACGTCGCGGTCCGGTCGTCGGCCACGGCCGAGGACCTGCCGGACGCGAGCTTCGCGGGCCAGCAGGAGACGTTCCTCAACGTCGGCCGCGACGACCTCCTCGACCGCATCCGGGCGTGCTGGGCGTCGCTGTTCACCCAGCGGGCCATCTACTACCGGAACCAGCAGGGCTTCGCCCCGGACGCCGTCGACATGGCGGTGGTCGTCCAGCGCATGGTCGACGCCGAGAAGTCCGGCGTGCTCTTTACGAGCCACCCCTCGACGGGCGCGCCCTCGATGATCATCGAGGCCGCCTGGGGCCTCGGCGAGGCCGTCGTCTCCGGCGCCGTCTCGCCCGACAACTACGTCGTCGACCGGGCCACGGGCGAGGTGTCCGAGACGACGGTGGCCGAGAAGAAGGTCATGCACGTCCGCGACGAGGATACGGGTGAAACCGTCGAGGTCGAGGTGCCCGACGAGCAGCGCCGCGAGCAGGTCCTCGACGCCGACGAGATCGACGCCCTCGTCGAGCTGGGCGAGACCGTCGAGGCCCACTACGACGCCCCCCAGGACGTCGAGTGGGCCATCGCCGACGGCGAGGTGTACATGCTGCAGTCCCGACCCATCACGACCATCGCCGGCGAGGGTGGCATCGAGGCCGCCGCGAACTCGACCGCGTCGGCCGACGGCGGCGCCCAGGAGGCCGCGGAGACCCTGCTGCAGGGCCTCGGCGCGAGCCCGGGCATCGCCTCGGGCGCGGTCCGGGTGGTCGGCCAGCTCGACCAGCTCGACAAGGTCGGCGACGGCGACATCATCGTGACCGCGATGACCACGCCCGACATGGTG
>JBDGPL010000018.1:9946-12607 GCA_042219705.1 Halobacteriales archaeon | reverse complement strand
CTTCGAACCGCTCTACGACCTCGATTCGTCCCTGCGCGAGAAGATCCGGACGGTCGGCACGGAGGTCTACGGCGCGGCGGACGTCCACTTCACCGAGAGCGCCAAGGACGACATCGACCGCCTCGAATCCCAGGGGTACGGCGACATGCCGGTCTGTCTGTCGAAGACCCAGCACTCGACGACCGACGACCCGGCGCGGAAAGGCGCGCCGAAAGACGACTGGACGCTCACGGTCCGGGAGTTGTACCCCAGCGCCGGTGCCGGGTTCGTCGTCGTTCTCACGGGCGACGTGCTCACGATGCCCGGCCTGCCCGCCGAACCCGCGGCCGAGGGGATGGACGTCGACGCCGACGGCAACATCACCGGCCTGTTCTGACCGGCCGGACCACACGTTTTGAAGGACGTCCGGTCCCTACCCGGGACCGTGTCCGACGGTGCCGACGACGGCCCGACCGGCGACGCGCCGACCGTCTCCTGTGAGCGGTGTGGCCGGGAGTGGGACCTGTCGTACGAACTCGAGGAACTGCTCGCGGGCAACCGCGCGGTCGAGCAGTTCGCGCTCGACCACGAGCGCCACACCGGCCACTTCCCGGACGACGTGACCCCCTGGCTCGTCGACTGTCGGCGGTGCCCGGCCGGCGACGGCTACCTCGCCGAACGGCCCGCCCGCCGGTGGGCGCTGACCCACGCCCGGCATACCGGCCACCCGGTCGAGCTCCGACCGCCGAGCGCCGACGCCCCGGTCGAGGTCGTCGACCAACCGTAGCTCGGGCCGGCCAGTCGTCCGGGCGGCGGGCTCCCCGACCGTCCCGGCCGACCGCGTACCACGGGCCGAAAACGGCGAGCGCCACCCTTTTCTCGGCCGGAACCGACGGTCCGCGCATGTTTGGCGGCGGAGGCGGGCTCAACCCGCGGAAGATGCAGAAGATGATGGAGCAGATGGGTATCGACCTCACGGAGCTCGACGCCGAGTCGGCGGTCATCCGGCTCGCCGACGGCACCGAGCTCGTGTTCGACGACCCGGACATCACCCGGATGGACGCCCGGGGCCAGCAGACCTACCAGCTCGTCGGCTCGCCCGAGGCCCGGGCGGGCGAGGCGTCGGGGGAGGTCGAGGGGTCGGCCGACGACGGCGATGGGGACATCCCCGAGGACGACGTGGCGCTGGTCGCCGAGCAGGCCGGCGCCTCCGCGACCGAGGCCCGCGAGGCGCTCGAAGCCGCCGACGGCGACCTCGCGGCCGCCATCGACCGGCTCTCGTGAGGGTCCTGCTGGTCCGCGACGGCCGGGAGTTCCTCTGCGCCCCCGGCGAGGAGCTCCAGACCGACCTGGGCGTCCTGGAGGTCCCCGAGGACGTCGTCCCTGGCGACGAGGTGGAGACCCACCTCGGCGAGGCGTTCGAGGTCAGGCCGGTCCGCGGGCCGGCCCTCTTCCGGCACCTCGAGCGGACCGGCGCCCCGATGCTGCCCCGGGACGTGGGGCTGGTCGTCGGCCACCTGGGCCTGGAGGCAGGGGACCGGGTACTCGACGCGGGGACGGGCACGGGCGTGCTCGCGGTCTTCCTCGGACGGCTCGGCCTGGACGTGGTCACCTACGAACGCGACGCCGAGTTCGCCGAGGTGGCCCGGGAGAACATGGCGGTGGCGGGCGTGACTGAGAGGGTCAACGTCCGGACGGGGGACGTCCGCGAGGCGCTCGAGGAGCTCGCCGACGACGAGCCGTTCGACGCCCTGACGCTCGATACCGAGGACGCCCCCGCGGTCGTCGGCGAGGCCCCGTCGGTACTCGGCCCCGGGGCCGGCGTTGCCGCCTACACGCCCTTCGTCGAGGGGACCCGCGCGGTCGTCGAGGCCGCCCGAGGGGCCGGCCTCGAATCCGTCGAATCCTACGAGACCATCCAGCGCGAGATGGATTTCGACGAGCGGGGCTCGCGGCCGTCGACGGCCGGCGTGGGCCACACCGGCTACCTGACGTTCGCGCGGGCGCCCTGACGCCCGGCGGACGCTGTCGGGGGTGTGCGGTAACCCGCCTCAGTGGTCGTCCTCGCGCCACCGGTGCTCGCAATTCGTGCAGACGAAGAAGCGGGTCTCCGACTCGTCGGCCGAGCGGAGCTGCTGCATGTACCAGTAGGCCTCGCCGTGGCCGCACTCGGGGCAGGTCGCGTCGGTCGTCGGCAGGCCCTGGTCACCGCCGGCCGACTCGATGATCTCCGAGACCTCCTGGCCCTGGGTCACGACGTAGGTCGCCCCGGCGTCGACGGGCTGCTCGGCGCCGCAGGAGCCACACACCCAGACCTCGCCCTCCTTGACCATCATCGAGCCACAGTCGTCGCAGAACTCCATGTCGGCCGCGGTTGGCGACGGCTCCCGTTAAGGCTGCTGGTGTCGGCCGGCCGGAACCCCCGCGCCGCAATGCCAACCCTGATACGGCGACCGACTGAACCCCGGTGGCGATGGCCGTTTTCGGGACCGACCGCCGGGTCGTCGCGCTCGCCGTGGCCCGGATGGCGGACGCGGTCGGCAACTCGTTCCTCATCGTCGTCCTGCCGCTGTACATCGCCAGCGGCGCGGTCGCGGGCGGCGCGTTCGGGCTCACCGAGGCGCTCATCACCGGCCTCGTGCTCTCGATGTTCGGGCTGTTCAACAGCCTCCTGCAGCCGTC
>JBDGPL010000018.1:0-9936 GCA_042219705.1 Halobacteriales archaeon | reverse complement strand
TCGCCAGCGGGGCGGTAACGGGCCCGATTCTCGGCGCGACGGTCTTCGGCCTGCGGGTCACCGAACCGCTGATCATCGGGGTCGTCCTCTCGCTGTTCGGCTTCCTCAACAGCTTCGCCCAGCCGTTCGCCGGCCGGCTGTCCGACCGGACCGGTCGCCGCAAGGTCTACATCCTGTTCGGACTGGCGGTCCTCGCGGTGACCGACCTTGCGTTCGTGTTCGCCGACCGGTACTGGCTCCTGGTCGTCATCCGGATGGCCCAGGGGCTGGGGGTGGCGTTCACGGTGCCGGCGACGCTCGCGCTGGTCAACGAGCTCGCGACGGCGGCCACCCGCGGCGGGAACATGGGCGTGTTCAACACGTTCCGGCTGCTGGGGTTCGGTGCCGGCCCGGTCGCCGCCGGCGCGGTCGTCAACGCGGGTCCCTACGCGGGCGTCGGGGTCCGCCTCTCGGGCTTCGAGGCCGCGTTCCTCCTCGCGGCGGGGACCGCCGCGGTCGGCTACGGGCTGGTGGCGGTCCTGGTAGCCGACCCGCCGGAGCTGCGGGCGAGCGCCGGCTCGGACCTCACCATCGACGTGCGGGACCCGACGGGTCGGCACCTCCTCGACCCCGTCTTCACCCTCGGCCTCGCGACCCTCGTGATGGCCATCGGCGTGGCCCTCCTCTCGACCCTGCAGAACATCGTCAACGCCCGGCTCGACCAGACGGCGGTGGTCTTCGGGCTGCAGTTCGCGTCGTTCGTGCTGGTCCAGGTCGTCCTGCAGGCCCCGGTCGGCCGGGCGACCGACCGCTACGGCCGACGGCCGTTCATCGTCGTCGGGATGGCGTTCCTCGTCCCGACCACCCTCTGGCAGGGGCTGGTCACCACCTCGGCGGGGCTGCTCGCGGCCCGCATCGCCCAGGGCGTCGCCATGACGATGGTGTTCGCGCCGTCGCTCGCGCTCGCGGGCGACCTCGCCGGCCGAGGGGCGTCCGGCACGAAGCTCTCCGTGCTCACGATGGCGTTCGGGCTCGGGGTCGCGCTCGGCCCACTGACGGCGGGTGCCCTCGTCGGCTACGGGTACGTCGTGCCGTTCGCGGTGGGCGCCGCCCTGGCGGCGGCCGGGACGGTCCTGGTCTACACCCAGGTCGAGGAGACGGTCCCGGCGGCCGGGGGGTCCCGGCCGGCCCCGTCGGACTGATCGTCGGCGGCCTACTCGAACTCTGGCTCGCGGTCCGCGAGGAACGCCGCCATCCCCTCGCGCTGGTCGTGGGTCCCGAACAGGCCGCTCCAGGCCCGGCGCTCGAAGGCCAGCCCGCTCTCGGGGTCCCCGCCGTGCTGGCGGTTCAGCGCCTCCTTGGCCGCCGCCAGGGCGTGGCGCGGCTTGGCGGCGAGCTCCCCGGCCAGGTCGGCAACGCGCTCGTCGAGCTCGTCGTGGGCGACGACCTCGCCGACGAGGCCGATCTCGTTGGCGTCCTGGGCGTCCACGCGGTCGCCGAAGTAGACCAGCCGGCGGGCCATCTCGTCGCCGACCAGCCGAGGCAGCCGCTGGGTCCCGCCCCAGCCCGGGAAGATGCCGAGGTCGATCTCGGGCTGGCCGATGACGGCCCGCTCGGACGCCACCCGCAGGTCGCACGCGATGGCGAGCTCACAGCCCCCGCCCAGCGCGTAGCCGTTGATGGCCGCGATGGTCGGGGCCGGGAACGCCTCGAGCCCGGCGGCGACGCGGTGGCCGAGCTCGGCGTAGTCCTGGGCCTCGGTCGGGGAGAGGTCCTGCATGTAGCTGATGTCGGCGCCGGCGATGAACGCCTCGTCGCCCGCGCCGGTGAGGACCAGCGCCCGGGCCTCCTCCCGGGCCGCCTCGATGGCTTCGGCGAGCCGCTCGAGGGTCCCGACGGTCAGCGAGTTCAGCTTGTCCGGGCGGTCGATAGTCAGCGTCGTGACGTCGCCCGCGTCGACGCGGAGGGGGTCGGCCATGGTCGGCACGTCACCCAACGCGGCCTTAACCGTTGCCCGCGGACAGCGTCGTCGGCGGCCCCGGTGGGCTGTCCTGGCGAGTGGCGCGGTGGCGGTTGTCCCTACAGGTCCTTCTCGTTCAGGAAGGCGTGGGCGTCCCTGAGGACGTCCCGCGGGCCGTCCTGGGTCACGGTGTTGATGGCCTGCTCGTAGTCGCGCCACTGGTGGTCGGAGTGCTCGTGGGACAGGTCGGCGCTGGTCTCCTGGGACTTCGCGATGAACAGGTGGACGGTCTTGTGGATGGTGTTGCCGTTGGCCTGAAAGTGGTAGTCGTAGTCCTGCCGGAAGCCGTCGATGAGCCGGAAGTTCTCGATGCCGGCCTCCTCCTGGACCTCGCGAATCGCCGTCTGCTGCAGCTCCTCCTGGCCTTCGACGCCCCCTTTCGGGAACTCCCAGTCGCCGGGGCGGCTCTTCAGCAGCAGGTACTCGCGCTTGCCGCGCGAGTCCCGGTAGAGGATCGCCCCGGCGGACGTAGCCTCTATCATTACCACAGCGTAGTCGGTGGGCCGTTAAGAGAATGTCGCCCCGGCGGCCGGGGCCACGAAAACCCGCCGCCGGCGCGGTCTCAGGGGAAAACGGTAAGCCCGTCGGCACCCTCCTCCCGCCCGGCCATGCCCTTCGTCACCCGGCTCGTGCTCACCAGCGGCGACCGGGGGGCGCTCGATGGCGTCGTCGAGGAGCTCCGGCGGGCCGCCGAGCGCAAGGGCGTGGACCTGCGCGGCCCCCACACGGCTCCGCCGGACACCTACTCGGTCCCGCTCTTGAAGCGCCCGGCCGGGGACGACGGCCGGCACTACTCGACGTGGTCGTACACGGTCTACGAGCGCACCCTGGAGTTCACCGGCCACGACGAGACCGTCCGGTCGCTCGTGTCGATGGACGTCCCGCGCGGCGTGCGCCGGACCGTCGAAGTCTCCCAGGTCCGAAGCGCCGGCGGCTGAATCGTCCCGGGAGGGGTGGCCGTTAAGCCACCACCGGTCGACAGCCAGGTATGGCCGAGACCCAGGCCGGCGAGTTCGAGCACCTGCTGGCCCTCCGCCGGGACCTGCACCGCCACCCCGAGCCCGCCTGGTGTGAGTTCTACACCACCGCCCGCATCGTCGAGGCCGTCGAGCGCGTCGGTGTCGACGCCCTCTCCCTCGGCCCGGACGTGCTGGCCGACGACCGGCCAGCGGTCCCGGACGAGGCGACGCTCGAGCAGTGGTACCAGCGGGCCCTCGACGACGGGGCCGACGAGGCCGTGCTCGAGCGGCTCCGGGGCGGCTGGACCGGGGCCGTGGCGGTGCTCGAGCGGGGCGACGGCCCGACCGTCGCCCTCCGGGTGGACATCGACGCGCTGCCGCGCGAGGAGAGCGACGACCCCGACCACGTCCCGGCGGCGGAGGGCTTCCGGTCGACGCGGGCCGGGATGATGCACGCCTGCGGCCACGATGCCCACGCCGCCATCGGCGTCGGCGTCCTCGAGGCCGTGAAGGCGAGCGATTTCACGGGGACGTTCAAGGTCATCTTCCAGCCCGCCGAGGAGCGAATCGGCGGGGGCCGGCCCCTGGCCGAGGGCGGCCACCTCGACGACGTCGACGCCCTGTTCTGCGTCCACGTGGGGCTGGACCACCCGACCGGCGAGGTGGTCTGTGGCGTCGACGGCTTCTTGGCCGTCCACCACTTCCGGGCGGACTTCGCGGGCGAGGGGGCCCACGCCGGCGGGGCGCCCCAGGACGGCCGGAACGCCGTGCTGGCGGCGGCGACGGCCGTGCAGAACCTCTACGCCATCCCCCGGCACGACGACGGCGCGACCCGCGTCAACGCCGGGGTGGTGGCGGGCGGCACGGCGCCCAACATCATCCCCGAGGAGGCCCACATCGAGGGCGAGGTCCGCGGCGAGACTACCGAGCTCATGGCGTATATGCGGGACCACGCCCGCCGGACGCTCCAGGCCGCGGCGGCCATGCACGACTGTGACGTGACCATTGGCTCCGAGGCCGAGGCGCCCAGCGCGACCAGCGACGGCGAGCTCGTCGACGTGCTGGCCGGCGTCGCCGACACCGTCCCCGGCATCGAGACCGTGCTCGAGCGCGACGAGCTCGGCGGCAGCGAGGACGCCACCTTCCTGATGAACCGGGTCCAGGAGTACGGCGGGCAGGCCTGTTACGTGGGCGTCGGCACTGACCACCCCGGCGGCCACCACAGCGCGACCTTCGACGTCGACGAGGCGTCGATCCCCATCGCGGTCCGGTGGCTGACGGGCGCCATCGAGGCCGTGGCGGCGTCGTGAGGCGACGCCGGGCGTCTCGAATCAACGGATGCCGTAGACGCGGCGACCGAATGCGTGACGAAAAGGGTCGGACCCGGTCAGGCGGCCTCGCGCTCGGGCGCGCGGGGGACCGTGCGGGCGCCGTAGAGCTGGTACGCGAAGTACAGCTCGTAGATCCCGGCCAGGCCGACGAGGACGTAGACGAGCGCCTCGATGGTCGGGAACCCGCCGAGGAGGAGGTTCACGACGTTCCAGTTGGCGTCGAGGAGGTGGCCGAGGCCGACGAGGCCCCAGTTGATGGCCCCGACGATGACCAGGGTGAGCGATGTCCAGTCGAGGAGGTTCGTGCGGATACGGCCGTCTGTGCGCATTGGCTTAATTCACCGAACAGCGGGACGCTCCCGGCGGTATTAACCGTGTCGCGTGTCCGGGTCAGCACGGCGCACGGGCCGACCTCCCCGGGTTCGGCCACACCGCGGGGTCAGTATTTGGGCTCGGCGCCGGTGACCCGGTAGACGTCGGCCATGATGTCGTCCCGGGTCGCCTGCCAGTCGGCGAAGCCCGCCGGCGAGCTCGGGTAGTCGGCGTAGTGGTCGAGGAGCCGGTCGGCGTGGCGTTTCGTCCGATAGAAGGTGTAGATGACGTCCCAGTAGCCCAGGCTCTTGATGGCGGTCTTGAGCTTCAGCCAGAGGCCGACGTCGGTGCTCCCCGAGTAGAGCGATTCGGCGATCTTCTCGCCGGGCAGGGCCGCCAGCAGGCCCATCAGGTCGTCGACGTCGACGGCGGTCGAGAGCACGTTGTAGACGTCGAGGCCGGCGTATCGGGCGCCGAAGTGGTCCATCACGCGCTCGTTGTACCGCCAGAGGGCGTCCTCGGTCGGGCCGCCGTCGGAGAGGGCTTCGACGGCCTGCTCGCCGGCGTACTGGCCGGCGTAGGCCGCCCCGGCGATGCCGCCGCCGGTCGTCGGGTTGACGTGGCCCGCGGCGTCGCCGACGGCCATGAAGCCCGGTGCGACGGCCGAGTCGTACGGGCGTCGGGTCGGCAGCGCCGCGCCCAGCTTGTCCTCGACCGTCGCGCCCTCGAACTCCGGCCGGTTCCGGAGGTCGGCCTTGAGGTCCTCGACGAGCTGCATCGGCTGTTCGTTCATCTGGAAGCCCAGGCCGACGTTGATCTCGGTGGCCGTCCGCGGGAAGTACCAGAGGTAGCCCGCCGCGCGTTTCGTGGGTTTGAACACCAGCGCGTCGTCCCACGG
This sequence comes from Halobacteriales archaeon, assembly GCA_042219705.1. Classification (GTDB taxonomy): domain Archaea; phylum Halobacteriota; class Halobacteria; order Halobacteriales; family Hikarchaeaceae; genus JBDGPL01. Next base: position 4,437 of record JBDGPL010000018.1, on the reverse strand, counting down.
CACGGGTTCGTCGACGCGGACGATCTCCCGGTAGGCCGAGCAGAACTGGCGATACGAGACGTTGGTGTCGAACGTGGCGTCGTCGAACTCGGCCTCGTCCTGGAGGATGGACATCGCGCCAGCCCCGTCGATGACGACCCCGGCCTCGTACTCGACGGGATCGCCCTGCCGCCGTCCCCGCACGCCGGTCACCCGGGCGTCCTCGTCCTGGACGACGTCCGTGACGACGGTGTCGTAGTGGAACTCGGCGCCGGCGTCGCTCGCCCCCTCGATGACCCGGCGGCCGTACTCCCACCGGTCGACGACCGCGAGCTCGCCGGGGACCGGGATCTCGAGGACCACGTCCTCGCTGGGGATTTCGAACCGGCCGTGGTCGACGTCGGTGTTCGTAAAGGCCGGCTCGAGCACCGACTTCGGGATCGAATCCGGGAACTGGTCGGCGCCCTTCAGCGCGTCGCCGCAGGCGATGTGGCCGGCCTCCTCGGCGGACTTGCGTTCGAGGACGACGACGTCGAGGCCGGCCCGGGCGGCCGTCGCGGCCGCGTAACACCCGCCGGTTCCGGCGCCGACGACCACGACGTCCGCCGAGTGGGTGGCCATTGGCGGGGATAGGCGAGGCGGCGGAGAAAACTCTTTATCTATCATGAGTCGCCGGTGAGGAGTGACGAGGAACGCGAGGGTACTTTGTAACACAAAGTTATAAATAGTACAAACCACTTGGTGGATCTATGACCGGAGCCGTCGACGCCGACCCCGAAGCGCTCCAGACCGAGCTCGAACGCATCAAGGACGCCATGGGACTGCGGGACCGGTACCCGAGCCAGTTCGGACTGTGGCTGGTCTACGGCGCGCTGGTTCTCGCGGCGTCCCTGTCCTCCCAACTCATCGTCCTCCGGGGGCTTGCCGGCTGGTGGCACGCGGTGGCGTGGTTCGTTCTCATGGGTGCCGGCGGGCTGTACAGCTGGCGCCGCCAATCCGCCGACCGGACCTCGGCGAACGACGCGAGGCCGAACGTCCTCCTCCAGGGCGCCGCGGTGGCGGCGTTGTACGTCGTGTTCGCGATCGGCCTCGCCCCCGTGCTCGACGGGGTGACCGGCCGGCTCGCCGCGATAACCATCTTCAGCCTGGTCGTGGGCCTCGTCGGGACGGCCTACCTCGTGACGGGTGAATCCCTGAAGGCGTACTTCATCCGGCGCCGGGACCGGTACGCATTCTACTTCGGCGGCGCGTGGATGCTCGTGCTGGCCGCCATCATGCCGAACGTGCCGGCCCTCCGGACCTGGGGATACACGGTCTTCGGCGTGGCGTACGCCATCCACGCCGTCGTCGCCTACGTGGTCCTGTCGCGATAGCATGGAGTTCGACTCGCTGGTCCACCAGCCGACCCGGCTCCGACTGTTCGCCCACCTCTACCGGCACGGCGAGACGAGCTTCCCGGAGCTCAAGGCCGCGCTCGACGTGACCGACGGGAACCTTTCGAGCCACCTCGGCCGGATGGAGGACGCCGGCGCGGTCAGCGTCGAGAAGCGGTTCGTCGAGCGGACGCCGAAGACCACCTACGAGCTCACCGACGAGGGCCGCGAGTTGTTCGAAACCCACATCGAGACGCTGGAGTCGCTCATCGGTCAGCTCGAGGAGTAGATTCAAGGCCGCCAGCGTGTTACGGCGACCAATGGCCGAACATACCGTGGAGTTCGCCTCCACGGGCGAGACCATCCAGGTCGCCGAGACCGAGACGGTCCTCCGGGCGTGTCTCCGGGAGGGCATCGCCCAGGAGTACTCCTGCCGCGTCGGCATGTGTCTGGCGTGCTGTGCCGAGGTGCTCGAGGGGGAGGTGGTCCAACCGGCGGCCCACGCGCTGACCGAGGCCGAGCGAGAGCGGTTCGCGCTGACCTGTATGGCCCGGCCACGGAGCGACCTGGTGCTCGACCGCGGCGTCTACCCGCCCTCTATCGAGGCCGACGCCCAGGCGTCGAATCCCGCCCCGGCCGACGACTGACCGCGTGCGATACGTGCGTCGGATGGCGCGTCCACCGCTCGCCGACCGGACGACCTGCATCGGGCCGGTTGCCTCCGGGCAAGGGCTTTTCCCCTCGCGTCCCCTTCCGGGTCCCGATGACGTTCAACCCGAACGCCGGCCTCGACCAGGAGACCGTCGACGAGCGCGTCGACCGCGCCATCGAGGCCAACGAGGTCGTCGTGTTCATGAAAGGGACCCCCGTGATGCCGCAGTGTGGCTACTCCGCCCGGGCGCTCGAGCTGGTCGCCAAGCACCGTGACTCCTTCGAGACGGTGGACGCCCTCGAGTCGCTCGAGGAGTTCCGCGAGGCGCTCTCGCGGCACAGCGGCTGGGAGACCATCCCGCAGATCTTCGTCGACGGGGAGTTCGTCGGCGGCAGCGACATTCTGGCCGAGCTCGAGTCCCGGGGCGAGCTGGCCGAGACGCTGGGCGCCTGAGCCGCGGGCCGGCGACTTCATTTCGCGGCTTCGCCGGCTGAAACGCAGGGGAGGCCCTATATCCGCTTGGCCCCTACGGAGAGGCGTGTCCGCTCGCGCCTCCGTTGCCAATCCGACGACCAACTCGCCCCAACCTCGCTCGGCCGAATCGGTACCATGACGACCTGCGTCTACCGGCTGCACTCAACCATCGAGCTCCCCCTCGAGGCCGTCGAATCGTTCCTGGAGGACCCGCCGCTGCCGGAGGGTATCGAGGGCGTCGAACTGACCCGGCGGAACAACACGATCATCATCCGGGCCGTGGCGCCCGAGGGGGCCGTCGAGAAGTACACCCCCACGGCCCAGATCAAGGGGACCGTCGCTGAGACGCGGGTCCCGGACGAGGACGCCGAGCCCGTGCCGGCCGACTCCTCGGGCCCTAGCTGGGGCGGCGAGGTCGAGATGGAGCAGCCGACCAAGCTGGTCGAGATGGCGGCGTTCAAGGGCGACCGGGAGGCCATCCTCCAGAACACCGCCCTGCAGTATCCCATGTTCCAGCTGCTGTGCGAGCTGGCCCGCGAGGCGGAGACGGGGACGCTGTCGGCCATCGTGGGCGACGAGGAGGAGCTGGCGGCCGTCCGCATCGTCGAGGGCGAGGACCGGCCGGCGAGCGTCCAGATCGTCGAGGAGCGCACGTCGGAGCAGGCGGCCGGTCGGGGCGTGGACTGGCGGGACAACAAGTACATCCGATAGCCCGACGCCGGCGGCTCGCCGGAATCTTCGGCTTCGTCAGTCCCACCGCGCGAGAATCGGCAGCCGGAGTTATCGTCAGCCCCGACGTATCGACGCCCGGTGACCCACCCATGAAGACAAACGTCGGTTCCTTCGACCGCATCGTCCGCCTGGCGCTCGGCCTCGCCCTCCTCGTCGTCGGCGTCGCTGGGTACGTCGGCGTCCTGTCGCTCGCGTGGCTCGGCATCGGCCAGGCGCTCGCGTCCGTCGTCGTCGCCGTCGTCGGGGCGATCCTGCTCGTCACGGGAACGACGCGGTTCTGTGCCATCTACGCGCTGCTCGGCCTGAGCACGGCGGACCGGCCGGCCGACGCGGCGTCCCGACCCCGGAAATCGGCGTAACCCGGTTCCCGGCGTTCGACGGCCCCGACGGAACGGCCCCCGGCGGCGTCGGGCCCGGAGCGACAAGCCTTCGGCCGGAACGCCGTTCACCCTCAACTGACGCGCGACCCCAACTCGACGGGTTTTTTCACCCACGTCGCGTAGCCGGACCCACCGATGCCCGACGGCTTCCCGGACTACGTGGACGTCGACTACGCCGCCGGCGAGGGCGAGTCGCCCGCCGACTACCCGTCGCTGACCGACAAGGTCGAACGGGCCGTCGAGGTGACCCGGACCGGCCTCGAACAGTACCGCAACCCCGCGGTCATGTGGACCGGCGGGAAGGACTCGACGCTGGCGCTGTACTTCGTGGTGCAGGTCGCCGAGGAGTTCGGCTTCGACCGCCCGCCGGCCGTGTTCATCGACCACTTTCAGCACTTTTCCGCCATCCACGACTTCGTCGAGCGATGGGCCGACGCGTGGGATCTGGAGCTGGTCTACGCGCGGAACGACGACGTCGGCCGGCTCGGCGACGAGCCCGGCGATTCCATCCGGGTCGACGACCTGAACGACCGCAACCGCCGGGAGGTCCGCGAGAAGCTCGAGTACGACGAGGGGACCTTCCCGTTCCTGCTCGACACCTACGTCGGCAACCACCTGCTCAAGACGGTCGCCCTGAACGATGCCATCGAGGCCCACGACATCGATGGCATCCTCTCGGGGGTGCGCTGGGACGAACAGGAGGCGCGGGCCGACGAGACCTTCTTCAGCCCCCGCCACGACGTCGAGAAGTACCCGCCCCACGACCGGATCCACCCCATCCTCCAGTTCGAGGAGCGGGCGGTCTGGGACGCCACCTGGAACTACCTCGTCCCCGACACCGTCGACG
>JBDGPL010000179.1:0-5383 GCA_042219705.1 Halobacteriales archaeon | reverse complement strand
GGTCGTTCATCGGCTTCTTCAGCAGGTCGGCCCAGTACAGCCCGATCTCGAGGTAGACCTCGTCGTGGGTGGCCGCCACCTCACAGCAGTCCTCCACGTACGTCTCCCGCCATCCCGCCTGCATGCCGCCGTGGTCGAAGATGAGCGGGACCTCCGGGTATTCGGCCTTCAGCTGGCTCGCCAGCGTCGGGTCCCGCCAGTCGGGGTAGAGGTCGAACAGCCCGTGGGCGCCGCCGTACCCGGACACGTAGCCGGTGTGCCACCGGACCGGCACCCCGTGCTCCGCCGCCACGTCGAACACGTGGCGCAGGTCGCGCTTTCGCTGGGGCCACTCGACGGGCTCGGTGCGAGTCGGGTCGCCCCGGATGCCCTCGCCGGTCATCCGGAAGCCGTCCTTCGAGAGCCACTGGTCCAGCTCCTCGGCCGCCGCCTCCCAGGACCACGGCTCCTCGCCGCGGAGCGCCCGTTTCTTCGTCTGGACCGGTGCCGCGGCGGCGATGAACTTCTCGGGGTGGTTCTCGATGATCTGCTGGTTGAGCTCGTTCGTCATGCCGAAGCTGGGGAGCAGGACGCACCGGTCCACGCCGTACGTCTCCATGTCCCGCAGCACCCGCTCGGAGTTGTCGTAGACGATGACGTCCGCCTCGCCCTCGGCCTCGTCGGCCGGGACGGCCAGCTTCATCTTGTCGGGGAGAGTTTCGTATGCCGCCTCGTCCCCATGGTCCTGAATGCGGACCGCGTGACGCTGGCCGTGACAGTGGGTCTCGACGATGAATCGCCCGAGTTTCATGCGCGTCGGACTGCCCCGCTGGGCGGGTTAAAGGTTCGCCATGGCCGGGGCCTTCCGGAGGAACGCGGGGCCATCGATCGGTAGGTTCTACGGCCGTAACGGGACGACCCCTGGCGATCGCCTCCGGGAAGGGCGGAACGACCGCGAGGCGGTACGATCGGCCGACCGATGGGGGTGGATGACGACAGGTTGATGGCGGGGTCGACCCACGGCTCAGGGTATGGTGTCCGCCCCATGAAGATGGCCCGGTTCATCGTCGACACGCACGTCCACGGCCAGCGGTTCGCCGTCAACTTCCAGGACCGCGAGGAGCGGCCCGACTACGCGACGCTGAGCAAGCTGATGTGGACCGCCCAGGACGCCGACCGGGCGGACGACGACGCCGAGGTCGTCACCTACCGGAACACCGACCGCCTCCTCTACGACATGGACATCTACGACGTGGACATGGTCTGTCTGCAGCCCGGCTTCGGGTTCAGCGACCGGCTCCACGAGAAGATGGTCGAGGAGCACCCCGACCGGTTCGTCGCGTTCGCCCACCCGGTGGAGACCAACCGGAAGGCCATCGCCGGCGAGGAGGAGTGGGACATCGACCGGGCCTGTGCGGAGCTCGACGAGAAGCTCTCGCGGGACGCCTTCGTCGGCATCGGCGAGATGCTCCCGTTCGACCCGACCATCGTCGAACGGGCCGAGCGGGTTCCCTGGGAGGAGCGCCACGACCAGCTCCGGAAGCTCTACGACGTCGCCGCGAAGCACGACGTGCCGCTCCGCTGGCACCCCGGCTCCGTCAACGGCGGCTACGAGCAGGACCCCAGCACGCTGCTGCCCGACCGCCGGGACATCACCCACGCCATCGACCTCCACCTGGAGTATCCCGAGGTCGACATCATCGTCGACCACGGCGGGGTCCAGAGCAACTGGCGGGAGAACGTCGAGGAGTCGTGCAACGTCGCCGCCACGTACGACAACGTCTACCTCGAGATCGGCAACTACTGGGCCGACCTCATCAAGCGGCCCTTCAACGACCCGAACATCGGGCCCGAACAGCTCATCTGGGGCACCGACTGGGGCGCGTCGTGGATCGCCTACCAGAACCCGGCGAACCGCACGACCGGCGAGTACGACTACCCGCCCCAGCGCTGGACGCAGATCAAGAGCCGGGGCCTGCAGGCCCACCAGGCCGACGCCTGGGGGACCTCGCTCCGCCAGATCGACAAGTTCGCCCGCGAGCACGACGTCGTCGCCGACGACCTCAACCTCATCATGGGCGGGAACGTCTGCCGGCTGCTCGACATCGAGCCGCCCCACGGCCGGCTCTTCCCGGACTACATCCAGTGACGGCCGGCGCGGGCCACCGACGGCCCGCAGGGGGCTCCGGTCGCCTACTCGACGACGCCGGCGTCGTACAGCGCGTCGATTTCCCCGTCGTCGTATCCCGCCTCGGCCAGAAGCTCGCGGGTGTGCTCCCCGAGGACCGCCACCGGCCGGGCCGTCCCGACCGCCAGGTCGGAGTACATCGCCGGGAAGTTCAGCTGGAGGTACTCGCCGATCCGCTCGTCCGTCTCGGTCGAGGTGACCGGCCGGCCGTCCAGCTGCTCGTGCTCGAACGCCGCCTCGACGGGTTGGGCGGGCGCGGCAACCAACCCGGCCTCCCAGAGCGCTTCGAGCCAGTCCTCCTGAGGGCGCGCCTCGAACCGGTCGCTGACCCGCCGTTCGACGTGCGCCTCGTCCGCACAGATCTCGTCCACGGTCGCGTACCGCTCCGACTCGACCCAGTCGTCGAAGCCCAGCACGTCCCACAGCGCGAGAAAGCGCTCGGGGACCGGCGGGAGGACGTCGAGGGTGAGCGGCTCCGTCGCCGTCTCGTAGAGCCCGCGCGGGCCCTCCCGGCGGCCCGGGGCGCTCGGGGGCAGGATGGGCTCGCCGGCGGAGTAGCTCGCCGCCTTCGCCGAGAACGCTCCCAGCAGGACGTCCAGCAGCGAGACGTCGATGTGGGTCCCCCGGTCGCCGATGAGCGCGCCCATCACGGCGATGGTGACGTAGGCCGACGTCAGCTCGTCGGCCGCGAACCAGCCGGTGAGGGTCGGCCGGCCGTCCGGCCGGAGCAGGCCGTTCTGGTGGGCGAGGCCGCTCATGCCCTGGATCATGAAGTCGACGGCCTTCCGGTCGGCGAGGGGGCCGGTCTCGCCGAACCCGCTCACCGAACAGTAGACGAGGTCGTCGTTCACCGCGGCGACGTCCTCGTAGGCGAGGTCGAAGTCGTCCATGCGACCCGGCGCCTGGTTCTCGATGAGGACGTCGGCGTCCCGGGCCAGCTCGAGAAAGGCCGCCCGTCCGTCGTCGGTCGAGAGGTCGATCGCGATGCTCCGCTTGCCCCGGTTGACGATGGCGTGCAGCGAGGTGACGCCCTCGACTGGCTCGCCGAACTGGGTGGCGTGTCTGAGCGGACACCCCCCGGGCGGCTCGACCTTGACGACGTCCGCGCCGAACTCGGCCAGCAGCAGGGCGGGCTTGGGCGCGGTGAGGTAGGTCCCCACGTCGAGGACGGTGACGCCCTCGAGCGGGGCCTGGTCTCCGAGCATGGTCCCGGCCGGCGCGGGCGGCGGTTAAAGGTAGCGGGGGCGGCGGGGCCCCAGGCGCCAGGGAACTACGGCTCGCCGGCCTCGTCGATGAGCTCCCGGAGGGCGGCCTCGCGGTCCGTCTTGCCGGTCACCGTTCGCGGGAGCGGCTCGTCGACGAAGTGGTAGGCCCGGGGACGCTCGTACCGGGCGAGCGCCTCGCTCTCGAGGCACCACTGTTCGAGGTCGTCGGCGGTGAGGTCCGGGTCGGCCCGGTTGACGATGGCGGTGACCTTCTCGCCGTACTCCTCGTCCTCGACGCCGATGACCGCCGACTCCGCCACGCCGGGGTGGGCGTTCAGCCGCTCCTCGATCGGCGGCGGATAGACCTTGATGCCCTTCGAGAGGATCATGAAGTCCTTGCGGCCGGAGAGGAACAGGAAGCCCTCCTCGTCCTTGTAGCCGAGGTCATCGGAGTACCACCACCCGTCCTCGAACACGGCGTCGGTCTGGGCCGTGTCGCCCCACGCCCAGACGACGGCGTCCGACCCCTTGACGATGATCTCGCCCACCGCTCCCGGCGGCTTCTCGGCGTCCGGCGGGCCGCCCTCCTCGACCACCCGGAGCTCGGTGCCGGGCAGCGGCTTGCCGACGCTCTCGACGTGGTCCCCCTCGAGCTCCTCGTTCGTGATGGTCGTGCCGAGGACCTCGGTCGCCGCGTACGCGTTGGTGACCCGCTCACAGACGTGCTCCCGGAGCAGCTCGAGGATCGACGCGTCGAGCGGTTCGCCCGCCGCGGTGACGCGCTCCAGGGAGCTCAGGTCGTAGTCGCGGAACCCCTCGAGGTTGACGAGTTCGCGCCACATCGTCGGGACGAGCGTGGCGTGGGTCGGCGCTCGCTCGTCGATGACGCGGAGGAACGCCGCCGGGTCCCAGGTTCGCAGGAAATAGGTGCTGGCGTTCGTGACCATGGCCGGCGCGGTCCCGGAGTACCAGGCCGCGAAGGCCGGGGTCAGCCCCTGGATCCGACCGCTGTGGCGGGTGTAGCCCTTGGCGGTGGCCAGCTTCATGCCCCGCTCGTAGAACCCCCGGTTCGTGAGGCACCATCCCTTCGGCCGCCCCGTCGTCCCGGACGTCCAGAGGACCGCCATGACGTCGTCCGCGTCGACGCGGACGTCGGGCTCGTCGGCGGCGTGGCCGTCGAGGAACCCGTCCATCGACCGCTCGTCCTCGGCCCGGGTCGGCCCGACGGTCACGACCGCGTCGAGGGCCGTCGACACCTCGTCGTCGAGGTGGTTCTCGACCAGCTCGGCGTGTTCGGCGTCGACGACCAGGACCCGCGGTCGGAGCTCGTCGATGTCGTACCGGAGCGTCTCCGGGGACGCCCCGGCGTGGAGGTTTGACACGATACAGCCGGCCTTCAGCGCCCCGTTCCAGAGCGTGACGAAGTCGACCGAGCTCTCACACAGGAAGGCGACGCGGTCGCCCTGGCCGACGTACTGCCTGAGCGCGTTGGCGGCCCGGCTGCTCCGCTCGTCGAACGCCGACCAGGTCACCGTCTCGCCGTCGGCGCCGTCGGCGAACGCCACGGCGTCCGGGTTGTTCTCGGCCGCGATTCGCGAGAGGTCCTTGACCGGCGGCGGGTCGGTCCGTGACATGCGTCGTGTGGTGCGGCGCCCTCGGTCGGCTAGACCGGGATGTACTCCGGGAACATCCGGTGGTCGGGCACGTCGAGGTCGAACAGCCGGGCGGCGTTCCCCCCGAGGATGAGGTTGAGGTCGTCCTGGGGGAGGTCGACCTCCAGGGCGTACTTCAGGAGCTGCCGGAGGCCCGCCCCCCAGTAATCGGGTTGGTGCGCCGGGAGACCGCGGTCCGCGATCTGCTCCCAGTATGACTGGGGGTGCTCGTTCGGCTGGTGGTGCTGGACCATCGACGCCCCCCAGTCGTTGCCCCACAGCAGCTGCTCGACGCCGATGTTGGGGTCGTTCATCGGCTTCTTCAGCAGGTCGGCCCAGTACAGCCCGATCTCGAGGTA
>JBDGPL010000178.1:0-24025 GCA_042219705.1 Halobacteriales archaeon | reverse complement strand
CCGTCGACGGGTCGGCGAGCAGGGCCTCGAGGGCGCCCCGGTCGCCGTCGATGGCGGCCAGCGGGACCGCCGTCCGCTCCGCCTCGGCCGTCCCGAGGTCGGCCAGGAACGACCGGAACGCCCGGGCGTACTCGTAGTGGAATGGCAGCAGGTCGCCGGTGTCGACCAGCAGGACCCGGTGGAACCACTGGACGACGGGGCGCATGAGCGCATCCGGCTCCGTCCGTATCGAGCCCCGGCGCTCGGCGACCCGCGTCAGCCGGTCGCTCTCCGGCCAGGTTACGCGGAGTTCCGGGTCCTCGGCTTTGGCGGCCATGAACTCCTCGAGTAGCGACTCGAGTTCGCCGGTGTAGGCCGCATACAGTTTATAGCAGTCGAGCCCGACGTCGATCCAACCCCGGGTGAGGAAGTAGGTGTGGGCGGCCTTCCGCGGCTCGAAGCGGTGGCGTGCCTGCTCGGGCAGGAAGAGGTCGATGCAGTCGCCGCCCCGGTAGACGTGCAACGGGGCCTCGGCCGTCTCGATGCCCGCGAGGCCATCGGGGTCCTGGTAGAGGAGCAGAATCTCGTCGACGCCTTGGCGCTCCAGGGCGGCGACCTTCGCCTCGACCGCCCGGTGAATCCGTTCGGATTCCGGCGGGTGGATCGGGAACTCGTGGAGCCACTGCGGGACGAACTCGACGGCGGCCCCCGGGGCCGACCGCGCCAGTTCGTGGTAGAGGGTTTCGCACGCGACGACCCCGAGCATGTCGGTGTCCTGCGAGGGGTCCCCGAAAAAGCGTTCCTGGTTCGAGGCGCCCGGCCGGGGGCGCGCCACGCGGTGCCGTCGACGGCCTGGCTACGCCCCGACCCACTGCTTGGCGAGGGTTACGCCGGCCGGGGCGGAGGTCTCGAACGCGTCGGAGCCGACGTAGTCGTTCACGTCCTCGGTGATCTGGCCGCCGCCGATCATGATCCGCACGTCGTCCCGGAGGCCGGCGTCCTCGATGGCCTCCACGGTCTCCTTCATGGACTCGAAGGCGGCCGTGAGGAAGCCGCTCAGGGCCAGGATGTCGGCGTCGGTCTCCTCGACCTTCTCGACGAACTCCTCCGGCGGGACGTCGACGCCGAGGTCGTGGACCTCGAAGCCGTTCAGGTCGAACATGAACACGACGAGGTCCTTGCCGATGTCGTGGATGTCGTCCTTCACCGTCCCGACGACGACCGTGCCGACGGTCTCCGACTCCTCTTCTTCCGGCAGCTCGTCCTTAATGAGCTCTGATATCTGCTCGAGGATCTCCCCCGCGTACATCAGGTCGGGGATGAAGTACTCGCCCTCGTCGAACCGTTGGCCGACGACGCCCATCCCCTCCTTCAGGTCGTCCATGATGTCGAGCGGGTCCTCGCCCGCGGCGAGCCGCTCCTCCGCGAGGCTGATGGCCTTCTCCTCTTCGAGCTCAGCGAGCGCCTGAACGAATTCATCTGACATCGGTGTTCCTCGGCCGAACCTTCGCTCCCAGACCATAAATATCACGGGGAAGACGGCCTGACGCCCCGGTTTACGAAAAATTGCTTGCACTAGTTCAAGTGTATTTTAGCTCCGGTCCGCCGGCCGCCCCAGCCCTTCGAAGCGGTCGTCCTTCGCGGGCCCGGTCGGTGGCGGTCTCGTCGGCGGCCGACCCATCGGGACCCTTCCACGGACTCCCCGCGAACGGGCCGTCGGCCGCGGACCGCGACCGCCGGCATCGCCGCCGCGACGGCCGAGCCCGGCTCCGACGGGTCGGGGTCGACCCACGAACGCCGCTTCGGACGACGGAACCGACGCGGTTAACCCCCCGGCCTGAGGCCTTCCGTCTACCGACCAACGGAGGCCCGCCCACGACATTCTATGACCCGCACGACCACGGTACAAGGGGCCGGCGAGCCGCTCACGATCGACCGGTCCGACCAGGTCCGGATGATCGGCGAGCGCATCAACCCGCGACCGGAGTCCGAGCTGGCGGCCGCGCTGGTCGACGGCGACCTGACCCCCGTCCGGCGGCTCGCGACCGAGCAGGTGGAACACGGCGCCGACCTCATCGACGTCAACGTCGACGCCGACGGCGTCGACAAGCGCGAGGTGCTCCCCCGCGCCGTGGAGGCCGTCGCCGAGGAGACCGACGTCCCCATCGTCATCGACACGAACTACGAGGACGCCGACGCGCTGGCGGCGGCGCTCGAGGTGTGTCCCGGCCGGCCCGTCGTCAACTCGGTGAACGGCGAGCCCGAGTCGCTCGAGACCATCCTCCCGCTCGTCGCGGACCACGACGCGGCGGTCATCGGCCTCACGATGGACGAGGACGGCATCCCCGACGACGCCGACACGCGGTTCGACATCGCCGAGACCATCCTCGACCGGGCCGCGGCGGCCGGCATCGACGCCGCGGACGTCATCATCGACTGCGCCGCCATCCCGCTCTCGACGGCGAGCGACGCGGGACGGACCACCATCGAGACCGTCGAACGCGTGTGCGACGAGCTCGGCAACAACGTCACCCTCGGCGTCAGCAACGTCTCCTTCGAGCTGCCCCAGCGCGAACAGATCAACGAGACGTTCCTCGCGATGGCCATCGAGGCCGGCGTGAACGTCCCCATCGTCCACCCCGAGGCGGCCCGGGAGACCGTCCTCATCGCCGACCTCGTCATGGGCCGCGACGAGTTCGCCAAGCGGTACCTGAGCTACTACCGCTCCCGGTGAGCGGCCGGCGGGGTCGACCCGGCTCGGGTGCCGGTCCGCCCGCTACTGCCGGGGGGCCTCGATCATCGCGCGCACGTTCTCGGGCCGGGCCTCGTCCATAGCGACGCCGGGACCCAGGATGAACCCGTCCGGGCCGACGTCCTCGATGAGCTGTCGGCAGTACTCGGTGACGTCCTCGGGTTCCCGGGTGTTGAGCATCGAGCTGTGGACGTTCCCCGCGATGGCCACCTGGTCGCCGAGTTTCTCCTTGGCGTCGACCATGTCGGTCCGGTCGAACTGCCAGACGACGTGGCCGTCGGGCATGTCCTCGGCGATGGCGTCGAGCCGGTCGTCGTAGCTCCCCTCGGCGAACAGCCAGGCGACGAGGCCCGCGTCGGTCAGCCCGTCGATGACGTCCCGGAGCTGGGGCCAGTAATACGTCCGGAACTCCTCGTCCGACATGAAGCCGTCAGCGCCCTTGTGCAGCGGGATGAAGACGTTGGGGTTGTCGTTGACCTGGGCGCCCACGATGCCCATGTTCGTCATGATGGGCGTCAGCCGCTCCAGCGCCTCGAGGAGGACGTCCGGCTGGCGCTTCAGGTCCATCGAGACGCCGCGGGTCCCGCGGAGGGTGTCCCCCAGCACGTCGTACGGCGCCTTCGAGAACCCGCCGAACGAGAGCGGATAGCCCGCGGCGACGATCTCCTCGACGGCCCCACCGACGACCTCCTGCCAATGGAGGGCCTCCTCGCCGGCCTCCATGAGGGTCTTCAGGGCCTCCTGTACGGGGGGCAGCCCGAACGGGAGCGCGAACAGGTGGGCATTGGGGATCTCGACGATGTCGGTGAACGTCGGGAGCTCCCGGAACGGCTCGAGCGCGCCGAAGATCTCGGGCATGTAGTTCCGGAGCCAGAAGTCCGTCGGGTCCCGGATGAGGTGGTCGTAGTCGTCCGGGCCCATGTACTCGCCCTCCCGGGCCTGGTACCCGTGCTCCTCGTCGGCGCCGTCGCCGGGCCAGGCGTAGAGCCGGTAGTCGAGGAGGTCCAGCAGCTTCGCCGACGGGATGAGGGGCGCGGCGGCCTGGTGGACGTCCGGTTCGAGGTCGAAGACGGTCTCCCTGAAGGCGGAGGCGAGGACGTCGGCGTCGTTCATCGCCTCGGCCGGCGTGTGGCCGGCGTGGAAGACCGGATAGAACGTGGCCCCGAGGACGGTCGGCACGCGGTCGGGCGTCTCGAGCCGGATGGCGTCGGCGTACCGGCCGGCCCGCTCCCGGTAGGCCTGCTCGGCCGCCTCGTCCTCGAACTCGATGCCCCGACCCTCCTCCCAGCGCTCGAGGGAGACGTCTGGCGCGTCGGACATGGCTACGGTCGCTCCCGGTTCGCGGTCGCGGGTCCGGTGACGGTCGGTGACGCCGGTCGGCGTTCGGAAATAGCGGGCATGGCCGTGTCCGGGGCTACGCCGAGCCGTCCCTTGAGCTTTCTTACGATTCTCCGAACCTGGGCCTCGGCGGCTCGGGGCCGGACCCGAGGATGCGGCCGGCGCCCGCCGGGCTCAGTACAGGTCCTCGTCGCCGAGTTCCCGGACCGCCTCGATCGACCCGCGCACCCCGGGGTAGCGCCCGAAGTCGCGGTGGGGCAGGTACATCGCGCGCATGAACTGGTCGTGGAACCCCTCCCACGCGGCGAGCTCGACGTACTCGACCTCGGCCACGATGCGCTCGGCCTCGCGTCTGGCCGCCTCGTTCATCAGGCCGTAGATGGCGCCGTAGCCCGCGGCGTTCCCGAGGAACTCGACCTGGTCGACGTCGACCTCGGGGTACAGCCCGAGCAGCTTGGCCGACTCGGGGTCGATGAAGTTCCCGAACCCGCCGGCCATGACGAGCGTCTCGACGTCATCGACGCCGGCCTCCTCGAGCAGCACGCTCACGCCGGTCTGGATGGCGGCTTTGGCGTTCTGAATGGCCCGGATGTCCTCCTGGGAGACGACGATGTCGTCGTCGATGCCGGCCTCCTCGGCGAACAGCAGGACGAACTGGCGGTCCCCCGATTCGGCGTCCCGGACGCGGCCGTGGCCGTCCTCGGGGTCGACGAGCCGGCCCCGCCGGTTGATGGCGCCGACGAGGAACAGCTGCGCCACCACGTCCAGGATTCCCGAGCCGCAGATGCCGAGCGGGGCCTCGTCGTCGATGACCTCGACGGTGGCCTCCCAGGTGTCGGGATCGAGGGTGACCGCCTCGATGGCGCCCGGCTTCGCCCGCACGCCGCGGGTGATCTCCGCCCCCTCGAGGGCGGGTCCGGCCGGCGCCGACGCGACCCAGGCCTGCTCGCCGTCGAAGACCGCGATCTCGCCGTTCGTGCCGATGTCGATGCAGACGGTCGTCTCGTCGCGCTCGAGGACGCCCCCGGCGAGGAGGTCGGCGACGAAGTCGGCACCGACCCACCCGCCGATGAGCGGGAACCAGGTCACGTAGGCCGACTCGTTGATGTCGACCCCGAGCTCCCGGGCCTTCACGCCGACCGGCGCTCGGTTCGCCGGGACGTACGGGCTCCGCGCCACCGGGCCCGGCTCGATGCCCAGGAAGAGGTGGTGCATCGCGGTGTTGCCGACGAACACGGCGTCGTAGATCTGGTCGGCCGTGATCCCGGCGGTCCCGGTGACCTCGGCGATACGCTCGTTGACGCCGTCGACGATGGCCGTCTGTAGCTCGGCCGCGCCGTCGGGGTCCTCCACCGTGTGCTGGACCCGACTGATGATGTCCTCGCCGTGGTCGCGCTGGGGGTTGAGCATGGAGCTGACGTCGACGACCTCGCCGGTCCGGAGGTCGACGAGGTAGACCGCCACCGTCGTGGTGCCGACGTCGACGGCGAGGCCGTACCCCGACTCGGTCCGCCCCGGCGAGACCGTGAGGAGCTCCGCGGACTCGAACACCGTGCCGGTGACCCGCATGGTCCCGTCGTCGGCGCCCTCCCGAATCGTGCCCGGCAGCGTGGCCAGGGCGTGGTGGTCGACGGCGTCGACCTCGAGGTCGTAGCGGTCGTTCAACGCCTCGATGATCCGCTCCCGGTCGGGGAGGTGGTCGTCGAGCGTCGGCGCCGGAAACGACACGTGGTGCAGCGTCACGGCGGGGTCCATCTCGTACTCCAGCGACCGGCCCTCGGTCATGATGATGGCCCCCTGGCTCCGGGAGGCGGGCGGGACGTGGACCCGCACCTCGCCGTGGACCGCCGCCTGGCACGCGAGCCGGTAGCCGTCCTCGAGCTGCGCCTCGGGGAGGACCGTCCGCTCAGTGTCGTTGACCGGCGAGAGCCGGTCGTCCCCGGCTTCGACCCGGACCGCACACGTGCCACAGACGCCGTTCCCGCCGCAGAGCGCCTCGATGTCGGCCCCCACGGACTCCGCGGCCGCGAGGACCGTCTCCCCGTCCGCCACGTCGGCCTCGATGTCCCACGGGTCGAAGGCGACCGACGGATCCTGACTCATTGGTTGACGGTCGGTGCCGGCCCCCGAATATTGTTGCGTTTGCGGTTCGGCTCGGCCCGTCGGCGCGTCCGTCGCCCCGCCGGGTCGGGTTGGCCTCGCTCACGCCGACAGACACGCGGCGACGACCTCGAGCATCGCCTCCCCGCGGACTTCGTCGGCGAACAGCGGCACGCGCCTGACGTCGTGGCCGGAGAAGAGCTCCTGGGCTCGCGCGAGGGCCGTCTGCTGGACGTCCCAGCGGCGCCGACAGAATTGACACTCGTCGGGATTTGGGGCGGCGAAGTCGGCGTCGACGTCCGCGACGTCGGCGAGGTCCTCCATGACGCGGTTGACCACCACCGTGCCGACCGGAATCTCGAACTCCCGGAGCCGGGTGCGGAGCCGTTCGGACTCGAGGACGCTCATCTCCTCGGGGACCATGACGATCCGGAAGTCCGTCCGGGCGGGGTCCCGGAGTACCGTTCGCAGCCGTTCGATGCGCGACCGGAGCGCCCGGAGGTCGTCGAGGCCCTCCTCGGGGTCGGCCTCCTCGCCGCCGAACAGGCCCGTGAGGCGGTCCATCATCCCCGAGAGCCGCTCGCGGAGGCTGAGCACCCGGCCGAGCATCGTGTCCATCACGTCCGGGAGTTCGAGCAGTCGGAGGGTGTGGCCCGTCGGCGCCGTGTCGACCACGACGCGGTCGAACCGCTCGTCGTCGAGGAACCGCAGCAGCTGCTGCATGGCGGCCGCCTCGTCGGCGCCGGGCATGGCCCCGCCCATCCCCGGCAGCTCGTCCCCGCCGAGGAGGCCCTCGAGGCCGCCGAGCGGGCCCGCCTCGTCGAACACCGGCGTCGCGTCGACGGCGGCGTCCGGGTCGATCTCGACGCCGAAGAGGGGATACTCGTCGTGGATACGGGCCGGCGATGGCGGGACGTCGCGCTCGAAGGCGTCCGACAGCGAGTGGGCCGGGTCGGTCGAGACGACGAGCGTGGCCTCGCCGGCGGCCGCGCTCGACAGGCCGGTCGCGGCGGCCATCGTGGTCTTGCCGACGCCGCCCTTGCCCCCGTAGAGGACGTACGCCGGCGCGTCAGCGCGGATCTCCTCGACGGCCTCGACGTCGAGCTCGCCCATGGGTCGAGTCGTGGAGTCCGGCTTGAGAACCCGTCGGTTCGGCGGCCCGGGACCCGGCCGGTTCACTTCCGGCCCGGTACGCGGGGCCTTATCGGGCCGTCGGCCGTAGCGCCGGCGACCGTGGAGGAGGTCGTCGACTGGCTCGTCGAGCGCGCGGCCGCGGACGGCGCGGTCCGCCACCGCCACGTCGAGCCCGGCCGCGAGGCGTGCTACGGCGAGCTCGAGGTGCACGACCGGGTCGCCGCGGCCCTCGACGACCGCGGCATCGACCAGTTCTACCGGCACCAGGCCGACGCCATCGGGGCGCTCCGGGACGGCCGCGACGTCGCCGTGTCGACGCCGACCGCCTCGGGCAAGAGCCTGATCTACACGGTGCCGGCCGTCGAGGCGGCCCTCGAGGCCGGCGAGCGGACCCTCTACGTGGCCCCGTTGCGGGCGCTCATCAACGACCAGGAGGCGGCCCTCGAGGATTTCGTCGAGGGCCTGGGGTTCGGCCCGCAGGTGTCGGTCGCCCAGTACACCGGCCAGCAGACCCAGGCCGAGAAACGGCGGGTCCGGGATCGACAGCCCCACGTCATCCTGACCACCCCGGACATGCTCCACCTGGGCATCCTCCCGCACGCCCACCGGCTCTGGGACTGGTTCGTCGAGTCGCTGGGGACCGTCGTGCTCGACGAGGTCCACGAGTACCGCGGCGTCTTCGGGAGCCACGTCGCCCTCGTCCTCCGCCGGCTGGCCCGGGTCTGCGAACGGTTCGACGTGGACCCGCGATACGTCTGCTGTTCGGCGACCATCGGCAACCCGGTCGAGCACGCCAGCGCGGTCACCGGCCGGCCCGAGGAGGGCTTCGAAGCGTTCGAGACGGACACCAGCCCGGCCGGCCCGCGGCACTGGCTGTTCTGGAACCCGCCGCTGAAGGCCGGTGCGGCGACCGACGATGACGCCGGGGCCGACGCTACTGGCGAGCCGGCGACCGGGGGCGAACGGCGGTCCCCCCACCCGGTGACCGCCCGGCTGATGGCCGACCTCGTCCAGCGCGGCCACCAGACGCTCGCGTTCACGACCGCCCGCCAGACCGCCGAACGGTACGCCGACCAGACGGCGTCGCTGCTGGCGGAGCGCGGCGATTCCGACCTCGCCGAGGCCGTCACCGCCTACCAGGCCGCCCTGCAGCAGTCAACACGCGAGGCCATCGAAGGGCAGCTGCGAAACGGCCGCCTTCGGGGCGTCTGGAGCACGAACGCCCTCGAGCTGGGCATCGACGTCGGCAGCCTCGACGTCGTCCTGCTCGACACCTACCCGGGGACCCGGATGGAGACCCACCAGCGGGCCGGCCGGGCCGGCCGGGGAACCGAGCCGAGCCTGGTGACCCTGGTGGCCGGCCGGGACCAGCTCGACCAGTACCTGATGGCTTCTCCCGAGGCGTTCTTCGAGGAGCCCCCCGAGCGGGCGCTCGTCAACCCGGCGAACCCCGAGCTGCTGCCCGACCACGTCCGTTGTGCGGCCCGTGAACACTGGCTCGGGACCGACGACAAGGCCCACTTCGGCGAGGCCTTCCCCGAGGTGGTCGGCGCGCTGACGGACCGGGACGAGCTCGAGCGCCGGGACACGCCTGGCGGCGTCCGCTGGACGGACGCCGGCGAGGACAACCCCCAGCTCGCGACGAGCCTGCGGACCATCGACGACCGCGAGGTCAGGCTCGTGGACGACGCCCGGGACGAGACGATCGCGACCCTCCCGTTCGCCGACGCGCTCCGGGACGCCCACCCCGGCGCCATCTACTACCACCAGGGCCGGACCTACGAGGTGGCCGACCTCGACGTCGACCGGCTCCGGGCCCACCTCCGCGTGACGTCGGCATCCGACCACACCCGGGCGCTCCGGGAGAAGGACATCGCCGTCGAGCGGGAGCTGGCCGAGCGCACCCTGCCGTCGTTCTCGGGGCTCTCCGTGACCCTGGCCGAGGTGACCCTCCGGGAGCGGATCGACAGCTACGTCCGCTACCGCGGCCCGGACGACGACGGCGAGCGGATCGCCCTCGAGGAGCCGCTACCCGAGACGACCATGCGGACCCAGGCCCTGCTCTTCGCCGTCCCGCCGGGCGTGGAGCAGGCCCTCCGGCGGGCGGCCGCGTCGCCGGACGACTATCTCGGCGCCCTGCACGCCCTCGAGCACGGGCTGATCTCGCTGCTCCCGCTGGAGCTGCTCTGTGACCGCCGAGACGTCGGCGGGCTCTCGACCCCCGTCCACCCGTACACGGGCCGGAGCACGGTGTTCGTCCACGACGGCCACCCCGGCGGGGTCGGCCTCGCCCGCGGCGGGTTCGAGGCGTTCGGCTCGCTGCTCGCGGAGACCCGCGACATGATCGAGGCCTGCCCGTGTGCCGATGGCTGTCCGGCCTGCGTCCAGTCGCCCCACTGCGGCAACGCCAACGAGCCCCTGACGAAGGGGCTGGCCGTCGAGCTGGTCGACCACCTCGCCGGCCATGAGGCCTGAACGCGCCGGGCGACTCGGCGCGATTTAAGGCCCGCCGGGACCCACGGTTAGCCATGGAGCTCACCGAGGGCGTCTACGCGTTCCCACAGACCGTCACCCACGGCGGACAGGAGGTGACGTTCAACCCGACCGCCGTCGAGACCGGCCGCGGCCTCCTGCTGCTCGACGTCGGCGTTCCCGGGGCCGTCGACCAGCTCGAGGACCACCTCGCCGCGGCCGGCTTCGACTGGGCCGACGTGTGGGGGGTCCTGCTCACCCATCAGGACTTCGACCACGCGGCCGGGCTCTCGGCCGTCGTCGAGCGCGCCGGCCCGGTCACGTTCGCCCATCCGGCCTGCGCGCCCTTCGTCGACGGCCGCCGCGACCCCATCAAGGGTGGCGAGGAGCGGTACCCGCCGGCCCCCATCGACGTCGAACCGGCAGACGGCACCCGGTTCTCGACCGCGGCCGGCCCCATGGAGGTGATTCACACGCCGGGGCACACCCCCGGTCACGTCTCGCTTTACTTCCCGGCCGCCAAGCTCCTGCTGCCCGTCGACGCCCTGACCGTCCAGGACGGCGAACTGAGCGGGCCGAACGAGGAGTTCACCCCCGACCTGCCGACCGCCATCGAGTCGGTCGGGCGGCTGGCGGACTACGACGTCGAGCGGACGTTCTGCTACCACGGCGGGCTGGTCGAGAAGGGGACCGGCGCCATCGCGCGCATCTGGCAGCGGCTCGCCGAGTAGTCCCGGGCCCACGGCCGCGTGTGGCCGGCCGTCGGCGGCCAACGGCTCCCGATCCCCTGGCCGAACACCGACGGCGAACCGGGGTATTGATTGGGACGGGCCTGGAGTGCCGGTACGATCCGATGACCCGACGGACGCGCTCTCCGGACCACCGCACCGACGCCCGCCCCTGGCGGGCGAGGAGGCCGCCCCCGTGACGGCCATCGAGACCCGGAACCTGACCAAGCGGTACGGGCCCGACGTGCTGGCGGTGGATGACCTCGACCTCGTCGTCGAGGAGGGCGAGGTGTTCGGCTTCCTGGGCCCGAACGGCGCGGGCAAGTCGACCACCATCGACATGCTGCTCGACTACGTCCGGCCGACCGACGGCACGGCGACCGTGCTCGGCCACGACGCCCAGACGGAGACCAAAGCCATCCACCGTCGCGTGGGCATCCTGCCCGACGCGTACGGGCTCTACGACCGGCTCACGGGACGGCAGCACCTCGCGTTCGCCATCGACCTCAAGGGGGTCGACGACGACCCCGACGACCTCATCGACCGGGTCGGCCTCGACCGCGCGGCGGCCGACCGCCGGGTCGGCGGGTACTCAAAGGGGATGGCCCAGCGGCTCGCGCTCGGCATCGCCCTGGTGGGCGATCCGGACCTCCTGGTCCTCGACGAGCCCTCGAGCGGCCTCGACCCCAACGGCGTGCGGGAGGTCCGCCGCATCGCCCGCGACCACGCCGACGCCGGCGGGACGGTCTTCTTCTCGAGCCACATCCTCTCGCAGGTCGAGGCCGTCTGCGACCGGGTCGGCATCCTCGCCCGGGGCCGGTTGGTCGCGGTCGACACCATCGACGGGCTCCGGGACACGCTCGAGACCGGCTCGACCATCGCCCTCACCCTGGACGCGGTGCCCGACGGGCTCGACCTCGACGACCTCGCTGGCGTGACGGCGGTGACGGTCGACGGCCGGACGGTCCGGGCCAACTGCACCGACCCCGAGGCGAAGGTCGAGGTCGTCAACCGGGTCCAGGCCGCCGGGGCGTCGGTCCTCGACATCCAGACCCGGGAGTCCTCCCTCGAGGAGCTGTTCGCCGCCTACACGGCCGACGCCCGGGACGTCGCCGGCGAGCCGGGAGGGTCGACATGACCTGGCGGGTCGTCGCCCGCAAGGAGTTCACGGACGCGGTCCGCGCGCGGGTGCTCTGGGCCATCGTCGCGGTCATCGGCCTGTTGACCGCCGGCATCGTGGTGGCAACCCGGTTCATTCCCGGCATCCAGCCCCGGCCGCAGGTCGGCCTCGGCGCGGCCACGGAGTTCGCCGCCATCCTCGTCCCGATCCTCTCGCTGGTGGCGGCCTACCTGGCCATCGCCGGGGAGCGGGAGTCGGGGAGCATGAAGGTGCTGCTCGGCCTGCCGCCCTCGCGGTGGGAGGTCCTCGTCGGGAAGTTCCTGGGCCGCGGCGCCGTGGTCGCCGTCGGGGTCGCCCTCGGGTTCGCGATCGCGGGCGTCGGAACGGCGGTCGCGTACGGGTCGGTCCCTCTCGCGGCGTTCGCCGCCAGTACCCTCCTCACGGCCGCCCTCGGCGTCGTCTTCGTCGGCATCGCCGTCGGCATCTCCGCCGCGACGAGCACGCGCGCCCGGGCGATGACCGGCTCCATCGCCACCTACCTGGTGTTCGTCCTCCTCTGGGACCTCCTGCCGCAGGGGCTCTACTTCCTGCTGCACGGCCAGCCGCCCGCCGACACGGTCCCCGGGTGGTTCCTTGGCCTGCAGGCGCTCAGTCCGCCCGGCGCCTACAGCGGCCTCATCGCGGCGGCGCTCGCCGGTCCCGGCTGGGCGGCCCGGCTGAGCGGCCCCCGCCCGGTCTACCTCGAGCCGTGGTTCCTCGGGGCGCTGCTCGTGGCCTGGACGCTGCTCCCGCTCCTCGCGGGCTACCGACGGTTCGAGCGGGCGGACCTCTGAGACGCCGCCGGAGACGCCCGGGTTCGGCCGGTCGACAGCCGCCGGCATCCGGCCCCGGGGGTCACGCCGACGGCTCCCCGCCGGCGAACCTGGCGGCCATCCCCTCGGTCGGGTCGGCCTCCGCCGCCCCGAGCGATACGATGGCGCTGATGCCCTCCTCGACGCTGAGGTCGACGTCGACGACGTCGTCGTCGGGCACGTGGACCAGGAAGCCGGCCATGACGGGGTTCGGGGCCAGCGGGACGAACACCGTCCGGAGGTCCCCGTCGACGGCGGCGTCGATCTCCGGCGGCGATTCCGCGATGAGGAAGCCGAGGGCGTAGGTGTCCTGCGTGGGCAGCCGAACGAGCTTGACCTCCCGGAAGCTCCGCCGGTCGCTGGCCACCATCGCGTCGCCCATCCGCCGGAAGCTCTCGTAGACGGTCCCGACGCCGGGAACGCGGGTCAAGGCGCCGTCGACGTACCGGATGGCCCGCTCGCCGGCGTGGAAGTGGGCCACGAACCCGATGGCGAACGTCCCGGCGACCAGCAGGGTCGCGATGCCGAGGTCGATGACGACGTAGCTGGCGGTCACGCCCGGCCAGAGGAGGAGGACGAACTCCGCCACCGGCGTCGCCATCGACACGAAGAACTGGACCACGAGCGTCAGCAGGTACAGGGTGAGGAGGCCGGGGACGACGACGGCGATGCCCGTCAGAAAGGACTCGCGGACGAGGTGGGAGACGTCCGCCTCGGACGGCGGGATCGGGCGGGGGATCGACATCGCGGGGTCAGTCCTCGGCGGTCGAACCGGCGCGGACGGCCTCGTACACGGCCGCCACCGTCCACCCGGCGATGAAGCCGTCCAGCGCCGCCCACGCGACGCCGATGCCGATACCGCCCACGGAGTCGTCGTAGCCGCGGTAGACGTCGGCCAACAGGCGCTGGCATCGTTCTCCCCAGCCGGATCGCGCCATCGCGCCGAGCACCGCCACGTAGCCGGCCCAGACGGCCGCGACGGCGATCCCGAGCGCGCGCCGGTCGACCGTGTTGGTCGGGGCCATGGTCGGTCGTTGGGCCGCCAGGCCGAAGAGTCCCCGGCCCGGTCGCCGGCGACCGCGGACGCCTTGGACAGCCGACCATATCCTCTATGTCGGCGCCCTGGGAACGGCCAGGTGTCGAGCCCTCGACCCAACCCACATGCTCACCATCGACGGTCGGACCGGCGGCGGCCAGCTCCTCCGGACGGCCCTGAGCCTGTCGGCGGTCACCGACACGCCCTTCGAGATGACCGACGTGCGGGGCGCGCGGCCCAGTCCCGGACTCCGGCCCCAGCACCTGGCGGCGGTCCGAACCGTCGCGGCGCTCTGCGACGCCGACGTCGAGGGGGCCGAGCTCGGGGCCGACGACCTCACGTTCGTCCCCGGGCGAATCAAGCCTGCGGACCAGGCCGTCGACATCGGCACGGCCGGGAGCGTGACGCTGCTGTTCGACACCGTCCTGCCGCTGGCCACGGTGGTCGGGTCGGCCTTCCAGGTGGCCGCCACCGGCGGGACCGACGTGAAGTGGGCTCCGCCGGTCGCCTACCTCGACCGGGTCAAACTCGCGCTGCTCGGGAGGTTCGGCCTCGCGGCAGCCCTCGACCTCGAACGCACGGGGTTCTACCCGGCCGGCGGCGGTCGGGCGACGCTCCGTCTCGAGCCGTCGACCGTCGCGCCGATCCGGCTCGACGAGCGCGGGTCCCTCGAGCAGGTCGAGGTGTACTCCAAGGCGTCGGCGGGACTCGCCGACGCCGAGGTCGCCGACCGGCAGGCGGCGCGCGCCGTCGAGCGGCTCGAAGCGGAGGGAATCGCCGTGGGGCCAACTGCCGTCGAGTACGTGGAGGCCGACTCGGACGGCTCGTCGGTCCTCCTGCGGGCCGTCTACCGCGACTCGCTGGCCGGTTTTGACGCCCTCGGCGAACGGGGCAAGCCATCGGAGGCGGTCGCCGACGAGGCGGCCGACCGGTTCCTCGCGTTCCGGGAGGGCGAGGCAACCGTCGACGAGCACCTGGCGGACCAGCTGCTCGTCTTCGTCGCGCTGGCCGGCGGCCGCTTCCGGGCACCACGGATGACGGCCCACGTCGAGTCCAACCTAGCGCTTTTGGAGCGCTTCGGCTTTGCGCTCTCGACCGCCGAGCGGGCCGACGGAACGGCGCTCGTCGAGAGCCAGCGGTGACCCGATTGGTTGTCGTCGGGGCCCTGGGCTCGGTACCCGTTACTCCTCTTCCCGGAGCTCCCGGACCTTGTCGATGTTCCACTCGAAGCCCTTGCCGTTCTCGGGCGTCTCGAGGACCATCGGCTTCTCCCGAAGGGCCTCGTGGTTGACGAACAGCCGGAACGCCTCCTCGCCGATCTCGCCCTCGCCGATGTGTTCGTGTTCGTCCTTCTCCGAACCGAAGGGGTGCTTGGAGTCGTTGAGGTGGAGGTAGCCGACGTTGTCGAGGCCGACGGTCCCGTCGAGATCGGCAACGAGCTCGTCGAGGGCGTTCGCCGTCCTGAAATCGAGGCCGGCCGCGAAACAGTGGCAGGTGTCGATGCAGACGCCGAGGTCGTCGTAGCCGTACGCCGACTGCCGCACCATGCGGTCGAGATCTGCGAAGCGCCGCCCGACGGTCGTCCCGCGGCCGGCGGTGTTCTCGAGGAGGACCGTGACCCCGTTCGGGATGTCGAGGGCCGAGAGCCGCTCGGCGACGTTTGCGATTCCCTGCTCCTCGCCGGCACCCGTGTGGGCGCCGGGGTGGAACGTGTAGAACGGGATGCCGAGGGCGGCGGCCGCGTCGAGCTCGGCTTGTACGCAGTTCACGGACTTCTCGGCGAGGTCGTCCTTCGGCGTGGCGAGGTTGATCAGGTAGGTCCCGTGGACCAGCCAGGGGGCAACGTCGCGGTCGTCGGCCGTCGCCCGGAACGCGTCGGCCTCGTCGGCGTCGACCGACCCGACGGCCCAGCCGCGTGGGGAGCCGACGAACAGCTGGCCGCAGTTGCCGCCGAGCTCGGCCTCGTGGTCGACCGCGGCGGCGAATCCGTCGCTGATAGAGACGTGGGCGCCGAGCCGGAACATACCCGAGCCTCGCCGGACGCGTCAATCAACGTTTCGACCGGTGCCCGGCGTCCTCGGCTCGACGGTGCGTCGGCGGCCGGCGGTCACTCCCGGACGCCGTGGCCGAAGGTCTCCTCGCTCCACACCGGGTCGCTCCCCTCCGTATCGCCCCAGTCGAGGTAGGTTTCCTCGAGCATCTCGACCACCGCCTGGGTGAAATCGGCGAGTTCGGCCGCAAAGGTCGAGCCCAGGCTGCTCGCGTCCGACGGCGCCACGTCGGTCCGCTCCGGCCAGTCCTCGGGGAGGGTGGGTGCCTCAGCCCTGAGGCGTCGCTCCTGGGGGTCCCAGAACACGTCGAGCCGCTGGAAGACCCCCAGCTCCTCCAGCAGGGCGACCTCCTCGTCGGTCAGGTCGGTGTAGGCCGCCCACTCCTCGAACGCCTCCTGCCAGGCGCCGTCGCGAAGCACCGCGTCCAGCTCCTCGCGCCGGAGGTCGCCGGTGCCGCCGACGGCCTCGGCGGATTCGAGCGCTGCCGGCACGCCCCGGTTCGCGAGCCGGGGTGGGGCCGGCGGGTCGATGTCGAGGGCCATACCCCCTGGTACGCCAGCGAGCGCTAAAAGTCGCCGTCCCGGTTCTCCGTCACCGGGACCGTCGAGGCGGGTCTCACCCGTCGGGAACCGCCGGGGAGCCTATCACCGCTCGGACCGATGGGGCGGGCGATGTCCGCCGACGAGCCATCCGCCACGTTCCAGCGGCTGACCGAGCTCGACGCCGAGCGGCTGACCCTCGTGGAGGGGCTCCCCGGCCACGGGCTCGTTGCCGCCATCGCGGTCGACCAGATCACCAGCCAGCTCGACCTCGACCACCACGGTAGCGTCGTCTCAGACGCGTTCCCGCCGGTGACTTCGTTCACCGACGGGCGCGTGCAGGACCTGGTTCGGATCTACGCCGGGGCCGACCCGCCGGTGATGACGCTCAAGAGCGACGTCGCCCTGCCCCCCGGGGCGTTCCCCGCCCTGGGCGAGGTCCTCCTCGAGGAGCTCGCCACGGAGTTCGAGCGCGCCATCTTCCTCGCGGGTGCGCCGGTCCAGCGGCGGGCCGACGTTGGCTCGGTCTTCGGCGTCGCGACGACCGACGCCGTCGAGGCCGACCTCGAGGCCGCCGGCATCGAGCTCGCGGAGGGGCTCGGCATCGTCGGCGGCGTGACCGGGGCGCTGGTGCACGCCTGTTACCAGGCCGACGTGCCGGCGGCCGTTCTCGTGGTCGGGGCCCACCCGTTCATCCCGGATCCGGGTGCGGCCCGGGCCGTCATCGAGAACGCGCTCGAACCGCTGGTCGACTTCGACATCGACACGAGCGAACTCGCCGAGCAGGCCGACGAGATCCAGCGCCGGATGCGGCAGCTCGCCGAGCAGTACCAGCAGGTGGCGAGTGAGGGGGAGGGTGAATCGCCGGCCAAACCGGCCATGCCGAGCATGTACCAGTGACCGCCATCGGGTGGTCGTCGGCCCGGCAGCTGGTCCCCCGAGCCCGCGGAGACCGATGACTCCGACGACCCGGCCGTTCGAGACCCACACCGACCGGTACGAGCAGTGGTTCGAGGCCCACGAGGCGGCGTACGGGTCGGAAATCGCGGCGTTGCGCCGCCTCCTGCCGCCGACCGAGCTCGGCCTCGAAATCGGCGTCGGCAGCGGCCGGTTCGCCGGCCCGCTGGGCATCCGGGTCGGCCTCGACCCGGCGGTGTCGATGCTCGAGCTGGCACGCGGGCGCGGGATCACGGTCGTCAGGGGGGTCGCCGAGGCCCTGCCCTTTCGGTCGGGGGCCTTCGACACCGCCCTCATCGTCACGACCATCTGCTTCGTGGACGACGTCGAGCGGACCATCGCCGAGGCCAGGCGCGTGCTGGAACCGGGTGGCGCGGTGGTCCTCGGTTACGTCGACCGGGACAGCCCGCTCGGCCGTCGCTACCGGGATCGCCGAGACGACAATCCGTTCTACCGGGACGCGACCTTCGTCTCGACCGACGAGCTGGTGGCGGCGCTCGAGGCGGCGGGATTCGACGACGTTGCCTTCGTCCAGACGCTCTTCCGGCCGCCGGACGCCATCGATGAGCCGGAGCCCGTGGAGGCCGGCCACGGCGATGGGTCGTTCGTCGCGCTCAGGGCCACGCGGTAGGCGCCGTCAGGCCGATTCGGTCGGCACCGCCTCCCACGTGCCGACGCTGCCGGTCAGCTCGCGGTAGGGGTAGGGCATCTCGATATCCGCGGCCTCGAAGCGCTCCTTGACCGTCTGGACGTACTCCGAGCGGATGCGTACCATCTCGGCTCTGGCGGGGTCGGCGATCCAGAAGAACGCCTCGAGGCCGACGTAGGAGTCGGCGAGCTCCACCAGGTGGACCGTCGGGGCCGGCCGGTCGAGGATGTCGTCCTGGTCGCGCGCCGCTTCGAGCATGAGGGCCCTGGCGTCGTCGACATCGTCGTCGTATCCCACCCCGAACTCGTGTCGGATACGTCGACGGTCCTTCGAGGACGGGTTGGTCACGGCCTGTTGGGTCAACTGGGAGTTGGGGACGGTCACGAGCTCGTTGTCGAAGGTGTGGACCCGCGTCACCCGGAACCCGATGTCCTCGATGATGCCCTCCCGGTCGTCCCAGGCGATCCAATCGCCGACGTGGAACTCGGGGTCCACGACGAGGATGGTCCCGCTCACGAAGTTCGAGAGGATGTCCCGGGAGGCGAAGCCGATGGCGATGGTCGCGCCGGCGGAGAGCGCCGCGATGGTCGTCGGGGTCGTCGCGAGCCCGGAGAGCGGAAGCGCGAGGTAGAGCCCGAGGAGGCCGAAGCCCGCCCCGGTGACCTTGGTGAGCGTGAGCCGAAGGGTGTCGTCGATGCCGGCAGCTTCCGTCGCCGCTCGGACGGCGGGCACGGCGATGAACCGGCCGAAGGCGTAGACGACCACGACGACGCCGATGACGATGGTGAGGGAGCGAAGCGCCAGGACGAGGCGTTCCAGCAGCACCGCGAGGGTTGACACGTCGGCCATGCGACTCACACTCGCGGCCGGCCGACAAAACTGGCGGGGCGAAAGAGGTAGGGGCCGGGCGGCCGAGTGGCGGCACGAACAGATGAGTACCGAAGCGGACGATCTCGACGCGCTCGCCCACGCGCTCGTCGACGCCGAGTACGACTTCGACGCCGTCGAGCGGGGGTCATTGCGTGCCGAGTGGTCGGCGGACGACACCGGGGTCGTCGTCGTGGACACGGAGACCGGCGAGGAAATCGTCTATTCGGCGGACGACCTCGTTCTGGCAACCTCCGACCGGGAGATCCGGAACGCCCGGGCCCCGGAGTCCGGCTGACCGGCGACCCCCGTCCGGTCTGGGGCCGTCGACAGGCGCCCGGTGATGAGGCCGCCGTCGCTCCGATTTCCCGGCCGGCGAGAACCGGTCCGGCGGGCCGCCGTTACTCCGAGTACCCCTCTTGGAGGAACGTCCCCTCGGTCTCGTACATGGAGAGGAGTTCCTCGATGAACTCCACGATGGTCTCGTCCTCGTCCAGGTGTCCCTCGAGACGGGTTCGAAGGTCGTCGCTGATCTCGATGGTGTGTGTCATGTCGGGCTCGCTACCGGGCATGTCGGGCCGCGGCCCCAAATACCCACATCTCCGTTCTCGGCAAGCTGAAACGGGGGAGGATCGCCGCCGGTCGGCGGGGTGTGGGCCCTATCCCTCCCCGCGGAGGTAGGCCATCGCCTCGTCGTCGCTGACCTGGTCGAACCGGTCGTAGAACTGCCCGACGGCACTGAAGTGCCGCGGGGTCGAAACGGCGATGACCGCGTCGGCCTCGTTCCGGAGTTCCTCGACGGCGTCGGGCGGACCGACCGGGACCGCCAGCACGACCCGGTCGGCGCCCTCCTTGCGGACCAGTCGGAGCGCGGCCCGGGCGGTCGACCCCGTCGCGACGCCGTCGTCGACGACCACGATCGACTTCCCTTCGAGCGACGGCGGCTCGCGGCCCTCCCGGTACCGCTCGGCCTTCGACCGGGCGGTCTCGGCCTCGAGCTCTCGCTGGGTTTCGACGTAGTCCTCGTCGATCCCGAACCGGTCGATGGCCGCCTCGTCGAGCCAGGCGCTGCCGTCGCTGGCGACGGCCCCGATGGCGAACTCCGGGTTCCCCGGGGCGCCGATCTTCGACGCGACGACGATGTCGAGCGGGACGCCCAGCTCGTCGGCCACGGCCCGGCCGACCGGCAGGCCGCCCCGGGGGATGGCGAGGACCACGTCGGCCTCGACGCCCCGGTCCCGGATGGCGGCAGCGAGCTGGCGCCCGGCGTCTTTCCGGTCCTCGAATCGGGCCGGCTCCCTCCTCCCGCGTTCCATACGGGGGGAGGCGCGTGCCGACGGGATAACCGTCCGCCTCGGTTCTCGACGGGCGGGAACGCGCGACAGGGGCGTGCCGACGGACGCGCGGCCGTCGGCGACCAACGGGGACCCGCCGCACCCGTCGGATGAACGCGGTGGCCCGGGTCCCAGGCCTTCCCGCGTGGCGGGAATGGAGTTCGACCTATATGGGGACGCAGCTCGTAGCTAAACTACCGGGCTGGCCAGCGTCCATCGGGTCGCCGGCCGCCTCGACGCCGCCAACCATGGACATCAGCGATATTCTCTCCACGGACTACGTCTCGATCGATCCGGACACGCCGGTCTCGAAGCTTCGGGGGGCCTTCGAGGACCCGTCGCTCAAAGCCGTTCTCGTCGTTGACGACGGCTCGGTTCGCGGGGTCGTCACCCGCCGGCAGCTCGCCGGGTCCCATCACCCGCCGGACGAGAAGGCCGAATCGCTCGTCTGGCCAATCGCCCGGGTCGCGCCCGACGAGGACGTCCGTGAGGTCGCCCAGCTCATGCTCGACAGCGATTCGCGGGTCCTGCCGGTGTTCGAGGGCGAACAGCTGCGCGGCGTCGTCACGGCGGACGACCTGCTCCGGTCGGTCCAGCCGTTCCTCGACGCCGCCACGGTCGGCGACGCCTGCTCCAGCGACCTCGTCAGCGTCGAGCCGGCGACCACCTTCGGAGACGCGCTCCATCTCCTCCGCGAGCATGGGATCGCCCACCTCCCGGTCGTCGAGGACGGCACCGCGGTGGGCATCCTGAGCCTCCACGACGTCGTCGACGTCGCCGCCCGCGCCGAGCAGCGCAGCCAGGGCGGCGCCGCGGGCGGGTTCGACGAGCACGGCGGGGCCGGCTCGTCGGCGGGCTACCGGTCCCACGGCGGGTTCGGCGCCCGGGAGGGCGAGCGCTCGCGGATGCTCGACCTTCCCGTGCGGGACGTGATGGTTTCGCCGGTCGCGACGGTCCGACCGGACCAACCGCTGGACGTCGCCGTGGAGACGATGTTCGACGCCGGGGGGTCCTCCCTGGTCGTCGTCGGGGACGACGACAAACCGGCGGGCATCCTGACGAAGTCCGACGTCCTGGAGGCGCTGACGTGGGAGGCCGAGGGGAACCGGGCGGTCCAGGTCTACGGCACGGACCTCCTTGACGACCTCTCCTACGATGCCATCGTGTCCATGGTCGAGACGTTCGACGGGATGGATCGCGACATGGCGGTGCTCGACGCGAAGGTCCACCTCCACGAGCATGACGAGACCCTGCGCGGCCGACCGCTGCTGCTGGCCCGAATCCGGCTCTACACGGATCGCGGCCTGTTCATCGCTTCCGGCGAGGGTTACGGGGCCCGCCACGCGATCAACGAGGCCCGGGACGTCCTCGAGCGGCGCATCCGCGACGACAAGACCTACGGACGGACGAAGAAGCACCCGGACGCGGATTACTGGGAGAAGCGGTTCGGCTGGTGGCTGGAAGCGTAGCTCCGACGGGTTGTTTTAACCGCCTCGCCGCTCTCCCGACCCTATGCGCCTCCAGGTCGACACCGACGCGCGCGTCGAGCTGATCGACGTCACCGACGACGTCGCCGCGGCGGTCCCCGCCGCGGTCGAACGGGGCGTCTGTACCGTGTACGTCCCACACACCACCGCCG
The DNA here is from genome assembly GCA_042219705.1 of Halobacteriales archaeon. Taxonomy (GTDB): domain Archaea; phylum Halobacteriota; class Halobacteria; order Halobacteriales; family Hikarchaeaceae; genus JBDGPL01. The sequence continues at coordinate 2,479 of JBDGPL010000178.1, read as the reverse complement.
GGGTCGTCGTGAACGAGCCCGAGGACCGGCTCCTGTCCGACATCGAAGGGATGCTCGAACGGCTGGTCCCATCCGGCGACGGCTACGCCCACGACGCGATCGACGACAACGCCGATGCCCACCTCCGGGCGACGGTCCTCGGCGAGAGTGCGACGGTCCCGGTCGAGGATGGCGCGCTCGCCCTCGGGACCTGGCAGTCGATCCTGTTCGTCGAGTGCGACGGCCCCCGCTCCCGCGAACTCCGGGCCGTTACCCTCCCGGCCTAACAGGCTCTCCACGAGGCCTCGTGGGCCAGGGCGCCACGCGGCCGGTGGGGCTTACGCCTCGGGCTGGGGACCGCCGCCGGTCTGGGCCTCCTGGCCCTCGCTCCAGCCGCCGGCGTCGACCACGGCGAAGAGCTTGCCCCAGTCCTCGTCGTCCTCGGCCTCCGGGAGCTGGTCGCGGATCTGTCGCAGCTCGGCGGCCGGAACGGCCTCGCTCACGACGTCGATGACGACCTGGGCGTGGTAGGCGGCCGCCGGCGGATCGACGTTCTCGATTTCGGCGACGCGGTCGACGAACTCCCGCCAATCGAACCGCTCGCCATGCTCCGTGACCGGCCCGGTCAGGTACCAGCCGATCTCCATCGGAAGCGAGCTCGCCAGGTCGTCGGCCTCCCCTGCCTGGATGCGCTGGCCGAGGGTGGACAATGTCGCCCGGATCGCCCGGAGCGTTTCGGCATTGCCGGAAAGCTCGAGCCGGTGGTGGACTCGCCCGGTAAACTCGTCGAAGTTCATGCAGGTAGGGTTCCGCGCTCCGGATGCTTGAACCGGGGGGCCGCTTCCCAGGCGGTAGGAATGCACTCCGATACCTGGGCGACCCAGCCGGCGAAGCCGTTTCACCACGTTTCATCAGGTCCGAACGCGAAGTGCACCCATGTCGGACCGAATACTGGTCGCCTACGACGAGTCGCCCCAGTCCCGCGCGGCGCTCGAGCACGCGCTATCGACCTACCCCGAGGCCGAGGTGACCGTGTTGCACGTGACCGACCCCCGGGAGTGGATCTACCCCGACGAGCTCGGCGGGGGCTACTACGCCGACGAGGCCTTCGAGCGCGCCCAGGAGACGGCCGAGGACCTCCTGGCCGACGCCGAGGCCCTCGCGCGCGACCGCGGCCGGGAGGTGTCGACGGCGGGGGCCACCGGCCGCCCGGCGAACACGATCGTCGAGTACGCGGAGGAGCACGACGTCGACCACATCGTGATGGGCAGCCACGGCCGAACCGGGTTCTCCCGCATCCTGCTCGGGAGCGTGGCCGAGTCGGTGGTGCGCCGATCGCCGGTCTCCGTGACGATTATCCGGGGCGCCGAGGCCGACGAGACGGCGTAGCCGACGCTTCTCCTCACCTGCCGACCGTCACCGGCATCGGGGCCCGATGGACGACAGCGTCGACCGGGTCGCCGAGCAGGACCCGCGAGATGAGCGACCGGCCGTGGCTCCCGATGACCACGAGGTCGGCGTCGGTCGTGTCGGCATACTCGACGGTCGTCCGGGCGGGGTCGCCGAACCTGGTGACGGTGGTCACCGGCGTCCCAGCCGTTGCTGCGAGCGCCCGAGCCGACTCGAAGAGCGCCTCGGTCAGCGCCTCGGTCCGCTCCTCGGCCCGCGACTCGAGTTCCTCCGGCCCGACCAGCAGCTCCGCGCCGTAGCTCTCCTCCACGTAGTCGACGACGTGCAGGACGGTGATGGCCGCCGACGGGTGCACCTCGAGGGGGTCGAGGGCCCGGCGGGCCAGCGGCGAGTGGTCCATGGGGACGAGCACGTGTCGCCGAACACGGGCGTTGAGTCCATATTCCCACGGTGTCCCCCGCCACCGCCACGGTCCGCGGTCAGGGCCAGGCCAGCGGCAGGAGCAGCAGGGCGAGCGGCAGGAGGAGGAGCCCGGCGACGAAGGCCCCGAACGCGACCCGGTCCTCGACCAGCCGGTCGTCGATGGTCGCGACCAATCGGGTGTAGGGGCCGGCGACGGCGAGGGCCGCGAGCGTGACGGCCGTGGCGATGACCAGGAGGAAGAGCACGACGGCGACCCCGGTCGGCGTGGGCAGGACGACGGCCACGACGAGCGTGTCGAGCAGGGTCCCCAGGTTCGCGCCGAGGACGTACGGGATGAGCTCCTCGCGCTTGACGTACCGGCGGTTGTACAGCGGGACGATGACCCCCAGCGAGAACGCCACGCTCGTGGTCGCGCTGGTGATGAGCAGCCCGACGCCGAAGGCGAGCCAGGTCCGCCTGAACTGCCGGAAGAACCGCCGGCGCAGGGTCGCCGTGTCGACGCCGGCCAGCACCCGGTCGAACAGCTTGAGGCTCCCGAAGAGCACGGCAACGGCCAGCAGGAACGCCGGCCCGGGACCGATGGCTCCCGTGATGGCTCCCGTCGCCGGTTCGAAGACCGCCAGTGGCCGCCCCCCGAGACCGACGTGCCGGCTGCCCGACCGGAACG
>JBDGPL010000177.1:0-10865 GCA_042219705.1 Halobacteriales archaeon | reverse complement strand
GTGGCCGAGCTGGTCGCGGCCCTCGTACTCGCCGGCACAACCACGGAGCCCACCCCGCCCGTTGGCTGACTCGAGCCGGACGATCGCCCCCGTGCGGGCGTAGAAGGCCTCGCGCATCCGGCCCGGGTGTTCGCGTTGGCCCTGGAGCACGTACGACCGCACGGCCTGCCGGGCCAGCTCGACCGCCCGCGCGCCGTCCTCGAACGTCAGCTCGACCGCACGGGCTCCTGCCATGGGACGGGTAGGCGGTGGACCTGCATCAACCTTCCCACCCTCTCGAACGCGACCGAGTTCGGGGCCCAGCCGGATTCGAACGGGTGCGCGTTTGCACGCATCTCCCGTCCGAACCGGTCTCGACTCGCCGACGGTTCCGAGCGGTCGGTCGACCGGCCGACGGGAAGGGTGGTGCCGCCCCGCCGCTTGGGGCCACCACTCCGACGGCCGCCGTAGACGGGGGGCTTATGTCCCGCCACGCCGTAGAATGGACCGGCAGAGGGAGCCCGGCTCCCGCGGATCGCGCGAGGAAAGTCCCCCCACCGGCCGTGCAGGTGACCGGGCGCAAGCCCGGGGCGGGAGACCGCCGGCACTGGCACAGCAACGACACGTCCGTCCCCGACCGATGCGGTGTGCGAACCCGAAGCGAAGAACGGGGCCCGGCCCCGGAGAAAGCCACGGGGAGTTAACCCACCGAGGGCCGACGGGACGGGACCGATGGAACGGCGAACCCTCACCGGTGCAAGCCCGCGTCGACGGTAGCGCGGTGACCGCCGCGGCCCCGGCCGTGGCTCCGGACGCGGGCGCTCAGCCGAATGCCGGGCCGAACAGAAGGGGGCTTACTCCCCTCAGCCACCTATTATTAACCGAACGCCGAGTGATTACCAATTCTTCAGTAATTACGTCCCCATAGCTGGCAGCTACCTTAATAACCGCTCGACGATTACGGATGGCCGATGGGTGACGACCCGACCGGCGACGGGGCCGAAACGCACGAGCTCTCGGTTCCCGAGATGGACTGCCAGTCCTGCGTCGGCAAAGTCACCGCCGCCGTCGAAGACGTCGAGGGCGTCCGGGGTGTCGATGCCAGGGCCGCTACGGGCCGACTGACCGTCACCCACGACGGGTCGACCCCGGCCGACCGCGTCGCCGAGGCGGTCGAGCGCGCGGGGTACGCCGTCGACGACGCCGGCGGGCGGGACGCCACCGGCGCCGTCGCTGCGGCCGCCACCATCCTCCGCAGCCCTCGGGGCGTCAAAACGGCGGTCGGCGCGGTCGCCCTCGCCGTCGGGCTCGCCCTCGAGTTCGTCGGGCCGGCGTGGAATCCGACCCTCGTATCGGGGGTCGGCCGACGCCTCGCGGCCGCCGACCTCGGGTTCCTGCTCGCCGCCGCGGCCGCCGGCGTCCCCATCCTCCGGGCCGGCGTCGCCTCGCTCAGGTACCGCCGGCTCGACATCGACCTGCTCATGAGCGCCGGCATTGCGGGGGCCATCACCGTCGGGCTGTACCTCGAGGCCGCGATGATCGCCGTGCTGTTCAGCGCCGCCGAGCTGCTGGAGCAGTTCTCGATGGACCGGGCGCGAGACGCCATCCGGGAGCTGACCGCGCTGGCGCCCGAGACGGCGACCGTCCGGCGCGATGGCGAGGAGCGGACCGTGGCCGCCGCGGCCGTCGAGGTCGGCGAGACCGTGATCGTCCGGCCGGGCGAGCGGCTCCCGGTCGACGGCGTCGTCGTCGAGGGCCAGAGCGCGGTCGACGAGTCGGCCGTCACCGGCGAGAGCCTGCCGGTCTCGAAGGCGCCGGGCGACGAGGTCTATGCCGGCACGATCGCCGAGGGCGGCTACCTCGAGGTCGAGGCCACGGCCGCCGCGGACGAGAGCACCATCGCCCGCATCGCCGAGCTCGTCGCGGACGCCGAACGGGGCCGGACCCGGCACGAGCGGTTCGTCGACCGGTTCGCCCGGTATTACACGCCGGCCGTCGTCGCCGCGGCGCTGCTGACCGTGACGGTGCCCCCGATCGCGTTCGGGGGTGACTGGCGGCCGTGGTTCGTCCGCGGGCTGACGCTGTTGGTGCTGGCCTGCCCCTGCGCGTTCGTCATCTCGACGCCGGTGGGCGTCGTTTCCGGCGTCACCGCGGCGGCCCGCCGGGGCGTCCTCGTCAAGGGCGGCGACCACCTCGAGGCGATGGGCGCCGTCGACGCCGTCGCGATGGACAAGACGGGCACCCTGACGACGGGCGACCTCTCGGTAACCGACGTCATCCCCCTCGGCGAGCGCTCGGCAGCCGAGGTCCTCGCCCGCGCCCGCGGGCTCGAGGCCCGAAGCGAGCACCCGCTGGCGGCCGCCATCGTCGAGGCCGCCGAGGAGCGCGGCGTCGCACCGGTCGAGGTCGAATCCTTCGAGGCCCTCGCCGGCGAGGGGGTCCGGGCCGAGCTCGACGGGACGGCGTACTACGCGGGCAAGCCGGCACTGTTCTCGGACCTCGGCTTCGACCTGAAGCACGCCCACCTCTCCGGGGAGACGGCGACGCTCCTGACCGACGGCGGGGTCGCCGTCCCGGCGACCGAACCCTGCGAGTCGGGCCAGTGTGTCGACCTCGGCGGGACGGTCGCCGCCCTCGAAGCGGAGGGCAAGACGACGGTCCTGGTCGGGACGGAGGACGAGGTAGAAGGGATCATCGCGGTGGCCGACACGGTCCGGCCCGAGGCCGCCCGGGCCGTCGACCGGCTGGGCGAGCTCGGCCTCACGGTCGTGATGCTGACCGGCGACAACGAGCGCACCGCCCGGGCCGTGGCCGAGCGGGTCGGGGTGGACCGGTTCCACGCCGGGCTGCTGCCCGAGCAGAAGGTCGACGCCGTCGAGGAGCTGACCGCCGAGTTCGACGGGGTCGCCATGGTCGGCGACGGCATCAACGACGCCCCGGCGCTCGCCGCCGCGGACGTCGGCATCGCCATGGGCGCCGCCGGCTCCGACGCCGCCATCGAGACCGCCGACGTGGCGCTCCTCGGCGACGACCTCCAGCGGCTGCCCTACCTGGTCCGGCTCGCCCGGCGGGCCACCGGCGTCATCCGCCAGAACATCGCGGCCAGCCTGGGGATCAAGGCCCTGCTCGCCATCGGCGTCCCGTTCGGGCTCGTGGGGGTCGTCGAGGCCATCGTGGTGGGCGACATGGGGATGAGCCTCGGCGTGACCGGGAACGCGATGCGGCTCGCCGGCGTATCGCCCGAGGACGGGGCGAACGCCGACGCCGAATAGCTCGGTCGCTTCGGGGCCCCGACCCGGTCAGTGTTCGTGGCCCAGCGCCTCGTTGACCTTCTCGTTGAGGTGCTCGAGCTTCGTTCGGGTCGCTTCGGGCAGCTCCTCCGGGACTTCCTCGAGGGCCGGCTGGCCGTGGGGGTCGGGCTCGCCGACGATGAGCGAACCGAGCATGCCAACCGACTCGTGGGGTCGACAGAAGAAGTGGTAGACGCCCTCGGTGTCGAAGGTCGCCTCGAACTCGGCCCCTTCCTCGGACAGGATGCCGGAGTCGAACGGGTCGCCGGCCTCGGGCATCAGCAGGGGGCGGTCGTTGTCAGGGTGATAGGCGGTCGCGGAGTGGGTCCCGCTCTCGTTGACCCAGGTGGCGGTACCGCCGACGTTGAGCCGGAGCACGTGGGGCTCGAAGTGCTGGCCAGCGTCGGTCGTCGTCATCGCGTAGGTCACCTCGTCGGCCGGCTCGGGGACAGCCCCGTCGTGTGCGTGGCCGTGGCCGCTCTCGTGTTCGGTTGGCGAGTGTTCGTGCTCGTCCCCGTGGGCCGACTCCTCGTGGCCGTCGGTCGCCTCGTCGTGATGGTTCGGCTCCGAATGGCCGGTCGTCCCGTGGGAGTGGTCGTCGTGGCCGTCGTCCTCCGAGCCGCCCTGGGAGGAGGCGCTCGCCGGGGCGCCCAGGCAGCCAGCCAGGCCGAGGAGGGCGCCACCGGCGGTCGCTTCGAGGACGCGTCGACGGGTCGAGTGGGTGAGTCGGGTCATCGGTGTTTCCCGTTCGACGGTTGTGACCGGTCGGTAATGAGGGGGTCAGCAAGTTTTCTCGGCGAGAAAACGGCAGACGGCTTAAGTATCGGGCCACCGAACGTGGCGTCGTGCCCCAGGTTGACTCGGCCGAGGCCGTCCTCGACCTCCTCGGGGACGAGTACGCAAGAACCATCCTCCGGGCCACCGACGGCACACCCATGTCGGCCGCCGAGCTCCACGAGGACTACGGGCTGTCCCGCCCGACCATCTCCCGGCGCGTCAACCGGCTCACGGAGCACCGGCTCCTCACCGAGGAGACCCGCATCGACGCCGACGGCGGCCATCACTTCAGCGTCTACGAGGCGGCCATCGACCAGCTGAACGTCGGCCTCGCCGACGGGGAGTTCGAGGTCCGCCTCGAGCTCCGTGGCGACGCCGCCGACCGGTTTACCCGGATGTGGCACCAGATGCGGGGTGAGTGATGCACACGAACCTCGTCCTCGCGAAGGCCGTCACCGTCGCCCTGGGGCTGGCCATCGCGGTGCAGGCCTTCCGCGGCGGCCGCCGCCACGGGAGCCGACCCATGTACTACGTCGCCGGCGGGTTCGTCCTCATCAGCGTGGGGGCGGTGCTCGAGAGCGTCTTCATCGACGTCCTCGGGTGGTCGGTGTTCCAGGCCGGCCTCGTCCAGACGGGCCTCGTCGCCGCCGGGATGCTGCTCATCCTTTACGCCCTGTATGGGGGCGAGGTGGCGTGAGCGTCCACCCGGATTCGCCCGCCTGGATGCTGGCCGTCCTCGCCGTCGCCCGGCTGGCCGTGCTCGCCCTGGGGCTCGCCGTCACCGCCATCAGCTACCGGGCCTACCGGCGGTCCGGGACCGGCTACCTCCGCACAGCGGCCGTCGGGTTCGGGATCATCTCCCTCGGCGTGTTCGTCGAGGGCGTCCTGTTCGAGCTGTTCGAACTCGACTTGGCGCTCGTCCACGTGGTCGAGTCGGTGGCCATCGGCCTCGGGTTCGTCGTCCTGCTCCAGTCGTTACGGCCGTAGCCGGCGGTCGAACGGGCGTCGGAACGGCGGTGTCGATGTCCGGACCACGGTCGGGCCCGGTTACGGGTGACTCCCCGGAAGACCTTTAGCCGCGTTCGCGGGACCGTCCCGGGATGGCGCGCCGTCTCGGCCAGACCGCCGCGGGACGCCTCTGGCGCCAGCGACGCCTGCGAGGACGCTCGCCCCTCGCATGGCTCGCGTTGGTCGCCATCGCCGCCCTCGCCCTCCGGCTCGCGTGGCTCGGCCGGCGGGCCGTCCACTTCGACGAGGCCCGGGTCGGCGTCGAGGTGCTGCGGTACCTGCACACCGGCGAGTTCCTCTATTTCCCGGCGCTCCACGGCCCCGTCCTGTTTCACGTCGACCGCGCCCTGTTCGCCTGGTTCGGCCCGAGCGACCTCGTCCTCCGGCTGCCGGTGGCGGTCGTCGGCGGGCTGCTGCCGCTCGCTGCCTGGCTCTTCCGCGACCACCTCGATGACCGAGAGGTCGTCGCCCTCGGCGTCGTCATGGCCGCGAATCCGCTGCTGCTGTACTACTCGCGGTTCGCCCGGAGCGACCTGCTCGTGGCCGCCTTCATGGTCGTCACGCTCGGCTGCGGGCTCCGGCTCCGGGCGACCGGCCGGGCCCGGTACCTGTACGCCGGGACGGCGGCCCTCGCGCTCGGCCTCGCGAGCAAGGAGAACGCCCTGCTCTACCTGCTGAGCTGGGCCGGGGCGGCGTCGGTACTCGCCGCCGCCCGGCTGACCCGACGACCGGCGTTCGAGATGTCCGCCATCGGCGACCGACTTCGAAACGATCGCCGCTGGCTGGCCCACGGCGGCATAGCCGGCGTTCAGCTCGTCGCCCTGGTGACGGTCCTCTACGCTCCCCGGGGCGGCGAGCGCCCCCGGCTGGGCCAGTTGCTGGCGTTTCCCGACGGGCTCGCGGTCGTCGAGGCCGCCACCGTCGGGTCGGCCCGGCGACTCCTCGCCATCTGGGTCTACGGCGGCGGCCATCCCGTCGACGTCTACCTGTGGTACCTGGGCCAGCTCCTCGCGCTGCTGGTCGTGACCTCGCTTCCGCTCCTTTTCTTCGCGACCGTCGGCCTCCTCGCGGATTGGCGTCGGCGCGGGAACGGTGGCGATTCGCGCATCCCGTCCTGGCTCCGCCGTCTCCGGCGGGCCCTCCGTCGCCCCCGGCCACTGGTCGCGTTCAGCCTGCTCTGGGCGGCCTCGGCCGTCGTCGGTTACCCGTTCGCTTCCGACCTCGTGGCCGCCTGGACGGCCGTACACGTGGTCGTGCCGCTGGCTGTGCCGGCGGCTATCGGCCTGGCGGCGACGTGGCGCGCTGCCCGGGGCGCCGATGCCCGGCGACGGCGCCGGCTGGCCGGAAGCGGCCTCCTCGTCGCCGCGGCCGTCGTCGGAAGCGTTGGTGGCTGGTCGAGTTACGCGGCGCCCGGCGCGCCGTACAACCCCTTCGGCCAGCCGGGCCAGCCCGAGGCCGACTTCCGGAAGACGATGGTGACCGTCGAACGGGTCGCCGCGACGAACGCCGGGCCCGACGTCGTCTACGTCGGCGACTTCTACGCCGAGCGCATCTGGCAGCTGCCCTTCGAATGGTACCTCGCCCCGGCGGGCGTCACGTCGACGACCCGCTCGCTGCCGCTGGAGGACCCGCCGCCGGTCGTGGTCGCGCTCGACGTCCATGCCGAGACGCTCGGGCGGCACCTCGCCGGGTACCGCTGTGTCGAACACGACCCCTACCCGTGGGGCGGGTTCAAGCCAGGCGGTCGACAGACGGAGACGGTCGTCTTCGTCGAGGAGGGCACCCCGACGTCCAGAGGGTCCCGGTGGCGACCGGCGACCCACTGCGGCCCCGAGACGGCCGGCGATCGGCCCGTGGCTCGCCGGCTCGAGCAGCTGGGCTAACGGCGTCGGTGGAACCGACGGGCTTACGGGTAGACGATGACCGTGGCGTCGTCGGTCTCGAGCACCCCGACCTCCTCGCCGCCTTCGCCACGGTGCTCCTCGACGACGTCGAAGGCCTCGGCGTCGACGGTGACCGTCTCGCCGTCGACCTCGAGGTCGACGCTGCCCGTCGAGACCGACTGGGCCGCCAGCTCGGCCGGGTCCGCCGCCTCCAGCGCCTCGGCGACCGCCCCCGCCCGCTCGCGGAACGCCGGCCCGAGGACGCTGTGGTCGACGTCGACGTCGACCGGCTCGAGCTCGACGTCCGGCGAGCCCTCGCGAAGCCGGACCGGCGCGTTGATGGTCTCCGAGAGGTCGTAGGTGTCCGGGTGACGCTCGAACCCGTCGAGGTAGAGCTCGACCTGCTCGAGCTCGGCGTTGAGCGCTAGGCCCTGGTCGGACTTCCAGGCCCGGACCTCGCCAGCGACGTCGGCCACCAGCCGGCCGGCCGCCTCCGCCTCGGGGTCGGCCAGGTCGATATCGGGCCAGCTCGCCGTGTGGACGCTCCCCTCGGCCCCGGGGAGGTGCGACCAGACCTCCTCGGTCACGAAGGGGACGAATGGCGCGAGCATCCGCACGGACGCCGAGAGCGCGGTGTAGAGCGCGTGGCGGGCGGCGTTCCGTTCGCCCGGCCGGCCGCCGTAGAGCCGGCCCTTGACGAGCTCGACGTAGTCGTCGGCCAGGGAGTGCCAGACGAACTCCCTGACGGTCCGGAGCGCGGCGTCGAACCGGTAGTCGTCCATGGAGTCGGCGACCTCGTCGGCAACCCGACCGCATTCGGAGAGGATCCAGCGGTCGACGTCCCGGTAGGCGGGGTCCTGCATCCCGGGCGTGTCCGCGTCGACGTGGCGGAGGGCGAACTTCGCGATGTTCCAGAGCTTCGTGATGAACCGGGCGGCGCTGGTGACTTCCTTGGGCTGAAACTGGATGTCCGAGCCGGGCTGGCCGCCGAGCGCGATGGCCTGGCGGAAGGCGTCGGCGGAGTGCTCCTCGACGACGGCCTGTGGCTCGACGAAGTTGCCGCGCGACTTCGACATCTTGTGGCCGTCCTCGCCGAACACCATGCCGTTGATGAGCGCGGTCTCCCAGGGGATGTCGCCCTCGAGCGCGGCGGTCCGGAGGATGGTATAGAACGCCCAGGTCCGGATGATGTCGTGGCCCTGCTCGCGGAGCTGGACCGGCTCGAACTCGGCCTCCGGCCAGCCGGCGACGTAGAGGGCGGAGATGGACGAGTCCATCCAGGTGTCCATGACGTCGGTCTCGCCCTCCCATTCGGTCGCGCCACACTCGGGGCAGGCCCCGACGGCCGGGTCCGCCTCGGTTGGGTCGACGGGCGTCTCCTCGACGCTCGCGACGTGCGCGGCACCGCAGTCGCCGCAGAACCAGGCCGGGATCGGCGTCGCGAAGACGCGCTGTCGGGAGACGACCCAGTCCCAGTCCATCCCCTCGGTCCACTCCTCCAGGCGGGTGTACATGTGGTCGGGCACCCAGTCGACCTGCTGGCCGTAGTCGAGGATCTCCTCCTGGTCGACGGTGACGAACCACTGGTCCGTCGAGAGGATCTCGATGGGCGTATCACACCGCCAGCAGGTGCCGACCGACTGCTCGACGGGTTCCTCCCCGGTCAGGTAGCTCGCTTCGTCGAGATGCTCGGCGATGGCGGCCTTCCCCTCCTCGATACCGAGCCCCTCGAACTCGCCCGCGAGCGTGTTCAGCTGGCCGTCCTCGGTCAGCGCGGGGCGCAGCTCGAGGTCGTACTCGGCCCACCACTCGACGTCCTGCTTGTCGCCGAAGGTGCAGATCATCACGGCGCCGGTGCCGAACTCGGGGTCGACGGCCGGGTCCGCGATGAGCTCGACCGACTGGCCGAACAGCGGCACCTCGAAGGACTCGCCCTCGCGGCCGGCGAAGCGCTCGTCGTCGGGGTCGACGGCGACGGCGACGCAGGCCGGCAGCAGCTCGGGTCGGGTCGTGGCGATCTCCAAATCGTCGTTGCCGTCGCCGGGGAAGGTGATCGTATAGAGCGTGCCTTCGCGCTCCTCGTTCTCGACCTCGGCGTCGGCGATGGCGGTCTCACACCGCGGACACCAGTTGACCGGGTGCTGTTCGCGGTAGACCCGGTCGTCCTCGAACATCTCGACGAAGGAGCGCTGGGTCAGCCCCCAGTAGTGGGGGTCCATGGTGCGGAACTCGTGGTCCCAGTTCTGCGAGAACCCCAGGTCCCGCATCGCCCGCTTCATCGCGTCGATCTGCTCCTCGGTGTGCTCGATACACATCTCCCGGAACTCCTCGCGGGGGACGTCGGTCCGGTGGATGCCGTGGGTCTCCTCGACCTTGACCTCGGTCGGTAGGCCGTGGCAGTCCCAGCCCTGGGGGAAGTCGACGTCGAAGCCACGCAGGCGCTTGTAGCGGGCAGCGAAGTCCATGTAGCACCAGCCCAGCGAGTTCCCGATGTGGAAGTTGCCCGTCGGATACGGCGGGGGCGTGTCGATGACGTAGTCGGGCGCGCCGGTGTCCTCATAGACGTACGTGCCGTCCTCGAGCCACTGGTCGCGCCACTTCGGCTCGACGACGTCGGGGTCGTAGGTCTCGGGAATGGCCGTCTCGGTGGAGTCCTGAGTAGTCATGATCCTCGCGCTCCCGGAGCAGTCGGTCGGCCGCCAGCAAACGCGTCCGTCGGCGCTTCGGGGTCCCTATGGACGTACTACCGACAGCGTCGCGTGCACGTGCCGTGGGTGCGGGCCCGCTCGCTTAAACGTTCCGTACCCCGCCGGCCGTCGAGTGAGCGAAGACTCGGGCACGGGCCGGGGCTCACCCGCCAGCTAGAAGGCACCCCCCGCCCTCCAACTAGCCATGCAGACCGTCGTGCTCGCCGCCGGCGAGGGCACCCGGATGCGGCCGCTCACGGCCAGCCGGCCCAAGCCGATGCTGCCGGTCGCCGGGCGGCCGCTGCTCGCCCACGTCCTCGACGCGGCGGTCGCGGCCGGCGCCTCCCGGCTGGTGGTCGTCGTGGGCTACGAGGCCGACGCCGTCCGCCGGTGTATCGGCGACGAGCACGCCGGGGTCCCGGTCGAGTACGCGGTCCAGGAGGCCCAGCGGGGGACCGCCGACGCCGTCCGGGCCGCCAGGGACCGCCTCGACGACGCCCCGTTCGTCGTGCTCGCCGGCGACAACCTCTACGACGAGCCGTCGCTGGCCGGGCTGTTCGACGCCGTCCCCGCCGTCGGCGCGTTCGAGGTGGACGACCCCCGACCGTACGGCGTGCTCGAGCTCGACGACGGCCGGGTGACCCGGGTGGTCGAGAAGCCCGACGACCCGCCGTCGTCGCTGGTCAACGCCAGCGCCTACACCTTCACCGCCGAGGCACTCGACTGGCTCGAGGTCGAGGCCTCCGAGCGCGGCGAACACGAGCTCACCGACGTCCTCGCCCGGCAGCTCGCCGCCGGCGACGTCCGGGCCGTCCCCCTCGAGCGCTGGTTGGACGTCGGCCGCCCGTGGGAGCTGCTCGCGGCCAACGAGTGGAAGCTCGGCGAGCTCGACCGGGCGCTCGCCGGCGACGTGAGCGGCGACGCCGAGGTCGTCGGCGACGTCGTCGTCGAGGCCGGTGCCACGGTCCGCTCGGGCGCCGTCGTCGAGGGGCCCGCGCTGGTCGAGGCCGGCGCCGAGGTGGGCCCGAACGCGTACGTCCGTGGCGCGACGGCGATAGGCCCCGACGCCAAGGTCGGCCACGCCGTCGAGGTCAAGAACAGCGTGCTGATGGCCGGCGCGACGGCCGGCCACCTGAGCTACGTCGGCGACTCGGTGCTCGGCCGGGACGTCAACCTCGGCGCTGGCACGGTGGTCGCGAACCTCCGCCACGACGACGCGCCGGTCGAACTCACCGTCAAGG
>JBDGPL010000176.1:0-6276 GCA_042219705.1 Halobacteriales archaeon | reverse complement strand
GCCGTCGCACTTGGGACACGGCCGGCTGTCGTCGTCGTTGGCGGCCCGCCGGGCGGCGCCCGGCCGGCGACGGCGGCCGTCCCGCGCCCGCCGGACCGCGTCCTCGAGGTCGACGTCGACGGGCGGCCGACGGCCGACGCCCGAGCCCCACGCCGGGGCGCCGAACAGCGCGCCGAGCAGCGGTCCCAGCCCGCCGACCGACCCGCCGCTGGTGGCCCGCGACGGCTCGCCCCGCCGGTCGGCGGGTGCGCCGTCCGGTTCGCCGGCCGCGTCGTCCGCCTCCGCCACGAACCGCTCGTGGCCCAACCGGTCGTACCGGCGCCGGCGGTCGGCGTCGGTGAGCACCGACTTCGCCCGGTTGAGCCGGCGGAACGTCTCCTCGGCGTCGGGGTCGTCGCTGACGTCGGGGTGGTGCTCGGCGGCCCGCTCGCGGTAGGCCCGGAGGATGGCCTCCTCGCTGGCGTCAGGCTCGACGCCCAACAGCGCGTAATAGTCCTCCGGCATGGCGCGGCCCGGTCGTTCGTACGGCGGCGAGCCCAAAAGGACTGACGGCGGCCGGCCGACGACCCGGTGGCGGCGCCGCAGCGGCCCAACCGAGAACCGGGAGAACCACCTCCGATTACCGACAATAACGGTGGAATCGTCAGGTATTCGCCCCATTTATGCCCGTCCGTCAGCTTCTGGCCGTCATTCTCGGAAGATTCTTATAGAACCGAATACAAGGGACTCCTGTACCGGTGGTGCGTGTTCATGCTGCCATCACGCAATGCCGACACCTGGATGCAGAGCCTCGACCGACCGTCCCGGCTGCTCGGCACGAGCGCCGACGACTTCGAGCTCTACGAGGAGGACGGCGAGTTCGTCCTCAACGTCGACATGCCGGGGTTCGACCTCGACGACATCCGCGTCAGCTGGGACGAGGGCCGGCTGTTCGTCTGGGCCGAGCGCGAGGACGAGGCCCGCGGCCGCCGCAAGAGCTACCGCCGCACCTTCCGCCTGCCCAAGGAGGTCGAGCCCGACGAGATCGAGGCCCAGTACCGCAACGGCGTGCTCGAGGTCCGGCTGCCGATCCACAGTCCCCGGGTCCGCGGGACCGAGATCGAGGTCACCGGCTAACCGACGCGACCGCCGCCCCGTCCTGGCGTCCGCCCGGAAGCCTGCTCCCGGAGCCAGTGGTCCGTTCAGCGCGGCCGGAACCCCTTTGAGTGTCCGGACGGTCCGTGCCAGCGATGCAGCCGCGCGAGACCCTTTCTGACGCGGTCAAGTACCCGTGGGCCGACGGCGACGCCGGCGTCACCCTGGTCGTCGGGGGCATCCTCACGCTCCTGAGCCCGCTGCTCGTCCCCGGCGTGTTCGTGGTTGGCTACGGGCTCCGGGTCGTCGAGGCCACGATGGATGGCCGCGAGCACCCGCCGGGCTTCGGCGACCCCGGCGCGCTGTTGGCGACCGGGCTCCGGGGGACCGTCGTGCTCCTCGCCTACGTGGCGCTGCCGCTCCTCGTCGGGTTCGCGGCGGTCGTCGCCGTGGGCACCGCCGTCGGGCGGCCGATGCCCGGGGACGTCTTCGTGCCGCTCCGGCGCGGGCTGTTCTCCGGCGGGCTGCTGTTCGTCCTGGTCTTCCTCCTGGCGGGCCTCGTGCTCGTCGTCGCCTACCTCGCCCCGGCCGCCCTCGTTCACCTGGGCCGGACCCGCCGGCTCGGGGCGGCCTTCGCGTTCGGCGACGTCCGCCGGCTCGCCGGCGCCGACAGCTACGGCGCGGCCTGGCTGCTCGCCCTGGCCGTGTTCGCGGCGGCCGGCGTGGTCCTGGCCGTGCTCAACGCCGCCGCCATCGGCGTCGTCGTCAGCGGGTTCGTGACGTTCTACGCGTTCGTGGCGATGGCGCACCTCTACGCGTCGGGGGCCGGGGCGGCCGGATTCGAAATCGACGCGCCGACGGCCGAGTAACCCCCTCCCGCCGTCCGGCCTCGGTCGGGTTGCTGTCCGTCGGTTTTCACTTTCGGCGTGGTTGGGCCGGCTATAAGCCTCGGGAGGGACCAGTACGGCCCGGCGAAGCAGCCCCGGTGTCCCCCATGCTCGAAACCGTCCGCCTCGCGCTCGGCCGGCCGGGCCCATCCCACACCCTCTATGAGTGTCGGAACTGTGGGACGACCGTCGCCGCCGAGGATGACGACTGTCCCGCCTGCGGCTCCGACGAGGTCGCGGCCTACGACCTGTGAGCCCCCCGTCCCGCCGGCGTTACCGGTCGCCGTAGCCCGCGTCGGCGAGGTAGGTCCGCACGTACTCGTGGAGCCCGGGTTCCGGGCCGTCGACGAACCGGTAGGCGTCGTGCTGGTCGTCGAGCCGGACTTCGAACGGCGCCGCGGCGGGCCGGGCCCGGAAGACCACGTTGACGGTGTGCCGGGAGTCGACCCCGTCGACCGCCGAGCGGTCCCAGAAGTGGCTGTAGACGCCGAGCCGTCCCGTCAGCTCGACGTCGATGCCGAGCTCCTCGCGGGCCACCCGGCGGGCGGCGGCGTCGAGGCGCTCGCCCTTGTAGAGCCGCGCCCCCGGCCAGAACCACTCGCCCCTGGCCGGCTCGTTGGTCCGTCGGGCCAGCAGCACGCCGCCGTCGTGCTCGAGGAACACCTCCACGCAGGCCTCGGGCAGGGAGCGCTGGCAGACGGCGTACTCGGCCTCCGGTATCGGGTCGTCGACGACCTCCATCGGCCCCGGCTCCGCCCGCCCGGGGGATGAACCTTGGTTTCCGGCGCCGAAAGCGAGGCCCAACCACCCACGCGGGAGCCGGTTTGTCTTAAACCCCCCGCCGAACATCACCGAATGCATTCCAGGAGCCGTGTAACCGCCCAGCACATTTAGGAGGGATTGCCGGGTCCGTAGCACCCATGCTGGAGGCACCGAGACCGTCCGTCCACAGCGACTGGAGGCGCGCGTAAATGCGACGCGAGGCGTTCGTCCCCATCGTCCTCGTCCTGCTCGCCCTGCTGCCGATGTGGTTCGTGGCGCTGCAGGGCGAGGCCCCGGCGGAGGAGGTGGAGATCGACCCCGCCGTCAGCGACATCCGGCCCCTCGCCGAGATCGTCGACGCCCCCGAGAAGCTCTCGCCGAGCCAGGTCGGCGTCATCGTGTGGATCGCCCTGTTCGGCCTCGTCGCCGTCCTCGCCGGCGCCCACCGGTTCATGAACGAGGCGGTCCGGCCGTCGAACCGCGACGCCGCCCGGGCCGACGGCGGCGCGGTCGAGGAGTCCTGGCTCACGAGCGCCGGGCGGTGGGTGGCCGAGTACCAGCCCGCGAGCGCGTCCCGCGAGGGCGTGGTCGTGATGGGGGCGCTGACCGCGCTCGCCATCGTCTTCGCCGCGCTGTTCACGGGGGAGTACCTCACGCTGGCCCGCACGCAGTACTTCGGGGTCTACGCCGCGGGGATGTTCCTGTCGCTGGCCGCGCTCACCGTGGCGTACTACGCGTGGTTCATGCCCCACGTGCTGGTCGTCGAACGGCGGGAGCACTGACCATGGCGGGCGACACCTCCGACGCCGTCGCCGGCGACCGGCCCTGGTGGGACCTCGGCCGGCGGGACCTGGCGAAGGTGCTCGCGACCATCGGCGGTCTCACGGCCGTCGGCAGCCTCACCGCGCCGCTCGTCGGCCTCACCGAGGTCTTCGAGCGGGCGTACACCGGGCCGGTCTACCAGGACGGCACGCCGCTGGTCGACGCCGAGGGAGACCGGATCGGGGAGAACTACCTCCAGGAGGGGGAGTGGACCACCGTCTTCCCGGCGAGCCACCCCGGCATCGACGACGCGCCGACGCTGCTGGTCCGCTACCCCGAGAGCGAGTACGGGCCCGACACCCGGCTGGAGTGGACCGTCGCCGGCTACGCCGCCTACTCGAAGGTGTGCACCCACGCCGGCTGCATGGTCTCCGAGGCCGAGGGCACGACCCTGGTCTGTCCGTGTCACTTCGGCAAGTTCGACCCGCTGGCCGGCGCCCGGGTCGTCGGCGGCCCGCCGCCGCGGCCGCTGCCCCAGCTCCCCATCACCCTGTCCGGGGACGGGTACCTGGTCGCGATGGGGCCTTTCGAGGGGCCGGTCGGCCCCGGAGGGGGTTGAGATGGGCCGGCTCGAGGCCCTCTACGGCTGGCTCGACGCCCGGCTCGGCCTGGACGAGTTCGAGCCCTACCTCGGCAAGGCGTTCCCGGCCGAGGACTCGTTCCTGCTCGGCGAGGTCGCGCTGTTCTGCTTCTTCGTGCTCGTCCTCACCGGCATGTTCCTCGGCTTCTTCTTCGAGCCCAGCTCCACCGACGTCGCCTACCAGGGCAGCGTCGCGGCCTACCAGGGCGAGGACCTCCCCGCGTCGTTCGCGAGCGTCCTCCACATCACCTACGACGTGCCCTACGGCATGTTCCTCCGGCGGATGCACCACTGGGCCGCCCACCTGTTCGTCGCCTCGGTCGCGCTGCACATGCTCCGGGTGTTCTTCACCGGCGCCTACCGCAACCCCAGGGAGCCGAACTGGGTCATCGGGACGTTCCTGATGGGGCTGGCCGTCTTCGCCGCCTACACCGGCTACGCGCTGCCGTTCGACGAGTTCGCCGCCACGGCGACGGGCATCGGCTACAGCGTCGCCCGGTCGGTCCCGGTGCTCGGCGGGTTCCTCGCCGAGCTGTTCTTCGGCGGCGAGTTCCCCTCGGCGGCGACCATCCCCCGGCTGTATTTCATGCACGTCTTCCTCATCCCGGTGCTCATCGCCGGGCTGCTCGGCGTGCACATGCTCATCCTCGTCCGACAGAAGCACACCGAGGCCCCCCGCGACGGGCCCGTCGAGGGCGGCGAGGAGACGGTCGACGCGGACGACGGGTCCGTCGTCGTCGGCCTGCCGGCGTTCCCGAACCAGGCGGCGGTCAGCGCGGTCGTGTTCTTCCTCACGCTGGCGACTTTGTCGCTGCTCGCGGGCTTCCTCCCCGTGCACAACGTCGCCGAGTACGGCCCGAACAACCCCGCCGCGACGCCGGCGCTCATCATGCCCGACTGGTTCTTCATGTGGATGTTCGGCTTCCTCAAGCTCATCCCCTCCTGGCTGTCGTTCAGCGTGCTCGGCCTCCACGTCAGCACCGAGTTCATCGGCGGGGTCATCCTGCCGGGACTGCTGTTCCTGGTGCTGGTGGGGTGGCCGTTCATCGACCGGTCGGCCGAGCCGCGGCACTTCACCGCGAACCCGCTGGACCGGCCCGTCCAGACCGGCGTCGGCGTCGCCGCGCTCATCTTCGTGATGTTCGCGTCGCTGGCGGGCATGAACAACCTCCTGGCACGCGTCGTCGGCACCACCACGAACGTCGTCAACCCGGCGCTCGTGGTCGTCACGCTGCTCGGCCCCACGCTCGCCGGCTGGTTGACCTACCGCGCGCTCGGCGGCCGGCGGGGCCCCGACGACGGGGGTGAGCCGCCGTGACCCGGCCCGCGCTGGCCGACCCGTACTACCGGTGGGTCGACCGGCTCACCAAGCTCGCCGGGGTCGCGCTCGTCGCCGGCGGCCTCGAGGCCGGCGGCGCGACCCCGACCGGACTGGCGCTGGGCATCGGCGGCGCCGCCATCGCCGTCAGCACCGTCTTCATCCACCACCAATGAGTCAGCACGATTCCACGGCAGACGACGCATCGACCACGAGCGGCCGGCGGGACTTCCTCAAGGGGGTCGGCGTCGCCGCGGCGCTTGGCCTCTCCGGGACCGGCCTGGCCCAGGAGCTGGGCGCGATGGACGGCCTCGAGGTCGTCGGCGACCCCATCGGCGACTACCCCTACCGCGACTGGGAGGACTTCTACCGCGAGGAGTGGGACTGGGACAGCATCGCCCGGAGTACCCACAGCGTGAACTGCACCGGCAGCTGCTCCTGGGACGTCTACGTGAAGAACGGCCAGGTCTGGCGCGAGGAGCAGGCCGGCGACTACCCCCGGTTCGACCTCGACGCGCCGGACCCGAACCCCCGGGGCTGCCAGAAGGGCGCCTGTTACACCGACTACGTCAACGCCGACCACCGGGTGACCCACCCGCTCAAGCGGGTCGGCGAGCGCGGGGAGGGCCAGTGGAAGCGCATCTCCTGGGACGAGGCGCTCACCGAGATCGCCGAGCACGTCATCGAGGAGGTCACCGCGGGCCGGTACGACGCCATCAGCGGCTTCACCCCGATCCCGGCGATGAGCCCCGTCTCCTTCGCCTCGGGGTCGCGGCTGGTCAACCTGCTCGGCGGCGTCTCCCACTCCTTCTACGACTGGTACTCCGACCTGC
>JBDGPL010000175.1:21492-30142 GCA_042219705.1 Halobacteriales archaeon | reverse complement strand
CTGCAGATGACCGACGGCTACCTCGACCGCCCCGAGGCGACGGAGGCGCTGTTCGTCGAGGACCCGGCCGCCGACGGTCCGGGGCGCACGGAATGGCTCCGCACGGGGGACGTCGCCCGCCTCGAATCCGGCGGCTACCCGATCATCATCGACCGCATCGACAACATGATCGTCTCCGGCGGGGAGAACATCTACCCCGAGGAGGTCCAGCGGGCGCTCGAAGACCACGACGACGTCCGGGAGGCCGGCGTCGTGGGGCTGTCTGACGAGACGTGGGGAGAGGTGGTCGCGGCGGCCGTCGTCGGCGCCGACGACCTCACCGAGGCCGACCTCGAGGCGCACTGCAAGGAGCACGATACCCTCGCGGAGTTCAAGCGGCCGCGGCGGTACCGCTTCGTCGACGAGCTGCCGCGGTCGGCGACGGGGACGCTCCGGCGCGAGGAGATCGCGACGCTGTTCGAGGACTGACCCCGGCCCGCCCCCGCGCCGGCCCGTCACCCGACGGGCATGGGTGGTGTAACACCACCACTTAAGACGGTGAAGTCCGTGTCATCAAAGGATGAGCGAATCCGTGACAACGGTCGCCTTCTCCGTCAACGGGGAGGCACGGAACGTGACCGTCCCCATCACGAAGACCCTGCTGGAGGTGCTTCGGGAGGACCTGCACCTGACGGGCACGACCCACGGGTGTGAGCTCGGCGAGTGTGGTGCCTGCTCGGTGCTCGTCGACGGCGAACCCGAGCTGTCGTGTCTGAAGCTGGCGGTCGAGGCCGACGGCTGTGAGATCGAGACGGTGGAGGGGCTGTCCGGCCCCGACGAACTGCACCCGTTGCAGCGGGCCTTCGCCGACCACGGCGCGGCCCAGTGTGGCTACTGCACGCCCGGCATGCTCATGGAAGCGCGCCATCTGCTGGAGTCCGAACCCGATCCGTCGCGGGACGACATCGAGGACGCCATCGTCGGGAACCTGTGTCGGTGCACGGGGTATCACAAGATCATCGACGCCATCGACGACGCGGCGGGGAGGGTCTCGTCGTGAGCCGGAGCGTCCCACAGGTCGAGGAGCAGGAGGCGGAGGACTTCGACGTCGTCGGCCAGTCCCGCACCCGGGTCGACGCCTGGGAGAAGGTCACGGGGGAGGTCGAGTATGCCGACGACATCGACCGATCGCGGCTGGCTCACGGCAAGCTCAAGCGCGCCACGAAGGCCCACGCCGAGATCACGACGCTGGACACGTCCCGGGCCGAGGCGATGGACGGCGTCCACGCGGTCATCACGGGCGAGGACGTCCCGGTGGTGTTCGGCATCATGCCGGCCGCCGAGGACGAGACCGCGCTGGCCCAGGACAAGGTCCGGTACGTCGGCGAGCCCGTCGCCGCGGTCGCGGCGGCCGACGAGGCGACGGCCGAGCGGGCCTGCGAGGCCATCGAGGTCGAGTACGAGGAGTACGACCCGGTCACGACCTACGACCAGGCCTTCGAGGACACCGACGAGCCCATCCACGCCGAGCACGGCGGCGAGGGGAACGTCGACCGGCTCGGCTCCCTCGAGTTCGGCGACGTCGACGCCGGCCTCGAGGAGGCGGCCCACGTCCGCGAGGACGTGTTCTTCTACGAGGGCAACACCCACCTCCCGCTCGAGCAGCACTCCGCCGTCGCGTCCTGGGACCCCGGCCTGGAGAAGCTGACCCTGTGGGCCTCGACGCAGGTGCCCCACTACGTCCACCGCCAGGTCGCCAAGGCGCTCGAGCTCCCCGAGCGCCGGGTCCGCATCCACGCCAATTCCGTGGGCGGGGGCTTCGGCGGCAAGACCGACCCCTTCCCCCACCAGATCTGCGCCGGCAAGCTGAGCATGAAGACCAACCGCCCGGTGAAGATCACGCTCACCCGGGAGGAGGTCTTCTACGCCCACCGCGGCCGACACCCGGTGCTGATGTGGGTCAAGACGGGCGTCGACGAGGACGGCAGCATCACCGCGATGGACTGGAAGTCGTTCCTCGACGGCGGCGCCTACGGCTCCTACGGCCCGGCGACGACCTACTACACGGGGGCGCTGCAGACCGTCACCTACCGCATCCCCAATTACCGGTTCCGGGGGACCCGCGTCAACACGAACAAGCCGCCCTGCGGGCCCAAGCGCGGCCACGGCACCCCCCAGCCCCGCTACGCCCTCGAGCTCCACCTGCAGCGGCTCGCCGAGGACCTCGGGATGGACCAGATCGAGCTCCGCCGGCGGAACTTCACCGGCGAGCACGAGCTCACCGCCAACTGGCTCGAGGTGACCACCAACGGCGTCGAGGAGTGCACCGACCGGGTGCTCGCGGCGTCGGACTGGGACGAGAAGCGTGGCCAGCTCCCCGAGGGCAAGGGCGTCGGCTTCGCCGTCGGCTCCTACATCACCGGCGCGGGCCTGCCCATCTACTGGAACGACATGCCCCATTCGGAGGTCCAGATCAAGGTCGACCGGTCGGGGTCGGTCACCGCCTTCTGCGGGGAGGCCGAGGTCGGCCAGGGCTCGGACACGATGCTGGCCTCCATCGTCGCGGAGGTCTTCGGGCTGGAGCCCGAGGACGTCAGCCTCGAGGTGGGCGACACCGACACCTCGCCGGTCGACCTCGGCAGCTACTCGAGTCGGGTGACGCTGATGATGGGCAACGCGGCGGTCGAGGCGGCCGAGAAGGCGCTCACGCCCATCCTCGAGGCCGTGGCCGCCGAGCTCGACGTGCCCGTCGAGCGACTGGTGGCCCGGGAGGGCCGCGTCTACGACCGGGAGGACCCGGAGACCGGCGTCGCGTTCCCCGATGCGGTGAAGATCGCCGAGGCCGAGTACGGCCTCATCGGGGCGGTCGGCAGCTACACCCCGCCGGACCACCACGGCGAGTACGAGGGGGC
This sequence comes from Halobacteriales archaeon, assembly GCA_042219705.1. Lineage (GTDB taxonomy): Archaea > Halobacteriota > Halobacteria > Halobacteriales > Hikarchaeaceae > JBDGPL01. The sequence continues at coordinate 27,251 of JBDGPL010000175.1, read as the reverse complement.
GGGGGTCGGGCCGACGCCGGCCTACAGCTACTCGGCGGCCGTCGCGCAGGTCGACGTCGACACCGAGACCGGCCAGCTCGACGTCGAACAGGTCTGGCTCGCCCACGACGTCGGCCGGGCCATCAACCCCAACCTGGTCGAGGGCCAGGTCGAGGGCAGCGTCTACATGGGCCTCGGCGAGGTCCTCATGGAGAAGTGGGACTTCTCGAAGACCGGCCAGCACTACGGTCCGTCGATGCTCGATTACAAGTCGCCGACCGCCGGGGAGATGCCCGCGGTCGACTCCATCATCGTCGAGACGGTCGACCAGCGCGGCCCGTTCGGCGCGAAGGAGGCCGGCCAGGGGCCGCTGCTCCCCGTCCCGCCGGCGGTGACCGACGCCGTCAAGGACGCCGTCGGGGTCGAGATCTCAGAGACCCCCATCACGCCCCGGAAGGTGCTGGCCGCGATGCAGGGCCGGGACGTCGGTCCCGACGGGCTGCCGGACTTCGAGTTCCCCGAGCCCGAGCACGTCGAGGTCCCCGAGAACGTGGGGGAGTGGTGAACCGTGCTCCGGCTCCCAGACTTCGAGTACCACCAGCCCGGCTCGGTCGACGAGGCGGTGTCGCTGCTGGCGGACCACGACCAGGGCGGCGCGCTGGCCGTCGCCGGCGGCACCGACGTCTATCCGAAGATGAAGCGAAAGCAGTTCCGTCCCGACGCGGTGGTGAGCCTGGCCGACATCGAGGGGATGGCCGGCATCCGCGACGAGGGCGAGGACGGCGTCGTCATCGGGGCCCAGGCGACGCTCGACACCATCGCGAACGACCCGACCATCGCGGCGCGCTACCCGGCCGTCGCCGAGGCGACGGGGGCGGTCGCGACGCCCTCGATCCGGCGGATGGGGACCATCGCCGGGAACCTGTGTCAGGACCCCCGGTGTGACAAGTACGACCAGCCCCTGGAGTGGCGCGAGTCGGTCGACTGGTGCTGGAAGGCGCCCGGCCGGGAGGGCTGGCCGCCTGAGGACGTGACCGAGGACGACATCCCCTGTCGGGTCGCGCCGGGGGCGGGCCGGTGCTGGGCGAACTACTCCTCGGACAGTGCGCCGGCGCTCATCGCCCACGGGGCCGAGGTCACCCTCGTCGGCGGCGATGGTGAGCGCACGGTCCCCCTGGCGGAGCTCTTCGTCGACGACGGCATCGACCCGCTCGACAAGGCGCCCGAGGAACTCATCACCCACCTGCGGCTGCCGCCCGCGAACGGTACGAAGAGCACCTATCGCAAGCTCAAGCCCCGGGCCTCCATCGACTTCCCCGAGATGGGGGTGGCCGTGGCGGTCGAGGCGGCCGACGACGGCACGGTCGAGGACGCCCGCATCGTCTTCACAGCCGTCGGCTCCTGTCCGAAGCTCGCCGACGACGCGGCCGAGGCGCTGGTGGGCGAAGCGCCGGACGGGGACCTCATCGAGGAGGTGGGCCAGCTCGCCAGCCGGGCCACCCAGCCGATGGACAACACCGCCTACCACCCGACCTACCGCAAGCAGATGGCCGCCGTCTACACCGAGCGGGCGCTCGGCGACCTGCTGGGCGTCGAGGCGGACGCGTAACCCCAGTCAGTCGACCAGCGAGACCAGCGCGTCGAGGGCGACGACCCCGGATTCCTCGGCGAGCAGCGGGTTCACGTCGACCTCCGCGATTTCGTCGTACTCCGCGACCAGGTCGCCGACCGTCGCGACCGTCCCGGCGAGGGCGTCGAGGTCGGCCGGCGGTCGCGACCGGAAGCCACGGAGGAGCTCGACGGCTTGCAGCTCGGCGATGGCGTCGTGGGCCTCGTCGGCCGACAGCGGCGCGAGCCGGTGGGCCGTGTCCTCGAAGACCTCCGTGAAGACGCCCCCCAAACCGACGAGGACGACCGGACCGAAGGTTCGCTTGCGGAGCCCGCCGACGATGAGCTCGGTCCCGGCGTCCGTGGCGAGCTGCTGCTCGACCAGGACCTCGACGTCGAGGCCCGCCGCCTCGCCGGCGTCGAGGATCGAGTCGGCGGCCCGCCGGACGGCCGACGCGTCATCGAGCCCGACCTGTACGCCGACCCCGTCGCCCCACTCGGACTTGTGGAGCACGTCGGGGGAGGCGACCTTCGCGACGACGGGGTAGCCGATTTCTGCCGCCGCCTGGACGGCCGCCTCGGCGTCGCCCGCCACCGCGTGGTCCGGAACCGGAATGCCGACCGTCGCGAACAGGTCCTTCGCCTCGGCCTCGGTCAGGGCCGTCCGGCCGTCACGCCGCGCGTCCGCCAGCAGGTCGGCGACGCTCATCGGTTTTCACCACCATCGCCGGCATGCATTCGGGCGTACCGGATCAGCCCGCATACCGCGTCCGCGGTCCGCTCGGGGGTCGTGTACGTCGGAACGCCGAGCGCCTCGACGGCCTCGCGCTCCGGGCCCATGATCTCGTCGATGCCCCCCGTGCCGAAGAGGACCGGGAGGTCCTCGTCGTCGACGACCCGTTCGAGCGACTCGACGGGATAGCCGATCCCCTCCTCGTGGAGTTCGAACACGACGAGGATGTCGACCGCGTCGTCCGCGGCGACCGCCTCGACGATGTCCCCGAACCCGGCGGCGGGTTTGCCGGTGTCGACCGGGTTCTCGATGTACGTGAGGCCCGGCAGCTGTTCGGCGACGGCCGACTCGGTCTCCTCGGCGAGCGCCGGAAGCTCCCCCCCGATGCGCTTGATCCGGTCCGTGATGATGATGCCCGGCCCGGCCATGGCCGTGACGATGGCCACCCCCGGGCCCTCGGGGGCGGGCGAATCGGCGAGCGCGAACCCGACGTCCAGCAGCTCGGTGATCGAATCGACCGAGACGACCCCGTACTGCTTCAGCCCGCCCAGGTAGAGGTCGTGGTCGGCGGTGAGGGCCCCGGTGTGGGACTTGGCGAGCTCGCCGACCTCCTCGCGGCCGGACTTGTACGCCACGATGGGCGTCTCGGCGGCCCGGCAGGCTTCGAGCAGCCCCCTCGCGTCGTCGACCCCCTCGAGGTAGAGCAGGATGGCGTCCGTGGCGGGGTCGTCGTCGAAGTAGGCGATCGTCTCCTCGAAGCCGACGTTGGCCCGGTTGCCGAGGCCGACCATCGCCGAGACGCCGCGGCCCTCGTTCGTCGCCAGCACCGAGGTCGCGTGGCCGATGCCCCCGCTCTGGGAGATGACGGCGACGTTGTCGGCTTCGACGGGCTGGATGCCCGGGATGAACGTCCCGAAGAGGTCCTTCGCCGGGATGAAGAAGCCGTTCGTGTTGGGGCCCAGGAGGGCGATGTCGTACTCGTCGGCCACCGCCGTGAGCTCGGCCTGCATGTCCTCACCGTCCTCGCCGGTCTCCGCGAACCCGCCGGAGAAGATGACGGCCGCCCCGACGCCGGCCTCGCCACACTCCTCGAGCGCGTCGGGGACCGCGACGGACGGCAGACAGATCATCGCGAGGTCGAGCGGGCCGTCGATGTCGCCGACCGAGTCGACGAACGGTTCATCGAACAGCGAGCCGTCCGCGGAGGGGTTGACCGGATAGGTCGGGACCCCGAACTCGACGACGTTCTTCATGACGCTGTGGCCGAGTTTTTCGGGGGTCGACGAGGCGCCGACGACGGCGATCCCCCGCGGGTCGAAGAGGCGCTCCAGGTCCATTCGTGCGCTTCGGTCCCCAGTCGGCGGTATAAAGCGTGGCGAATCCCCGCGGGCCCTGGGGGTATGACGGTCGGCACCGTCGGTCGTGAGTCTCGCTGCCGTGCCCGGATGGGTGGGAGGGGTCGGTCCCGCGAATGGATTGACAAAAATATTCGTATGTCACAATCGCCCTCATCGTGGCCGTCGTTGGTGCCCGGGGACTCTCCGGCTCCCGGCGGACGCCCATCCGGTCGGTTCATGCCTCGCGTACTGGGGGCGAAACGGGGCCTGTGCTGGGGCTGGGGAAGCTCTCGCCGTTGTGGGCGTCGATCGACCGCTGGTTCCAGGCTCACGTCCTGTCGGGACGTCCACGTTGTCGCGGCCCGGGCGCTAGGACATCGGCCTGGACCGGCGAGGGCGCGCAGGCTCGACGGGACGCGACGGCACGGCACCCCACACGCCCCGGCCCCGCCGAGCGGTCGCCTCCGATCGACCGCGACGGCGTCGCTCGCGGCTCCATCCGGCGAGTATCGAACGAAAATAGAATAGCCGTTTATTTTTGTCCTTTCGGCCCCTCGTCCGCGTCGGTCGAACCGGTCGACCCACCGTCGGATCGCCACGCAACCGCCGATCGTCAGGATGGCCCTGGCACCAGAGACGAGCGGGCCGTCGCGGTCCCGGGGACCGATAGACGTTTTTGACCCCGTGGCGAACCCGGCGACGAGGATCGCCGGCCATGGTAGTCATCCTGAAGCTCGGCGGGAGCGTGATCACCGAGAAGGAGGAGCCCGAGACCGTCGACGAAGCCTCGCTCGGGGCGTGCGTCCGAGCCATCGGCGAGCGCGCCGACGACCTCCTCCTCATCCACGGCGCCGGCAGCTTCGGCCACTACCACGCCGAGCAGCACGGCGTGACCGTCGCCGACGGCACCCGCGACGCCGAGACGGTTTTCGCCATCCACGACTCGATGCGCCGGCTCAACGACCGGGTGCTCGACGAGCTCCACGAGCAGGGGGTGGCGGCGGTCGGCGTCCACCCGCTGTCGGTGGCCCACCGCGACGACGCCGGGACGCTTGCCATCCCCGCCGGGCACCTGTCGACCATGCTCGACGCTGGATTCGCCCCCGTCCTCTTCGGTGACGTCATCGCCGACGCAGGCGAGGGCTTCACGGTGGTGAGCGGCGACGAGATCGCGGTCACCCTCGCGTCGAGCCTGGACGTCGACCGCGTCGGTATGTGCTCGAGCGTCCCCGGGGTCCTGGACGACGACGGCGACGTCATCGACCACATCGGCTCGCTGGCGGACGCGGCCGACGCGCTGGGCGGCAGCCACGGTTGGGACGTCACCGGCGGGATGGCGGAGAAGGTCCGGGAGCTCCTCAGGCTGCCGGTCCCGGCGTCGATCTTCGGGCTCGAGGCGCTCCCTCGGTTCCTCGCCGGGGAGGCGGTCGGGACCCGTATCGGGGGCGGGGCCGACGAGCCGCAGGGACCCTGAGCGGACCGCCGCGGACGCCGAGACCGGGGACCGGTTACCGCCCGAGCGCGAGCCGCTCGCCCAGCTCGGCGGGCAGCCCGGCGGCGTCGATCTCGTCCTGTACCCGCTCGACGTCGTAGGCGACCCGGCGCTCCTCGACGGCCATCGCGTCGAGGTCGAGGACGCTGTAGGCCGCCCGGGGGTCGCCGTCCCGGGGCTGGCCGACGCTTCCGGGATTGAGGACGATGCCCGACTCGAACTGTTCGGTGAACTGGACGTGGGTGTGGCCGACGACGAGGACGTCCTCGCCGGCCAGCATGTCGGGCGTGACCTCGGCCTGCCGGGTGTACCGGTCCGGGTCATCGGGGTGGCCGTGGACGAGCTTGACCCGGCCGTCGGCGACGGTCAGCTCGGTCGGCAGCGACCGGAGCCACCCGATCTGTCCGTCAGAGAGCGCCTCCCGCGCGTACTCGATGCCGCGGGTCGCCAGGGGGTTGAGCCTCCGGGTGTTCCCCGTGACGACGGCCCGGTCGTGGTTGCCCTGGACGGTGGCGATGTCGGACCGCCGCAGCTCCTCGACGCAGTCCCTCGGCCACGGATTGTACCCGACGACGTCGCCGGCGCAGGCGAGCCGGTCGACCGCGGACAG
>JBDGPL010000175.1:12835-21482 GCA_042219705.1 Halobacteriales archaeon | reverse complement strand
ATGTTCCGGGCCTCCTCGTCGTCGTAGACGTCCCAGATGAGGTCGCGGGCCTCCCGGTCGACCGCGGGCAGGTCGTCGAGGACCGCCTCGAGGGCCACGCGGTTGGCGTGGACGTCCGAGAGGATCCCGATCCGTGTCACGCCCGGGGCGAGGCCCGGTGCTGCCATAAACGCCGTGGCCGACGGTCGGCCCGGGGTGACCAAAACGCTTTACCAACCGGTTCGCCAACCCCACCCCGAACCGGATGGCGACAGGGACCCCCGACGACTGCTCGTGCAAGGTCGGCCGGGTGGTCGAGCGCCGCGGCCTGGCGGGGCTCGACGACGAGCTACGCCGACACCGGGCCAACGGGGCCAGCCTGCGGACCCTGGCCGACCTCGTGAACCGACGGGTTCTCGCGGCGGCGCTCGAGGGGGCGGCCGACGGGGTTCCGATGGACGACCTCTTCGGGGCGGTCTCGGACGATCGGGCCGTCGAGCTGGTCTACGAGGCGCTGGCCGACGACGACGCGGGCGCCGAACGCCGGGCCCGGGTCCGGACCAGGCTCAGCCAGCGGGGCGTCGACGTCGACGCCGTCACCGACGACTGGGTGACCCACCCGACCGTGCGTCGCCACCTCCGGGAGTGCCTCGGGGTGGATACCGGCCGGGATGGCTCGATCACGGGCGACGACGCCTTGGACACCATCGAGTGGTCCCGGAGCCGGGCCGAGGGGGTCGTGGGCCGGACGTTCGAACGCCTCGACGACGCGGGGCTCGTGCAGACGGGTGACCTGGACGTGTCGGCAACGTTCCAGCTGACGTGTACCGCCTGTGGGCACACGTACCGTCCGAGGCAGCTGCTCGAGGAGGGCGGCTGTGCGTGCCATGGTCCCGACGACCCGCAGGAACCGTCCGCCACCCGGTGACGGGTCGGTGGCGGTTCAGCGGCTCGGCCGGGAACGTTAAGGGTCCGCCCCGGACACCTCCGGTAATGGCCCAGCAGCTGGACCGGCCGGACGACCCCGAGGCGGCCGCCTGCGAGGTGACCGTCGAGCACGTCGGCGGCATCGACGCCTGCCACGTCGAGTTCACGCCGGGGGTGACCCTCCTGACCGGGCGGAACGCCACCAACCGAACCTCCCTCCTCCGGGCGCTGGGCGGCGTGCTCGGCGGCGACGCGGCGACGCTCAAGAGCGACGCCGACGCGGGCCGCGTCGAGCTCACCGTGGGTGACGAGACCTACACCCGGGTCTACGAGCGGGCGGGGACCGGCGTGACGGCCGGCGGCGAGCCGTATACCGACCGGGACGACCTGGTCGACCTGTTCGTCGCGGTGCTCGCGTCCAACGAGGCCCGGCGGGCGGTCGAGCGCGGCGCCGACCTCCGTGAGGTCATCATGCGGCCGGTCGACACGGCCGCGATCGAGCGGCGTATCGCCGAGCTCCGGGAGGAACGCGAGGCCGTCAGGGCCGAGCTCCAAGAGAGCCGATCCCGGCGGGAGGAGCTGCCGGCGCTCGAGGCGCGCCGCGGCGAACTCGAAGCCGAGCTCGCTGACCTCGAGGAGGAGCTCGACCGGCTCCAGGCAGCGGTCGCCGAGGCCGACGCGTCCGTCGACGACGAGGGGCCGGCCGACGACCTCGAGGCCGCTCGCGAGGAGCGCCAGGAGCTGGCAGACCGCGTGGAGGTGCTCGAGGCTGAACTCGAGGCCCTCCAGGGGGACCGGGACGAGCTACGGGCGGAGCTGGACGACCTTCCCGAGGCCTCGCCGGCCGAACGCGAGGAGCTGGAGCGGGAGCTCCGGTCGGTCCGGGAGCGAAAGCGCGGCCTCGACGACCAGGTCGCCAGCCTGACGGCGGTGCTTGAGTTCAACGAGGACGTCCTCGGCGGCGACGCCCTGCCCCGGGCGGTCGCGCCCGAGGAGGGAACCCCCGCCGACGAGCTCGACCCGGACGCGGGACGGGAGCTCGTCTGCTGGACCTGCGGGAGTCCGGTGCGGCGGGCCGACATCGCGGACCGGCTCGACGAGCTCCGGGCCGTCGTGGACGAGAAGCGCCAGGCCAGTGCCGAGTTTGCCGGCCGCGTTAGCGAGCTCGAGGAGGAGCTCACCCACGTCGAACGCGTCATCGAGCGCCGTGAGGAACTCGCTGACGAGCTCGAGGCGGCCGAGGCGAAGATCGCCGAGCGGGAGGAGGAACTGGCGGCCCTCGAGGACCGGGCCGCGAGGCTCGATGACCGCGTCGCGTCGCTCGAGGCCGAACTCGCGGCCGCGGAGGGGGACGACGAGGGGGAGCTCCGGGAGGCGTACCGCGCCATCAGCGAGTGCCGGTACGAACGCCACCGGCTTCGACGGGAGCTCGCGGACGTCGAGGACGACATCGCCGACATCGAGGCCACGCCCGAACCGGCCGAGCTGCGGGACCGCCTCGAGACGCTCGAGGCCGACCTGGAGCGCGAACGGCACCGGGTCGACGAGCTCGAGGCGAACGCCGTCGACGCGTTCAACGAACACATGGCCGACCTCCTCGGCGTGCTGGGGTATGCGAACCTCGAGCGGGTCTGGATCGAACGCAAGCCGGGTGGTGACGCCGATGTCGCGGACAGCGTGTTCGATCTCCACGTCGTTCGGGAGTCCGCCGACGGGGCGGCGTACGAGGACGTCGTCGCCCACCTCAGCGAGAGCGAGCGGGAGGTCGTCGGGCTGGTGGTCGCGCTCGCCGGGTATCTGGCCCACGACGTCGCCGAGGAGGTCCCGTTCATGCTGCTCGACTCGCTCGAGGCGGTCGACGCCGGGCGCATCGAGGCGCTCGTCGGGTACTTCGCCCGCCACGTGCCGTACCTGGTCGTGGCCCTGCTGCCGGAGGACGCCCGGTCCCTCCCCGATCGCTACGACCGGGTGACCGGCGACGCCATCGGGGGCTGACCGCTCCCGGGCCCGGTACTTTCCAACGGTATCGTTGGAAAAACGTTTCAGTCGACGTCCGACCAGGCCGGGTCGGAGTACTGGATCTTGAGCTCGATCTCGTTGGTGACCCCGGAGACCAGGTCCGGAAACTCCCGGTCGAACCGCTCGCCCTTCAGGCGGTTTGCCGGGCCGCCGACGCTGATGGCGCCGAGCACCCGGTCATCGACGAGGATTGGCGCGGCCACGGACCGGGTACCGACGATCTCCTCGTTGTCGTTCTGGGCGAAGCCAGCCTCCCGGATTGCTTCGAGCTCGTCGAACAGCGCCCCGAGGTCGGTGATGGTGTTTTCCGTCAATCCCGGAAGACCGTGGCGGTCGACGATGGCCTCGACCCGGGCCCGCGGGAGGTGAGCGAGGATGGCTTTCCCGCCGGCGTGGTAGTGCATCCTCGAGCGGCGCCCGATGCGGTTGGCCGTCTCCACGCCCACCTCGCCGCGGGCCTTCGCGACGTAGACGGCGAGCCCGTCCTCCTCGACGACGAACCAGGCCGACTCGCCGGTCTCGTCGGCGACCTTCTCCAGGTAGGGCTCGACGAGAGGATACGCGTCCAGGTTGTACCGGGCGCTCTCCCCAAGCCCGAGGAACGAAAGCCCGAGCCGGTAGCGCTCATCGGCCTTCTGGACGTACCCGAGCTCCACCAGCGTGGTCACGTGGTCGTGGACCGTGCTCACGGCCAGGTCGAGGTGGTCCGCTAGCTCCGAAACGCCGGCCTCCTCGAGCGCCTCGAGCCCCTCGACGACGTCGAAGAGCGTCCGGGCGGACTTGACCACCGCCCCGCCCTCGTCAGCCGGTGACATGGGCCGTTATTCCGGACAGGCCGTTATAAGCCTACGTGGTCGCTCGGTCCCGTCACATGGGGAAGCAGACTTCCGGTAATGCCGGAAGCTAGGTCGCATCGCCCGCCCACCAACGCTCCCTTCACGGGCGAAACGCCTTTCCCGGGCCTCGCGGATGGGCGAACGACCATGGCGAAGCTCCTCCAGCAGGCGTATCTGATGGCGCCCGACCTCGAGGCGGCCCGGGCGTTCTACGAGGGCGCGCTCGACCTCGACCCGGCCGACGTGGGCGACCGGAGCGTCGAATACGACACCGGCGCGTGTACCCTGAAAATCGAGCGGGACTTCGACGAGGAGACGCTGGGCGCGTTCGGCATGGAGCCGCCCGGCGAGCGCCGGGGCGACGGCGCGGTGCTGGTCATCGAGGTCGACGACCTCGAGGCGGCCCACGAGCGGGCCGTCGACGCCGGGGCCGACGTGCTCATGGCGCCCCGGGAGGTCAGCTGGGGCCGGGAGATGTTCCTGGTCCGCAGCCCGGCCGGCTACGTGTTCGAGGTCTCCCGGCCCCTCTGAGCGGCGGCCGGCCACATCGGTCGCGTTGACGAAGGGCGGTGGAACGAACGACCGGGACGGCCGCGGTCAGTCGTCGGTGGCTTCCGCGGTCGGCGGCGACGGTTCCTCGGCGGCCTCGACCACGTCGTCGGCGAACAGGTCCTCCCACCGGCCCTCGAGGTCGGCGGCGATCTCCTCGTCGAGCTCGGTCACGCCGGGATACTCGTCCTCGGGCCACTCGTAGGGGACGGTGGCGTCGATGACGAGCCGGCCGGTGAAGGCCGCGCCGAGCACGTCGCGCTCGCTGGAGGCGTAGGACGGGTCCAGCGGCGTGTTCCGACCCCGCTCGAGGATCTGGACGTCGACGTCGGGCCGCATCCGGACGCTCAGCGCCCAGAGGACCTCCTCGATGTTCGCCGGGTTGACGTCGTCGTCGACGACGATGGCGGTCTTCAGGCCGTACTCGCCGGTCTTCGTCGACACCATCGCCGTGCCGACCTGGGTCGAGTGGCCGTGCTTCTGGGTGTCGATGGAAGCGACACAGATGAACCGGCCCGTCGAGCCGGGGTAGTAGTAGACCCCCTCGATGCCCTCGATGTTCATCGCCTCCAGCTGGTTCCACATCGTGGCCGACCGGTTCATCGACTGGATCTGGTGGATGTCGGTGACCGGCGGGCCGACCGTGCAGGTGTGCTGGATGGGGTCGTCTTTGTGGGTGATGGCCTCGATCTCGACGTAGGGTTTGGGCGACTGGGGCTTGGAGTGGTGGCCGGTGTACTCCCCGAAGGGCCCCTCCGCCCGGAGGTCGTGGGGCGGGACGTAGCCCTCGATGACCCACTCGGCGCTCGCCGGGATGGGCACGTCGACCTCGACGCCGCTGGTGACCTTGACGGGCTCGCCCCGGAGCGCCCCGGCCATGTCGTACTCCTCCTCGCCGAAGAGGGTGCTGCCACACAGGAAGAGCACCGGGTCGCCGCCCGGCACCATCGCGACCGGCATCGGCTCGTCGCGCTCCTTGTAGGTGTTGAGCGCCTTGTGCAGGTCCTTGCCGGCGATGGGCTGGAAGGTGACGACGTCCTCGCGCTCGAGGTCGATCATCCCCCGGTAGGTCCCGAGGTTGACCTCCCCCGAGTCGGGATCCTCGGTGATCCAGTAACACGCGGTGCCGATGTACGGCCCGCCGTCCTTCGGGTAGATGCGCGGCGACGGGACGTCGTAGGCGCTGATGTCGTCGCCGGTGATGACGTTGTCCTGGCAGGCCGGGCTGCTGACCTCCTCGGGCGGGATGCCGTCCTCGGTCCGCCGGGCCCACGCCTTGATGACCTCGGTGATCTCGGTGTCGGGGGTGTACCCGAGCGAGAGCGCCAGCCGCTCGTGCTCCGACAGCGCGCTCGAGAGCACGGGCCGGCGCTCCTCGTACGGCTCGCCGCCTCGTTTGGGGTCCTCCTCGTGGCTGAGGGCGTTCTCGAACAGGAGGGCGGGGCCGTGCTTCTGCTCGTTCAACTTCGCGACGTGGCCGACCTCGAGGTCCAGGCTGAGCGGCTCGTCCACCCGGCGGAGCTGGCCGTACTCCTCGAGGGTGTCGACGTAGTCTTCGAGACTCTCATACGGGTAGCTATCTATCTCCTGGGGCATGCGTATGAGCGCCGGGCTGCGTCGGCCTTAAAATTATGGGTATCCGTGACACGGTGGCAGGCCACGCCCCCCGTGTTCGGGGAGCAGGGGCCGTTTCAGACCGGCTGGGTCGCCTCGTGGACCTCCCAGAGGTCCAGGAACGTCTCGGCCAGCCGCTCGCCGAAGGATTCGGTATAGAGGTGGTCGTCGACCTCGACCAGGAGCGACGGATCGTCGAGGCCCTCCCGGAGCGAATCGACGAGGGCCCGGTCGGCCTCTGGGTCCCAGAGGGTCTCGCCCTCGCGGTGGATGGACGACCAGCCCTGGGTGGGGACGAGGATTCGGACCGGTGCGTCGCTGGCATTGACGCGCCGGGCCATCTCGCGGCCGACCTCGCGGCACTCCTCGACCGAGGTGCGGACCTCGATCTTGGTCTCGTCGAGCTTGGCCATCTCCCGGCCGCCGAATCGCTCCTCGAGGTCCGCGCGCTTCGCGTAGGAGACCATCTCGTTCCCCGAGGGGGTGATGACCTGGGGGATGCCCGCCTCGCTGGCGGCGAGGATGCGGTCCGGGCCGGGGTCGCAGTTGCCGTCGAGCAGGTGTTCGACGACGCCCCGGGTGACGACGTCGACGACGCCGGCCATCTTGCCGTCACGGATGAGGTCGTCCATCGCCCGGTCGCCCCGGCCCTGGGCGTGACAGGGGATGGGGTCGAACCCCTCGGCTTTCAGCCGGTCGATGACGACCTCGCTGCAGCGTTCGGCGAAGCCGTAGGCGGTCACGCCGACGACCGGGTTCTCGAAGGTGACCGCCGCGCCGCCGGTGTCCTCGACCATCGCGCAGACGGCGTCGACGGCGTGGCGCAGCTCCCGTTCGAGCAGCGGGTTGTAGTCGCCGGAGACGTCGAGCACGGTGTGGTGCATGGTGATGTCGCTGGTGTCGACGTAGTCCGGCGCGTACCGCGGGTGGGAGGCGACGCTCGAGGCGATGACCTTCGGCACCCCGTAGGGCAGCTCCTTCATCACGCTCGAGGACATGAGCGTGCTCGTCGCGCCGCCGGCGCCGAAGACGCCGTTGATGTCGCCGGCGTCGTACCGCTCGCGGGCGAGCTGCTTGGCCCCCTCGATCATCGTCTCGGTGGCCTCCTCGCGGCCGTCGCCGTTGTACAGCTCGCGGATCTCCTCGATGGACGAGCCGCCGGCCTCGGCGACGGCCGAGCAGGGGATGTCGCCCTCGAACGGGGGCTCGAGCTCCATGCTGACGTCCATGACCAGCGGCTCGAGGCCGCGCTCCTCGATGAGCTCGGCGTACTGCCGGAAGTCGGCCCCGCGCTGGTCGAGTTCCGCCACTACCAGTACCGTTCCCGCGGCTTCCGCTCCCATGGCAGGTCCACCGGGTGCGGGCGGCAAGTTATAGCTTCGCCTGCGCGTCCCCCGGTCGGTCCGTCGGGGGCCGGCCACGGGTGGAAACCGCTAACTGAACCCCCGGGAAACGACCGCGCATGCGACCGGTCATCTTCGACCTCGAGGGGACGCTCGTCGACTTCCAGTGGGACCTCGCGGCCGGCGAGGCGCGGGCGAGGGAGGCCCTGGTCGAGCTTGGCTTCCCGCCGGATGCGCTCGCCGGCCTGAACTACGCCGAGCTGCTGAACACGGCCGTCCGCCGGGCGGCCGAGTTCGAGGTCGACGGGCGGGTCGCCCGGGAGACGGTCGACGCGGTGTACGACGGGTTCGACGCCGACGCCCTGGAGCGCTGGACGCTCCGTGACGGGGCCGAGGCGGTCCTCGAGGCCGTCCCGGAGCGGGCGCTGGTCACGAACGTCGGTCGGGCGGCGACGACGGCGCTCCTCGACCGCCATGAGCTGGACTTCGACGCGGTCGTCACCCGTGACGACGTCCGACTGGTCAAGCCGGATCCCGAAGGGCTCGACCGGGCGGCCGCGGCGCTCGATGGCGACCCGCTGTTCGTCGGCGACAGCCTGACCGACGTCCGGGCCGGGGAGGCGGCCGGGCTGGACGTCGCCATCGTGCTCGGCGGCGAGACCCCCGACGAGGCGCTCCGGTCGGCGGCGCCGGCCCACCTGCTCGACCACCTCCGGGACCTCCTGGACGTCCTGTAGCGAGCCCGGTCCACCGCTCCTCCGACAGCCGTCGCACTGCCCCGCGAGTCGGGCTTACCCGCCGTCGGCGCTCGCGAGGACGTCCTCGACGAAGGCGGAGACGTCGTCCTCGTACGCCCCCGGCCCCGCCTCGACGCGGTCGCGCTTGAGGAGCAGCGTCTCGACCGCGTCAGCGCCCGCCTCGCGGAGCCGCTCGTCGAGCCGCCGGGCGTACCGCTCCTCGTCGAAGCCGCCGAAGGTGAGGAAGAGCCCGACGGCCGCGCCCTCGAACCGGACCCGGTCCAGGTAGGCGTTCACCGGCGGACACGAGAGGGTCCACTTGGGCGTGCCCAGGAAGACGGCCTCGCGGTCGCGCGGGTCGTGGTCCACCGGCTCGATGGGGACGGTCGAGCCCGGGACGAAGGACCGGGCGAGCCAGTTCGGGTACCGCCGGCGCTTCGTCGGCCGGACCCGTTCGACCTCCGGCTCCGGGAGGCGCTCCTCGACTGCTCTGGCGACCGCCGCCGTGGTGCCGGTCCGGGAGTAGTACACCAGGAGCGGGGGCGGCGCACCAGTCATGGTCACGCGGTCAGGTCTACGATGCGGTCGACGGGACAGCCCCGGCCCGCGCGGTCGTCGGCGACGGCGCGCGACACGTACGCTG
>JBDGPL010000175.1:0-12825 GCA_042219705.1 Halobacteriales archaeon | reverse complement strand
TCCCCGACCGCGTCGGGGGCCACCCAGTCGAGGTCCCGGACCGAGTCGTCCGGCGGGACCGCGGCCGGCCCGGCGGGCGCGCGCGAACGGAACGCGAAGACGAGGACGTCGCCATCGTCGGCGGGGCTGCGGTCGATGTAGACGCCGACCAGCCGCGTCGGCGTCACGTCGAGGCCGGCCTCCTCGCGGGCCTCCCGGCGGGCCGCGTGGACGGGCGTCTCGCCGGGTTCCACCCGGCCCGCGGGCAGGTTCCACTGTCCCGCGACGCCGGGCTTGCCCTCCCGGACGAGGAGGACCCGGCCGTCCCGCTCGATGACGTTCGCCCCGACCACCGTCGGCATGGCCCGCCGTTCCGCGGCGGTCGCCGTAACCGTTTCGTGGACCGGTTCCGGGAATACAATTGGATTTTATCAAGAACAAGCAAGATTGACACCTACCTCTAAGTGGCCACGACCGGAAAAAGGCCCATAGAACTCGGGGAACCGGCCATGCACGACACCCAGGAGGAAATGGTGCGTCGGTCGCGCGAGCTGCACACCAACGCCGGCCGCGAAGACGTGTGCTACGCGGAGACGAAGACGCTGAAGCGCACGGCCCTCGAGCTGGGCGCCGACTGCGTCGGCGTCGCGAACCCGGAGGCCGTCGATGCCCGGTCGCCGGATGGCTACGGCGTCTCGCCCGTTTTCGACGGCGCGCGGGCGGTGCTCGTCTTCGGTATCCGGGAGGCGACCCAGGGGGCGTCGTCCGCCCGCTCCTCGAAGGTCTCCTGGGACAACAAGTTCTCCCGGCGGGGCAAGCGGACCAACATCGGGGTCACGCTGAGCGATACCATCGAGGACGAGCACGGCTACCGGGCGATGCGGTTCCCGCGCATCTACAAGGAGGGCGGGATGATCCCCTACGGGAGCCTGAAGGTCATGGCCGAGGAGGCGGGCCTGGGCCGCCGGGGCATCAACGACCTCATCCTCCACCCCCAGCACGGCGCCGACCTCAACTTCACGGCCGTCCTGACCGACATGCCCCTGGCCTACGACGGCGGGATGCTCGCCGAGAACCCCTGTCCGACGGAGTTCTGCAGGAACGCCTACGAGAACACCGGCACCACGCCGTGTATCTCGATCTGCCCGGTCGACGCGCTGGACGGCCACATCGAGGACGGCGAGCTGCACTCCCGGACGTACGACCGCCCGAAGTGCGCGAGCTGCGCGATGAACTCCGGCTCCCAGCGGGTGAGCAAGGAGCTCAACCGGATCCTCGAGGAGGACGACCCCGAGCGCCGGAAGATGATGCTCTACGGCAACGACTTCCAGCGCCTGCTCGAGAACGGCGTCATCCGTGGCATGGGCTGGGCCAAGTGTTTCGAGTGCCGGCGGGTCTGTCCCGTCGGCAACGAGGAGGCCGAGGCGGTCATCGCCGAGGAGGTCGACGTCGAGGACCCCACCATCGAGGACGTCAACGCGGTCCGCCGGACCGTCATGGAGACCGAGACGGGCGCCTGGTCGGTGGCGTCCGACTGAGCCCATGGCCATCGATCCCGACCTCTACTACGAGTACAAGGACCGGGTGCTCGAGCTCGCGAACGAGCAGACCGTCGTGGAGGACGGCGAGTACGTCGCCGAGCTCCGCTCGACCGAGCAGATCGCCGCGGAGCTCCCCGAGCTCACCGAGGCCCAGATCTCCGAGATCCGCACCATCGCCGAGATCGAGGACGTCGACTGGGAGTACTGGCACGCCGGCGACCTGGCGCTCGAGGGCAACCTGCCGAACCCAACGGTCGCGAAGCCCGACGCCTACGAGGACGAGCGGTAACCCATCGGTCCGCCCCCATGTCCGCAACCATGGCCTGCCCGTGCTGTCCGTTCGAGGGGACGCTCGCGGAGGTCAGGGGCCACGTCGTGGTCCGGGCCGACGCGGACGACGGTGCGCACCGGGCCTGGCTCGTCGAACACGGCGTGGACCTCGCGGACGACCGCCAGCCGAGCGTGAGTGCCATCACCGAGGCCCTGGAACTCCACGCCTACCGCACCGGCGGGCGGACGTAACCGAACCGTTCAACACGCCCGGGCGGGAAGCGAGACACAACGATGAGCGACACCGGGTTCGAGCTGGTGGTCTTCGACGGGGACGACACCCTGGTCGCCGACGACGTCATCGAGGCCCTCGCGGAGCGGGCCGGCGTCGCGGACGAGATCGAGGGCGTCCACGACCGGGTCTGGAACGGCGACCTCGAGCCCATGGAAGCGCTCGGCGAGCAGATCTTCCCGCTGTTCGAAGGACTCTCGGCGGCGGCCGTCCAGGACGTCGTCGAGGACCGGGCGTTCACGCCCGGCGCCCGCGAGGTCGGCCGGCGGGTGGCTTGCGACTCGGCCGTCTTCACCTCCATCGACCCCCACGCCGAGCGCATCGCGGCCGCCGTGGGCGCCGAGCACTACCGGGCGAACACGCCAGTGATGGAGGACGGCCGGCTCACGGGCGAGCTCCGGGGCCAGATCGTCGAGGAGGGCAAGGGTCCCACCCTCGACGCCCTGCTGGACGAGCTCGAGGTCGCGCCGGAGGCCACCATCGTCGTCGGCGACGGCCCCCAGGACGTCCCGATGTTCGAGCGCGCGGGCTTCGCCATCGGCGTCGACCCCAAACCCGCCGCCCGGGAACACGTTGACGTGGCCGTCGACGAGCGGGACATCTTCCTGGTCGAGCCGTACCTCGCCGAGCGCGGCGTCCTCCGCGCCGCGGACACCGCCCGCAAGCC
Source organism: Halobacteriales archaeon (assembly GCA_042219705.1). Classification (GTDB taxonomy): domain Archaea; phylum Halobacteriota; class Halobacteria; order Halobacteriales; family Hikarchaeaceae; genus JBDGPL01. Next base: position 10,076 of record JBDGPL010000175.1, on the reverse strand, counting down.
GGAGTAGGCCGGACGGTTACCCAGGCCGCATCGCCGGCCGCCCCGGACACCTCCCAGGTTTAACCGCGTCGCGTCCCTGGTCCACCCCGATGGCCATCGAGCCAGGCGACCGGGTCCGGGTGGACTACCTCGCCACGCTCCCCGACGGGGCCGTGTTCGACACGTCCGTGCGGGAGGTCGCCGAGGCCGAGGGGCTAGTGGGCCCTGACGCCCCGGGCGAGCGATCGTTCGAGCCCATCGAACTCGTCGTCGGGGACGACGGCCCCCTCGGCGACCTCGCTGGGGAGCTCGTCGGCCTCGAGGTAGGCGACGAGGAGACGGTCTACGCCGAGATCAGCGACGACCGCGTCGTGTCGTACGACCGCGATACGTTCGAGTCGATGGTCGACGACGCGCCCGAGGTGGGCGCGGCCGTCCAGGCGGCCGACGGCGCGACGGGTACGATTACCGCGGTCGACGGCGACTCCGTGGCCGTGGATTTCAGCCACGCCCTCGCGGGCCGGACGCTCGAGGTCCGTCTGCGAGTTGCCCGGGTCGAGAAGGCCTGATGCCCCGTCCACGCCGCCCGGGCTCGCGGGGCCCGCCCGGCCGCATGGTATCCGGGATCAACGTATAATAACCTCCGGCGCGTGTTACCCGATGCCATGGTCCAGGAGATGAGCGTCGGGGACCGGACCGTCTACCAGTGCGAGGAGTGCATGGAGACGTTCGACAGCCGCGAGACGGCCGAACAGCACGAGCCGAACTGCCCCGGCCCGGCGACGATGTGACGGCCGAAGGGAAAACGAGCCGTCGCCGGTCAGGCGAGGCGGTCGATTGCGGCGGGGAGCTCCCGGAGCTGGTCGACCGTCGTCGCGGCCTCGGCCAACGGGTCATCGCCGGACCCGTTGAACCCGACGACGTCGAGCCCGGCCGCCTGCGCTGCCTCGACGCCGACGGCGCTGTCGTCGACGGCCACCGCGGCCGGCGGCTGGACGCCGAGCCGGTCGACCGCCAGCTCGTAAACGGCCGGGTCGGGCTTGCCGGCCGCCACGTCCTCGATGGTGGCGACCGCCCCGACGACCTCCGCGATGCCGAGCCGGTCGAGCACGGCGTCGACCGCGCGGCGCCCGTCGTTCGAGGCGACGCCGACGGCGTACCCCCGGGCGAGCGACCGGACCGTCGCCGCGGCGCCGTCCATGGCCGGCACGTCGTCGACGGCCGCAGCGAAGGCGTCGAGCTTCCGCTCCGCCATCGCCTCGGCGTCGAAGTCCGCACCGGCGTCGGCCCGGACGGCCTCGAAGAAGTCGGCCGCCCCCAGCCCGCGGTAGGCGGCCAGCTGGTCGTCGGCCAGCGTCACGCCCGCCTCGGCGAGGAGCTCCCGCGTCAGCGAGACGTGCAGCCGCATCGAATCGACGAGGACGCCGTTCACGTCGAACACGACGGCCTCGACGGGCCGTTCACCGGCCACGGGTGACCACCCCCGACCCCTTCTGCAGTGGTCGCCGCTTCGCCATGCTTGGATGCGCGTGGTCGCCGGGGAAAAAGCCGCGGGTCGAGGGGGCCCGCGGGAGGTCAGTCGGCGGCCCGCTCGACGATCTCGACCGTCCCCTCGCTACCGTCGACCCGGACGCGGTCGCCGGTCTCGATCGTCTTCGTCGCGACCCCCGTGCCGGTCACGGCCGGGAGGCCGTACTCGCGGCAGACGATGGCGGCGTGGCTGGCCGTGCCACCGCTGTCGGTGATGGCGGCCTTGATACGCGGGAAGATCGGCGCCCAGGTCGGGTTCGTCGCGGGGCAGATGAGGATCTCGTCCTCCTCGACCTGCTCGAGGTCGTCGGCGCTGAACACCACCCGGGCCCGTCCCTCGACCTCGCCCGTCGAGGAGGGGAAGCCCTCCAGCCGGCTGCGTTCGCCGGCCGCCTCGTCGGAGAGCCACCCCTCTACGGTCTCGGTCGTGATGCCCCAGAGCATGACGGTGAAGGGCTCGGTGATCTCCTCGGGCGGGTCGCCGAGGGCCGGCTCCGGCACCCAGTCCTCCATGGCGTCGAGGATGTCGGCGCGTTCGGCGGCCGTCTCCTTCCAGTGGGCCGGCGCGGGCATCGCGGGCCCGAGCGCCCAGTTGGTCGCCAGGTCCGAGAGCAGCTCCGCCACCTCGTGGCGGTTGAACAGGTAGATGTCCTCCGGATCGTCGAGGAAGCCGTGTTCGACGAGGAGTTCGCCGAAGGCGTCCATGGTCTCGTAGGCGAAGGAGTCGACCCAGTTGTCCACCCAGAAGTTGTGGTCCTCGGTGTAGGCGTAGATGGTCCGGCAGACCCCGTAGGTCTCGTCGAACTGCTGCTTGAGCTCCTCCGTCTCCAGGTATCCCCGGTACTCCTCCACGATGCGCTCGCGTTCGGCTTCGATCTCGTCGTATGACCGGCCGAGCGCCTCGCCGGACTGCAGCCGTTCGACCCGGGCCCGGAGGTAGTCGAAGGGCGTCTCGAGGTTGTGGATCCAGAACTCGTCGTCCCGGTAGTACGGGTTGCCTTCGGAGATGCGGAACCACGGTTCCTTGGCCGCCTCGAAGGCCTCGAGCCACTCCCGTCCGGCCGCGGTCCCCTCGAGCCGGTCGAGCTTCGTCTCCGGGGACGCGTCGGTGACCAGCACGTCGGCCACGTCGTCGCCGAGGTCGACGGCGAGCTCGGCCAGCTCGTTGAGCTTCTCCTCGGGCTTGAACATGTAGGTCTCCTCGATGGCCGAGACCATCTGGCCGATAGTCTCGTCGGTGATGCCGGGGAACGCCTCCTGGCAGAAGTCGTAGAAGGTCAGGTATGCGAGGTACGCCAGGTTGAGGAACTCGAAGTGGTACTGCCAGGCGTCGAAGAGGTGCTCCTGGAGCTCGTAGTAGGTCTTGAGGAGCTCGCCGGCCACCGTCCGGCCGCGCGCCTCGTCGACGACCGCGTCCGGGGAGTACTCGGGCAGCTCGTCGGGCACCTCGAGCGCGTCGATGCGCCGGCCGGCGGCCTTGACCTTCGGGAGCCAGTCCTCCTCGAACAGCTCCGGGAAGTCCTCGAAGTACTGGCGGCTGCGCTCGCGGAACACTTCCTCGCGCTCCTCCTCGCGGGCCTCCTCCAGGGTCGGCACCGGCGAGAAGTACAGATAGCCGTTGACCACCTTCATCTGGACGCCCATTGCCGGCGGGACGGCGAACACCCGGCTGTTGAACTGCGAGAGGAAGATCTGCCACATCTCGGGGAAGATGGTGTTCCAGGGCCGGTACGGCCGCGGCCCCTGGGTCCCGTTCTGGAACCAGAAGAACTGCTTCTCGAAGTCCTCCCGGTTGTCGTCCCCGAACAGCAGCTGGTCCGGGTACATCTCCCGCCACCCCTCACAGCCCTCGGGGACCTCGATCTCCTCGGGCCAGGGGAACCGTTGTTCCTGTGCCATGAGCTACCACGGGACAGTCCAGATGTCGTGGAAACTTATATAATCACGTAATATTATGGGTTCTTGCCACCTCTCTTCCCGTCGATGGCCCTGCTCGATTACGCCGACCCGGACACGGCGAGCGACGAGGTCGCGGCGGCGCTCGCAGAACACGACTCCGACCGGGGGTCGCTGCTCCGGCCGATGCTGGCCCGCCACCCGCCGCTGCTGGCGGCCCAGATGACCTACCACGACCGGCTCATGCTCGAGGGCAACCTGGACCGCGCGCTCAAGGAGCTCGTGGGGGTGGTCGTCTCCCAGCGGAACACCTGTGACTATTGTGCGTCGAGCCACCGGGAGAAGCTCCACGCCCTCGGTCTGTCGGCGGACGCCCTGGCGGCCGTCGAGGACGGTTCTTTCGAGGCGCTCGACGAGCGCGAGCGAGCCGTCGCGAGGTTCGCGGAGCAGGTCGCCACCGACGCCCACCGCGTCGGCGAGTCGGACCTCGAGGCGCTCCGAGCGGTGGGCCTCGACGATCAGGACGTCCTGGAGGTGCTCGGGGTCGCGGCCATGTTCATGGCGGCCAACACGCTCGCGAACGCGCTGTCCATCCACCCCGCCGACCGTGACGTCGGGCTCGCGCCGTACGCGGACCCCTCGTCGCTGGATTCCTGACGGCGTCCCGACCGGTCCTGCGGAAGGTTGCGCGGGGGGAGCGGTCGGTTGACGAGCCGACCCCGGCGATCAGTCCGCGGCGCCGGCCTTCTCGACGATCTCGACCTCGCCCTCGCTCCCGCTGACGCGGACCGTGTCGCCGGTCTCGATGGCGCTCGTGGCGACGCCCGTGCCGGTCACCGCCGGCAGGCCGTACTCGCGGCAGACGATGGCGGCGTGGCTCGTCAGCCCGCCGATGTCCGTGACGGCGGCCTGGATGCGCGGGAACACGGGCGCCCAGGAGGGGTTCGTCGACGGACACACCAGGATCTCGCCGTCCTCAAGCTCGTGGAGCTGGTCGAGGCTCTCGATGACCCGGGCCGGGCCCTCGACGTCGCCCCGGGAGGCGGGGAAGCCCTCGACGGTCAGCTGCTCGCCGGCCTCGGCCGACAGCCAGCCCTCGACCTTCTCGGTCGTGATCCCCCAGAGCATGACCGTGAACGGCTCCTCGATCTGCTCGGGGGGATTCCCGAGCGCGGGCTCGACGTCCCAGTCCCGGGCGGCCTCGAGGATGTCCTGGCGCTCCTCGGCCTTGCGCTTCCAGGCGTCGGAGACCGGGGCATCGGGCCCCAGCGCCCACGCCGTGCAGACCTCCTCGAGCATCTCCGGCACCTCGAAGCGATTGAACAGGAAGATGTCGTCGGGCGCCTCGAGCGCGTCCTCGTTCACGAGCAGCCGGCCGAACTCCCGCATCTTCTCGAACACGATGGTGTGCAGCCAGTGCTCGATCCAGAACTGGTGGTCCTCGGCGTAGGTGTAGATGCGTCGCGTCGTCGAATAGATGTCTTCGAACGCTTCGCGGTCCTCCTCGGTGTCGAGGTAGCCGCGGTACTCCTCCGCGAGCTCCTTTCGCTCCTGTTCGAGCTGCTCGTACGGACGGTCGATCTCCTCGCCCTGTTCGGCGCGGCGCACCTTCGACTCGAGGTGCTCGAACGGCGAGGCGTAGTCGTCGATCCAGGCGCCCTCGTGGTGGAACCAGCCGCTGCCGTTCGACACGTAGAACCACGGGTCCTCGACGTCGTGGAACGCCTCCAACCACTCCCGGCCGGCCTCGGTCCCCTCGAGCCGGTCGAGCTTCTCCTGGGGGTCGGCGTCGGCCTTGAGCACCGACGTGACGTCGTCGCCGAGGTCGACCGCGAGGCGAGCGAGGTCGTTCAGCTTCTCCTCGGGCTTGTACATGTCCGTCTCCTCCATCGCCGAGACGAGCTTGCCGATGGCGTCGTCGGAGATGCCCGGGAACGCCTCCTGGCAGAAGTCGCTGAAGGTCAGATACGCCAGATACGCCAGGTTGAGGAACTCGAAGTGGTACTGCCAGCCGCGGAGGGTCTGGTCGACCAGCTCGTTGTAGGCCTCCATGACCTCCGCGGTCATGGTGTAGCCGTCGCCCTGGATGACCCGCTCCTCCGGAACGTACTTGGGAAACTCCTCGGGGATGTCGAGGTCCTTGATGTCCTCGCCGAGGTCCCGCACCTTCGGCTTCCACTGGCCGTAGTAGAGGCCGTCGAAGTTCTCGAAGTAGTAGTCGCTACGCTCGCCGAAGATCTCCTCGCGCTCCTCGAGCAGCTCGGGGTCCGTACACGGCACCGGGCTGATGTAGAGGTAGCCGTTGAGCATGCGCTGCTGGACCCCCATGGCCGGCGGGATGGCGAACACCCGGCTGTTGTTCTGGGAGAGGGCGATCTGCCAGGCCTCCTGGAAGATGGTCTCCCAGGGGTACAGCGCCTCGGCGGCGTGGATCTTGTCCTGGTACCAGAAGAACTGCTTGTCGTAGTCCTCCCGGCCTTCGCGGTTGAACAGCATGTGCTCGGGGTACATGTCCTCCCACCCCTCGAGGCCCGAAGGCGTGTCGAGTTCCTCGGGCCAGGGGAATCGCTCCTCTCCTTGTGACATGCTTACATGACACCACCGACATACGTAACGCCTCGTGGCTTGTACGGGTTGGTTCCGGCAACATTGACCGGTACGCGGCCGGTCCCGGATTCGGCGCAATCGTTATATAATAATTGCAGCAATCGTACGGGTATGGCTGACAGGGCATCACATGCCACGGCCGAAGGCGGCCCTCGTTGTCTCCGGTTCGAGGAACTCGATGGCGACCAGGTCGACTTGGTCGGCGGGAAGTGCGCCAGCCTGGGGGAGCTCACGAACGCCGGCGTGCCAGTTCCGCCGGGGTTCGCCGTGACGACCGCCTTCTACCGGGAGTTCATGGCGGCGAACGACCTGTTCGACCTGGTCTTCGACGAGCTCGCCGCCGTGGACCACGACGACACCGACACCGCCACCGCGGCGAGCCGGGCCATCCGGGAGGCCATCGAGTCCGCCCCGTACCCCGACCACCTCGAGGCCGAGCTCGACGCGGCCTACGAGAGCGTCCGGGAGCAGTGCGGGGCGGACGACCCGCGGCTCGCCGTGCGGTCCAGCGCCACCGCCGAGGACCTCCCCGACGCGAGCTTCGCCGGCCAGCAGGACACCTACCTCAACGTCCGCGGGACCGAGCAGATGAAACAGAAGGTCCGGGAGTGCATCTCGAGCCTCTTTACGACGCGGGCGATCACCTACCGCGAGGAGAACGGCTATCCCCACGAGGACGTCGAGATCAGCGTCGGCGTCCAGGAGCTCGTCGTGCCGAAGTGCTCGGGGGTCATGTTCACCCTCAACCCCCAGAACGGGGACCGCTCGAAGGCCCAGATCGAGGGCAGCTGGGGGCTGGGGGAGGCGGTCGTGGCCGGCGAGGTCAACCCGGACAACTTCCTCGTCGACAAGGCCGTCTTCGAGATCGTCGAGCGGAACGTCGCCACCAAGGACGTCAAGACCGAGGTCGTCGAGGGCGGTGTCGAGAACGTCGAGGTCCCGGAGGAGCGTCGGGACGAGAGCTGCCTGACCGACGACGAGATCCTCAAGCTCACCGAGTACGGCAAGGAGATCGAGCAACACTACGGCCAGCCCCAGGACATCGAGTGGGTCATCGACGCGGAGCGGGAGTTCCCCGAGAGCATCTACATCGTCCAGAGCCGGCCGGAAACGGTCTGGAGCCAGGAGGAGCGGACGACGTCGCTTTCGTCCGAGGGCGAGGACACCCTCGACTACATCTCGAACACCCTGAACAAGTCCTGGTAGGATTGGCCCCCGGCGATGTCGCCGGCGGTTGGCACCGTGGCCTGGCGGCCCACGGCCGGCGGTCACCGCTGGTCTGAATCGTATCACGTACCCTGAAGACGGAGAGGCCGCGGCTCGTTCCGGACGTAATCTGATCGGTTTTTCGATGGTTCCATTATCAGATAGCTATGACTATTGTGAATTTAGCACGCGACTGGGCCCGTCGTCGTCGGGGACCCTTCCGGCCCTGAGGAACGTCCGTCCCCGAAATCACGGCCGCGGGCCGGAGCTTGTCTCGCCCGTTTGCCGCGTTTGCGTGGGACGGACTGCGACTCGTCAATATCGTTCGGCCGGCAGGCTCGGCGGCATCGACCGATTCGAACAGGTCCACAGTGTAACACGTCTCTATGGCGATACAGTATCGGATATACGGTAGAATTCACATTGTATATTTGGCATTAATCCGCCTACCGAATTCTCTACCGTCCCGATCGGTCCGACTTGTATCAGAATACCGTGACAACACTCGGCCGCCATCGGCCGGTTCCGGACCCGCTGGTTCCTCAGTCCTCGAGGAGTTCCGGGGGGAGGTTCCGGTCGAGCTGCTCGATGACGCCCTGGACCCGTGCCGCGTTCCGCTCGACGGCGGGGACGTCAGCCTCCTCGCCGAGCGCTCTGAGCGTCGCCGCGTCCTCGGCCAGCTCGTCGACCAGGGCCCGCATCTCCTGGAGCGTCTCCGGATCAGGCATGGAACTCCCGCCTGTCGGTCAGCCGGTCGGCCTTTAGTTCCGGCCGGTCGAGCGTCTCGTAGTCGACCAGTTCGATGTCGACCGTCAGGTTGGTCGCCTGCTTGAGCTCCTCCTGGAGCTCCGACCGGATGATGCCGCTGGCCTTCTCGGTTCCCTCCGCGACCTCGGCGGTGAGCCGCACCACGTCGAGGTCCTTCGACTCGTGGGGCTCGATGACGACCTCGTACTCGTCGGCGACGTCCGGGTACGACCGGACGGCGTCCTCGATGGCGATGGGGGAGAGCAGCACCCCGTTGACCTTGGTGAGGTCGTCACTCCGGCCGAGGACGCCCCCGTCGGCGACCCGGAACGTGCGGCCACAGTCGCAGGCCTCGTGGCTCGCCAGCTCGACCTGGTCGCGAAGCGCGAAGCGGAGGTACGGCTGGGCCCGGCGGTCCAGGGGCGTGACGACGAGCTCGCCGCGCTCGCCGGGCTCGACCGGCTCGCCCTCGTCGTCGAGCACCTCGATGAGGAAGCGCGCCTCGTTGAAATGCAGGCCGAGGCTCGAGCCCTCGCAGGTGAAGCCCCAGGCGCCGGCCTCGGTCGCGCCGGCGTGGTCGAAGACCTCGGCGCCCCACTCCGACTCGAGGCGCTCCTTGGTGCCGGGGACGCTCGCGCCGGGCTCGCCCGCACAGACGATGCGCTCGACCGCCGTCTCGGCCGGGTCGACGCCCTCCTCGTGGGCGACCTCCGCCAGTCGGAGCGCGTACGTCGGCGTGCTCATGAACGCGGTCACGTCGAGTTCGACCATCTTGCGGACCCGCTGGGTCGAGGAGAGGTTCCCGCCGGGGACGACCTCGGCGCCGATGCGTTCGCAGGCGTAGTGGGCCGCCCAGAAGGCGACGAAGACGTTGTAGGAGAACGGGAAGAACACCCGGTCGTCCGGGCGGATGCCCTGGGCCCAGAGCACCGTCGACCAGCAGTCCGACCACCACTCCCAGTCGGGCCAGGAGTCCGCCTGCCGGACGGGCTCGCCGGTCGTCCCGGAGGTCTGGTGGTACTCGGTGACCGCGGCGAGGTCGGTCGCCAGCAGGTCGCCGTAGGGGAACGGCTCGCCGCCGGTGGCGTGTCGGAGTTCGTCCTTCGTGGTGAGCGGGACCGACCGGACGTCCGCCATCGTCTCGATGTCGGCCGGGTCGATGCCGGCCGCCTCGAGCTTCTCGCGGTAGAACGGCGAGCCGTCGTAGACGTGCTCGGCGAGCTCGCGGAACTTCCGGACCTGCAGCGACCGGAGTTCCCCGCGCGGCAGCGCCTCGAGGGCCGGGTTCCAGAGGTCGGTCATGTTACCGCCCCCGCCGTCGGGATGCGTCGCGTCGCGGACATCGGGGTCACCGGTTGCGGTAGGGTCGAACACGGCCTTAAATGGTTGGGGGTGGGTGGTCGGGCCGGTCAGTCCCGCCAGCGGAATACCCACCGTTCGACGGGGTAGATAACCCCGTACTCGAGCGCGAACATCACGACGATGAAGAGCACGAGGTAGGCCAGGAGCGAGACGACGCTGCTCTCGTTGAACCAGAACCGGAACTGCGCGCCCATGCCGGCCGATATGCCGAACACTTCCGCGATGACGACGATCTTCCAGACCATCGAGAAGAGGTACCGGAAGCTGCTGAAGAGGGCGGGAAAGACGTTGGGGAGGTAGATGTGTCGGTACATCGCGTATCGGCTCGCGCCGAACGCACGACCCATCTGCACCAGCCCCTGGTCGAGGTTCTGGGTTCCCTGCCAGATACTGATTGCCGCGAAGGGCGTCGTCGTGATGACGGCGGCCGTCACGACCGAGAGCTGGCTGAAGTCGAACATGATCATCGTGACGAGGACGACCACCACCGTCGGCACGGTCATCCAGAACGGGATCAACACCGTGAACATGTCCTCGACGTGCTGGTTGGCGCTCATGAGGAGCCCGAGGACGACGGCGGCGGTCATGCTGATCGCCGTGACGAGGGCGACGCGACCGAGCGTAATTCGGAGATGGAAGAGCGCCCCTGGTTGACCGGCCCCACCGGACTCGATGATACCGGGGATGCGGAAGAGCACCGAGAGGGGCGACGGGAGGACCGTCGGGGAGAACGCGAGGGACGCCGCGAG
>JBDGPL010000174.1:0-2896 GCA_042219705.1 Halobacteriales archaeon | reverse complement strand
CGATCACCCAGATCCCCATCCTCACGATGCCCGGCGACGACGACACCCACCCCATTCCGGACCTCACCGGCTACATCACCGAGGGCCAGATCTACGTCGACCGGGACCTCAACAGCCAGGGCGTCGAGCCGCCCATCCAGGTCCTGCCGAGCCTCTCGCGGCTCATGGACGAGGGCATCGGCGAGGGCCTGACCCGGGCGGACCACGGCGACGTCTCCGACCAGCTCTACGCCGCCTACGCCGAGGGCGAGGACCTGCGCGACCTCGTGAACATCGTCGGCCGGGAGGCGCTCAGCGAGCGAGACAACACCTACCTCGACTTCGCCGACCGGTTCGAGGACGAGTTCATCCAGCAGGGCTTCGAGACCAGCCGGACCATCGAACAGACGCTCTCCATCGGCTGGGAGCTGCTGTCGATGCTCCCGAAGGAGGAACTCAACCGCATCGACGAGGACTACATCGAGGAACACTACGTCGACGAGGAGCGCGAGGCCGTGGAGGCCGAGGCGGACTGAGGCTGGATGGCCGTGTCCCGGACAAGCGTTAACCGACGCCGCACCCAAGGAGGGCCCCACTGATGGCCGAGGACGTCAAGCCCACGCGCAAGAACCTCATGGCGATCGAGGACCGCATCGAGCTCTCCGAGCGCGGTCACGACACGCTCGAGCAGAAGCGCGACGGGCTCATCATGGAGTTCATGGACATCCTCGAGCAGGCCCAGGACGTCCGGTCGAACCTCGAGGACGATTACGAACGCGCCCAGCGCACCATGGACATGGCCCGGGCGATGGAGGGCGACGTGGCGGTCCGCGGCGCGGCGGCGGCGCTGAAGGAGCACCCCGAGATCACGGTCGAGTCGAAGAACATCATGGGCGTGGTCGTCCCTCAGATCGAGTCGACGCGCGTGAAGAAGACGCTCGACCAGCGGGGCTACGGCGTCCTCGGCACCTCCGCGCGCATCGACGAGGCCGCCGACGCCTACGAGGAGCTCCTGGAATCGGTCATCCTCGCCGCCGAGGTCGAGACGGCGATGCGCAAGCTGCTCAACGAGATCGAGACCACCAAGCGCCGGGTCAACGCCCTGGAGTTCAAGCTCCTGCCCGAGCTCCACGAGAACAAGGAGTTCATCGAGCAGAAGCTCGAGGAGCAGGAGCGCGAGGAGATATTCAGAATGAAGAAGATCAAAGCGAAGAAGGAGCGCGAGGAGGCCGAGGCCCGCGAGGCCGAGGCGGAGGCGGCCGAGGTGGCCGTCGCCGGTGACGACTGACGCGGGACTGACCACCTGCTCTTCCGCCGTCGCGTCCGCGGCCCTTATCGTTTCGTCGCCGTAGTGCGCCCATGGACTGCCCCGACTGCGGAACGCCGACCGTCGCCTTCGCGGTCCCCGAGCCATACCGCGGACACGCCCCCGACGGGGCGTCCGCCGCGCTCTGTCCGTCCTGCCTGACGCTGACGGCCGCCGAGGACGCGTCGGTCGCCCCCGCGCCCGACGAAGCCGACTTCAGCCGCATCGTCGATTCGTTCCCCGACGGCGAGGCCGGTGCCGCGATGGCGCTGGCCGTCGGGCTGCTGGTCGAGTCGCTGACGCTCAACCGCGACGCCATCGCCGCGCTGTTCGAGGCGGTCGCCGACGCCGGCGAGGACCCGTGGCTCGTGCTCGAGCGGCTCCACGCCGCCGGGTCGGTCCAGCCCGACGCCGACCTCGGCAGGGCGCGCCGCCAGCTCGAGCAGCTCGAGCGGTAGGGACGGTTACCTCCCGCCGGTCAGCCGGTCGAGGAGCCGTTCCCGGTACCAGAACCCCAGCGCGGAGCCGACGAGGAGGGCGACCAGGAGGACGGTCGCCCAGCCCCGTTCGCCGCTCCCGAGGAGTCCGCCGAAGACGTTCACGAGAAAGAACCCCGGGGCGCGGCCGACGATCGCGATGAGGACGAGCCGGCGGAGCGGGACCGTGGTGAGCCCGCCGGCGAAGCAGATGACGTCGTCCGGGAGCCCGGGCACGAGGAAGAGGACGAACAGCGAGAGCTGGGCGTGCCGGTCGTCGATGCCGTCGAACCGCGCCAGCGCGTCGGGGTGGACCGTCCGCTCGACGTAGGCCCGGCCGAACCGGCGGGCCAGCCAGAACGCGACGGCGCTGCCCAGGGTGATGCCGACCATGTTGTAGAGGGTGCCCCACCACGGGCCGAAGAGGTAGCCGGCGACGGCCGCCAGGACCTGGCCGGGGACGGGCGCGGCGACCACCTGGGCGGCCTGCAGGACGACGAAGACCGCCGGGGCCCAGCCGCCGAAGCCGTCGACGAACGCGCGGGCCCGCTGGGCGTCGAAGAGGAAGCCGAGCTCACGGCGGAACGCCACGGCCAGGACAGCGAGCAGCCCGCCGGCGACCAGGACGTGGACGACGAACCGTCGCCGGGCGCGCGCCGATTCGAACACCCGGAGGCCGGCGAGCCCGTCCATGGCCGGGGTTACTCGGACGGGTGGCAAGCCGCTTTTGGGACCGGCGGCTGCCGACCCGGTTACACGCCCGTCGCGTAGCGGAGGATGCCGGCGATGCCGCCGAAGGCGGTGAGGAGCTGCTCGCCCTTCTCGAAGTCCGTCGAGATGAAGGCCGTCTCGGTCCCGCGCTGCTCGGCGATGGCCATCAGGTGCTCGATGGCGTCCTCCCGGTCGGTCTCGGCGGGGGGCTCGCCGCACTCGCTACACTCGTGGTCGGGCACCGCCTCGCGGCTGCTCTCGATGAGCTCGTACTCCTCGTGGCCGTTCGGGCAGGTGTAGACGGCGACGTCCTTCCGGAGGTCCTCGGAGATGATGAGCGTCTCCACCGAGCCCATCACGAGGTTCCGCCGGGTCGGCTCGAAGCCGTAGGTCGCGAGGTCGCCGTCGTGGAGCTCCTCGAAGA
>JBDGPL010000173.1:0-10091 GCA_042219705.1 Halobacteriales archaeon | reverse complement strand
AGCTCGTGGGACTTCGGCCGCCACTCCTCCCACTGCTCGAGGGCTGCCTCGTCGACGTCGGCCGTCGGCTGGCCATCGGACTCGACGACGTCCCGGAGCGCCCGGGTCATCCGCTCGCCGTGCTCGACGACCTCGCCCCAATCGCCGGTGGCGACGAACCCGGAGACGCGTTCCTCCATCTCGGTAAGTCCGTAAGGGGAGCGAGCCGTAAATCGCTTTCTCACCGCCGGCCGGCGAATCCTCCCACATCGGCTCCGATCGAACCCGGCGAACCGGTACCTTATAGCCCCGCACGGGCGGGCGTAGGCGTATGCCCATCGAGGAGCGCGACCACGCGGCCGTCGTCACCCACGCCCTGGCGAAGGACACGCTCTCGAAGATTCGGGACGTCCACACCGAGCAGGTGGCGTTCCGGAAGGGCCTCGTGAAGCTCGGCCGCATCTGTGGCTACGAGATCATCGACGGCGAGATGGAGACCGAGTACGTCGACATCGAGACGCCGCTGGCGCAGACGACCGGCGAGCGCGTGAAGGGCCTCGACCACGTCGTCATCATCAACGTGCTCCGGGCGGCCACGCCGTTCGTCGAGGGGCTGCTCAAGGCGTTCCCGCGGGCCAAGCAGGGGGTCATCAGCGCCGGCCGGAACGAGGAGGCCGGCATGGACGAGGCGGGCCAGTTCCCCATCACCATCGACTACGTCAAGTTCCCGGAGATCACCGCCCAGGACACCGTCATCGTCGCCGACCCGATGCTCGCGACGGGGTCGACCATGCTCCACGTCCTCGAGCGCGTCGTCGAAGAGCAGCCCGACCCGGCGCACCTGTTCGTGCTGTCGGCGGTCAGCGCGCCGGCGGGGCTCATCGCCGTCGGCGAGGCCTACCCGCAGGCGAAGCTGCTGACCGTCGCGGTCGACGACCACATCGACGAGCACGGCTTCATCGTCCCGGGGCTGGGCGACGCGGGCGACCGGGCGTTCCGGACGACGTAGCCGGCCGTCCGCCCGTAGGCAAGGACTATAGGGCTGCCGCGGTTCTCCTCGGGTGATGGTGGCTCCGTGCGACGCGTGCGGCGACGAGGTGACGGACGCCCTGTCGCGGACCGTCCGGCTCTCGGTCGACCGCGCGGAGATCGACGCCCAGCGGCTCTGTCCGGACTGCTTCGCGGAGTGGATCGCCCGCTACGAACGCGAGATGCAGTCCACCCACGAGCCGACCGGCGGCGGCGACTCGGAGATTATCGTCGATTGACGTCGCCACCGCCGGTGGGTGTCGCCGGCTCGCCGGACGAGGCCCGCTACCCACCGAACGCGCCCGGCCGGGCGACCGTTCCCAGTTCGTGAGAATCCCCGGACGCCGAGCCCCCGGCGCCAACCCCTTCGTTTCGTGTCGAAACCGCCAGCCAGCGGCGGTGTCTCACGGCGCCTCTCGACCCGAAACGCACCCCGGCGCCCCGGTTGACCGATGCCGCTACGCCGGCCCGTCGCTGTCCACGTCGACCCGGCCGCTCGTGGCGCTCCGGACCCGGTCGAGCAGCCCGTCGATTTCGTCGGCCGGCGCCCGGACGTCGAACCGCACGGTCTCGGCGTAGTCCGCCTCGAACGTCACCCCGGCGGACTCGAGGAGGCCCCGGACGGTCCCCGAGTCCCCGTAGTCGACCTCCAGGCCGACCCGCCGTTCGGGCGGTCGCTCGATGACGCCGGCGTCCTCCACGGCGAGCGAGACGGCCCGACCGTACGCCCGGGCGAGCCCGCCGACGCCGAGCTCCGTGCCGCCGAAGTCCCGGACCACGGCCGCGGCCACGTCCAGCAGGTCCCGCTGGACGAGGACGTTCAGGGCCGGCTTGCCCGCCGAGCCCGTCGGCTCGCCGGCGTCGCTCGACCACGCCCGCACGAGGCCGCCGTCGCCGGACCGCACGCGATAGGCGGGGACGACGTGGGTCGCGTCGGGGTGCTCCGCGGCGACGGCGTCGACGAACGCCTCCGCGGCGTCGACGTCTTCGACGGGAGCGACGTGGCCGGCGAACCGCGAGCCCCGGACCTCAAAGGCGGCCTCCCCGCGCCCGGCGACGGTCCGGACCGTCGCCGCCTCGCCACCGGCCATGGCTACCGCCGATCGAGCCGCGAGAGCCCGCGCCAGATGGCGTCGACGAGCCGGTCCTCGCCGGTTCCCTCGGCCTCGGCCCAGCCCCGGGCCAGGGCGTCCTCGAGGACCTCGAGGTCGTGGTTCTCGAAGTTCTGCACGCCGCGGAACGCCTCGAGGGCGTCCCGCTCGGCTTCGCCGACGGTCTGGCCTGGCGAGCCGTCGTAGTGGCCCAGCTCGGCGAGGACCTCGAGGACCGCCTCCGCGGTCGGGCCCGAGAGCTCGCGGACCTGCTCGGGCGGCGCCCGCTCCAGGAGCGTGACGTCGTAGAGCTTGAAGACCCGCTCGAGCTCGTCGATGGGCGCGTCGTGGTCGTCGACGCGGACGTCGACCCAGCGGTCGTTCCGGCCGTCGTAGCCGCCCTCGGGCTTGACGACGTCGAGCGCGGCGCTCTGCTCCCCCCGGCGGTCGCCGCCCGCCTCGTTCCCGGCGTGGAGCGCGGCGATGAGCCGCTCGGGCAGGCCGCCGTCGGCGGCCTCGAACGCGTCGGCCATCGCGTCGAGCGTCGCGGCGTTCTCGAGGATGTTGCCCTGGACGGTGTACGGCCAGCCCCCGGCCGTTTCGCCCTGTCTGTCCCCGGCGTGGTCGAGGCACTCCTCGCCCGTGAAGGCGGCGACGGAGCCGTCCCGCCCGACGACGCCGACCTGTCGCTGGGCGGCCTCGGGGTCGTCTGCGGTCAGCCGGTCGACGACCGTCCCGGCGTCGTGGCCCTGCCGGAGCAGCTCGAGCCCGTCGGGGCCGTAGGCGACGTTGGCGAAGCTCTGGGTGGCGACGGCGCCGGCGTCCGCGCTGGCGAACGGGACGACCGACCCGACGCTCACGAACTTCGACTGGACGGCCACGCCGACGGCGTCCTGCTCGGGGTCCCGGGCGACGATGGAGAACGTCGACGGACGCGGTGGCATGGGTCGCGTTGGGGGACGGGCCATTTGACTGCTCGGGCCTGACGGCCGGGGGGCCGGCCCAGACCCCGTCGCCGAACGCCCCGGAAGCGACACGGCTTTGGCGGGCTGTCCGCTCTTTCCCCGGTAGAGCCACCCGCTGTCATCATGTCCACAACCACCAAGGAGCGCTACGGGCTGTTCATCGGCGGCGAGGCCGTCGACTCGACCGGCGACGAGGCACTGGAGACGATCGACCCCGCGACGGGCGAGCCGTTCGCCACGGTCCCGGCGTCGACGGCCGCGGACGTCGACCGGGCGGTCGAGGCCGCCCGGGCCGCGTTCCCGGACTGGTCGACCACGCCGCCCACGGAGCGGGCCCGAGTGCTGCGCCGCATCGCCGACGGGCTGCGGGAGCACGCGGACGACCTGGCGGCGGTCGGCACCCGCGACCAGGGCCAGCCGCGCTCGGCGGCCCGGGGTGCCGTCCACGGGACCGCGTCCTTCTTCGACTACTTCGCCGGCGCGGCCGACAAGCTGGAGGGCCGGAGCATCCCGGTGGACGAGGACACCCTCGACTTCACCGTCCGGGAGCCCTACGGCGTCAGCGCCCACGTCATCCCGTGGAACGCCCCGCTCGCCGTCATCGGCCAGGGGGTCGCCCCGTCGCTGGCCGCGGGGAACACGACCGTCATCAAGCCCGCGCCGACGACGCCGCTCTCGGCGCTGCACTTCGCCGAGCTCTGCCGGGACGCCGGCGTTCCCGACGGCGCGGTCAACGTCGTCACCGGCGGCGCCGAGCCCGGGGCCGCCCTCACCGGTCACGCGGGCGTCGACAAGGTCGCGTTCACCGGGAGCGTGCCCACCGGCGAGGCCGTCATGACCGCCGCGGCGGCGGACATCACCCCCGTCACGCTCGAGCTCGGCGGGAAGAACCCCGCCATCGTCATGCCAGACGCCGACCTCGACGCGGCGGTCACGCACATCGAGCGCGGCATCTTCACGAACGCCGGCCAGGTCTGTGCCGCCGCGGACCGGGCCATCGTCCACGAGTCCGTCTACGACGACTTCGTCGACCGCATCGTCGAGCGGGCCGAGGCCTACGAGCTCGGCCCCGGCGAGGAGGATCCCGACATGGGCCCGCTGAACCACGAGGCCCACTTCGAGTCGGTGCTGGAGTACATCGCCCTCGGCCGGGAGGAGGGCGCCACCCTGGAGACCGGCGGCGAGCCCCTCGACCGGCCGGGCTACTTCGTCGAGCCGACCGTGTTCTCCGACGTCGAAAACGACATGCGCATCGCCCAGGAGGAGATCTTCGGGCCGGTCCTCGTGGTCATCCCGTTCGCCGACCGCGAGGAGGCGGTCGCCATCGCCAACGACATCGACCTCGGGCTCACCGGCGGCGTCTTCTCCCGCGACGTCTCGACGGCGTTGCGGACGGCCCGGGAGCTCGAGGCCGGCAGCGTCTACGTGAACCAGTGGTTCGGCGGCAACGCGGGCGTGCCGTTCGGCGGGTACAAGCAGAGCGGCATCGGCCGCACGCTGGGGATGGAGGGGCTCGACGCCTACGTCCAGACGAAGAACGTCTGCGTGAACCTGGACGACTGACCCGCCCGCCGCTCACTCAAGCTCGAGCTTCCGCACGAACGGCAGTCCCCGGAGCTCCTCGATGAGCTCGCCCGGCAGCGGCTCGTCGGTGACGACGTAGAGCAGCGGGTCGTCGGTGAACTCGGGGTCCTCGGTGACGGTCTGGCGGATGGAGATGTCCCGGTCGGCGATGGCGCTCGTCACGGCCGCGACGATGCCGGGTTCGTCGGCGTCGGTCGGATGCACGGTCAGCACGTGGAGGTCGAGCACGGGGGCGAGGTCCCGGAGGCTCGGAATCGACGAGATGTGGGTGAAGATGGGCCGCAGCTCGTCGTCCGCGAGGACGGCCTCGGCGGTCGAGTCGACGACCCGGCGGTCGACGTCGAGCTCCCGAGCGATCTGGGTGTCGGGGATCTCGATGCCCCCCGAGACGACCCGGCCCTCCTCGCTGATGGAGAACCCCCGCTCGAGCAGGAGCCGGATGACGGCCTGCTGGCTCGGGCTCCCCTCGAACTTGGCCATGATCTCGTCGAACATCTGTCCCCGGCGTCGGCCGCCGCCGGCTTAGTGGTGTTGTTAGGGCGAATGCCGTGACCGGGCCGTGATTGCCGTCGCGCGAACGTCGGCCGGCACCCCGCCACTCGCCGCCGCTCAGGCCGTTAGCGCCTCGCGGATCTCGGCGAGTGTCCCGTCCTCGGTGTTCGCCGCAATCCACTCCCGGTGGCCGTCGTGTTTCCGCGCGCGCGAGTCGATGTGTTCGGCGACCTTCGCGACCGCGAACCGCTGCTTGGCCGACGCGGACGAGTTACAGATCGGGCAGTCTTCCTCGACGGTCATGGGACGGGACACGCACGCGCAATGTATTAATATTGGACAACTGATTCGTTATCCGCTAACGTCACGGTAACGCGTCCACTTCCGCTCCACGGCGGTCGCTCATGGTCGCCCGGTCCGTAGGCCCGAGCCCGATGGCCCGACGCGCGAGCGCCGACCTGCCGCTGCACAGCGGCTCGGCCCCGCGGTGGCTCTTCGACCGCATGGTCGAGCTCTCCGGCGCCATCGCGGCGGTCATCGTCGACGAGTACGGCCCCGAGGAGCTCCTCCGGCGGCTTGCCGACCCGTACTGGTTCCAGGCGCTGGGGTGTGCGCTCGGGTTCGACTGGCACTCCTCGGGGGTGACCACGACCACCATGGGCGCGCTGAAGGAGGCGCTCGCCGACCGCGACCTCGGGGTGGTCGTCGTCGGCGGCAAGGGCGCCACCTCCCGGCAGACGCCCGACGAGATCGACGCGACCGGCCTCGACCTCGCCGGCGGCACCCGCGAGGCGCTCAAGCGGACCTCCCGGCTCAGCGCGGCGGTGGACAACGGCTGCGTGCAGGACTCCTACACGCTCTACCACCACACGATGGCCGTCGCCGAGTCGGGCGACTGGTGCGTCGTCCAGCAGGGGATGAACGAGGCGACGGCCCGTCGGTACCACTGGCTCGCCGACGGCGTCGAGAGCTTCGTCGAGGAGCCCCAGGCGGCCATCGCCGCCCAGGAGCGCCAGCCCGACCCGCTGGACCTCACCGCCGAGGCGTCGGCGGAGACCCGGGCCGTCTCTGTCGACCTGGTGCAGGACGACCCGGTCCACCTCAAGCGAGAGCTCCGCGGCCAGCGGTCGCTGGCGGACTTCGGCGCCGGCGGCGCCGCCGGGTCGCCGCGGCTCCGCGAGGCGCTCTCGGGCCTGGACGCCGACCCCGCGCTGTCGATGCCGACCCACCACGAGCTCCGCGACGCCGACCTCTCGGAGCGGGCGCTCGACCAGCTCCAGCGGGCCTACCAGTACCAGCCGACCGACTACGAGGAACTCGTCGAGCTCGACGGCATCGGCCCGGGCTCGCTCCGGGCCCTCGCGCTCCTCGCCGAGCTCGTCTACGACGCCGAGACTTCCCGGGAGGACCCCGCGAAGTACGCCTACGCCCACGGCGGCAAGGACGGCACGCCCCACCCGGTCAAGCGCGAGCGCTACGACCGCTCGATCGACCACCTGAAGTCGGTGCTCGAGGGCGCCGAGGTCGACCGGGAGACCAAGCAGCAGTCGCTGAAGCGGTTGGCGAAGCTGGGGTGAGCGCTGGCGGTATCGCCGGGTTACCCGCCGTGTGTCCTCCGGATCCACCGCGTCGTCATGACCAGCCACCCGAGCAGGATGCCCGACCCGACGAGTTCGGGGATGGCGATGCCATCGAGGCCGCTTGCCGCCCAGGCCAGCCAGGCGAGGAGGTGGCCGATGCCCAGCCAGATCGAGACGAGGCCACGATGGACGTCGCCGGCGAGCGCCGCCCCAGTGCCGTGGAGCCACATCGCGAGGGTGAACAGCAGGAAGTAGGCCACCGCGACCGGGCCGTGAAGCGCCGTTCCGATCGGGAAGGCCCCCACGAGCGCAAGCCCGACGACGGAGCCGGCGAAGCTCGCCGCGCCGAGCCGCTCGAACGCGTGGCGGGCCGTGGTGTAGAGCGCCAACGCGAACGGCAGTGCCACGAGGCCGGCGGCGATGAGTCCGCCGTTGAATAGCCAGGGAGCGGCCGCGTCCGGGCCGCCGAGGTCCGAGAGGGCGTTCGCCGTCCAGGAAAACGTCGGCGAACGCACCGTTGCCAGCAGAGTCGTCGCGAGCCCGAGCAGCGACCCCGCGACGCCTGACCAGTGGACGGCGCGTCGACCGGCAGTCATGACCCTCTCTCGGCGGCGACGGGACAAGGGCGTTTCCCGGCGTCCGCCCGAAGCGCTATCCATCGGGCCCCCGAACGCCCCACGCGATGGAGTACGAGACCGCCGCCGGCGTCGAGGTGCCCGCCGTCGGCCTCGGGACCTGGCAGATGGACGACGCGACGGCCTACGACAGCGTCTCGACGGCGCTCGAGCTGGGCTACCGCCACGTCGACACGGCCCAGGCCTACGGGAACGAGGCGGCGGTCGGCCGGGCCATCGCCGACAGCGACGTCGACCGCGACGACGTCTTCCTCACCACGAAGGTGCACCCGTCGAACCGGTCGGTCGACGACATCGTCGCCTCCGTCGAGGCCAGCCTCGACCGGCTGGCCACCGACGCCGTCGACCTCATCCTCATCCACTGGCCACATCCGCTGGCGAACCTCGAGACCGTGATGGCCGGGCTGAACGCGGTCGTCGACCGGGGCCTCGCGCGCCACCTCGGCGTGAGCAACTTCGGGAAGGACCGGCTCGCCCGCGCCCGCGAGCTTTCCGACGCGCCCGTGTTGACCGACCAGGTGCTCTTTCACCCGTGGTGGCCCCAGCGGGAGCTCCTCGCGTACTGCCAGGCGGAGGACGTCCTGCTCACGGCCTACAGCCCGTTGGCGAACGGCGGCGTCGTCGGCGACGACCTCCTGGCGACCATCGGCGCCCGGTACGGCAAGTCCGGCCCCCAGGCCGCCATCCGGTGGGCCGTCCAGCACGACCGGGTCGTCGCGATCCCCATGTCGACCGCCCGGGCCCACCTCGCGGAGAACCTCGACGTCTTCGACTTCCGCCTCTCGCCCGAGGAGCACGACCGGCTCACCCGGCCGTCGTACCTGCGGACCGGCTGGGCGATGCTGCGGGGCCAGCTGCCGTTCTGACGTCCCCGCCCGCCCCGACCGGGCTATAGCTCGCCCTTCGTGCTCGGCGTTCCGGCGCGGCGCTCGTCGAGGCGGGTGGCGTCGTCGAGCGCGCGGGCGCCGGCCTTGAACAGCGCCTCGACCTCGTGGTGGGCGTCGTCGCCCTCGACGCTGGCGTGCAGCGTCAGCCCGGCGTTCATCGCCACGGTCCGCCAGAAGTGCCGGGCGAGCCCGCTGTCCATGCCGCCGACGCGCTCGGCGGAGAAGCCGCCGGAAAACCGGAACAGCGGCCGGCCGCTGACGTCGACGACGACCGAGGCCAGCGCCTCGTCCATCGGGACCCGCCGGTCGGCGTACCGGGCGATGCCCCGGCGGTCGCCTAAGGATTCGTCGAGGGCGCCGCCGACCACGATGGCGACGTCCTCGACGACGTGGTGTTCGTCGACCTCGAGGTCGCCCTCGGCGCGGACCGTGAGGTCGAACAGGCCGTGGGCCGCCAGCGCCTCGAGCATGTGGTCGAGGAAGCCGACGCCGGTGTCGACGGTCGCCTCGCCGTCGCCGTCCAGGTCGAGCGTGACCTCGACGGCCGTCTCCGCGGTCTCCCGGGTCGCCGCGGCGGTTCGGTCGGGCATGGTCGGCCAAACCCCGCCCACCGACTTGGCGGTTCCGCCCCGGCGTCACGCCGGCGGCTGTCGTTCGTCTGACACAACGTTATGGGGCTCCGGGCCCACAGGTGTGTGGGATGCTGAAACGGGCGCTCCTGGCGGGGCTGCTCCTGGCGGCCGGCGGACCCATGCTGGCCAGCGCCGAGACCGCCCCGCTGGGGGTGCTCCTCCTGGCGGTCGGGTTGTCGCTCCTGGCGCTGCCCTCCTCCATTCGTCGAACGCGGGCGGACTGACCGGCTACGGGGCCGCGTCGACGGCCCGCTGGGCGTCGTCGAGCGTGAACCGGCCCTCGTAGAGCGCCGTTCCGACGACGACGGCGGCGGCACCCGCGTCCCGGAGCGCCACGACGTCGTCGACCGAGGCGACGCCCCCGCTGGCCACGACGGGCACGTCGACGGCGTCGACCAGCCGCTCGACGGGGTCGGTTCGGACCCCCGCCAGCTGGCCCTCGACGTCGACGTTGGTGAACAGCACCGCCGCCGCCCCGAGGTCGGCGAAGCGGGCGGCGGCCTCGGCCGGGTCGAGCCCCGTGCCCGACGTCCAGCCCGAGACGACGACCTCGCCCTCGCGGGCGTCGAGACTCACCATCACCCCGTCGGGGTGGTCGGCCGCCAGGTCGGCGACGAGGTCGGGGTCCTCGACGGCCGCGGTGCCGAGGATGACCCGGTCGACGCCCCGACGGAGCAGGTCCCGGGCGTCCGCCGCCGTGCGGATGCCGCCGCCGAGCTGGACGTCGACGTCGACGGCCTCGAGGACGGCGTCGATGGCCGCGGCGTTCCGCCGTTCACCCTCGAAGGCGCCGTCGAGGTCGACGAGGTGGAGCGTCCGGGCGCCCGCCTCGACCCAGCGCTCGGCGGCCGCGACCGGGTCGCCGTACCGCGTGCCGGAGTCCCGTTCGCCGCCGACCAGCTGCACGACCTGGCCGTCCTGGACGTCCACGGCCGGGACCACCTCGAACGACGGGAACACGCTCCCGGCTCGGCGTGGTCGGGCCGAAAGGCTGTCGGTCGCCGGGCCGGTGGTGGCCGTCCCGGCGGAGCGCGGCGTGGTGGTTTCCCGGAAGACCCCAGCACGGGGGAGAAGGACGGGGGTTGACCGGAAAGGCAAGCTCTTAGGGCCCGCCCCGCGAATCCCTGGCCGATGCCCACCGTAGAATACCTCAACTACGAGGTGCTGGACGACCACGGCTGGTCGCTCGAGGACGACGACCTCTTCGAGAAGGCCGC
>JBDGPL010000172.1:0-9697 GCA_042219705.1 Halobacteriales archaeon | reverse complement strand
AGATGACGAAGGCGCCGTCGAGCCGGGAGAACTCCTTGAGCATCACGTTCACGATGGAGTCGCCGACGTTGACGTGTGACTTCTCGAAGGGGTTGTAGGAGAGCGGCCGGGACTTGTTCATCACCTTGCCGGCGTCGCCGACGACGAACAGCGCGCCGACGGGCTCGCCCTTCTGGCCCTTCCGGCCGAGCTCGATCACGAGCTCGAGGACGTCCCGGATGACGCCGGGCTCCGCCCGGGAGTTCGTGAACAGGTCGTAGATCCCGGTGTGCAGCGAGTCGCCGACCCGGACCCGGAAGACGGCGTCGATGTCGCTGCCGAACACCGGCAGGAGGCAGGCCAGGGTGTCGCCGTCGTCGACGAGGTCGTTGTCGAGCGCCCCCTCGAGGCCGAACCGGATGCGGTCCCGCACGTCGTCGAACTCGAGGGGTAGCTCGACGAAGTCGGGGGCGTCGACGGGATTCTCGCGGCCGACCACGACGACCTCGACGTCGTCGCCGTCGAACCGCTCGTACTCGGAGGCCGAGGGCGAGAACAGCGCTACCGCGTCGACGTCCGCGACGAGCCGTCCCACCGCGGCCTCCAGGTCGCTCATTACGGGAACGCGTCGGGACGCCGGCGAAAATAGTTTGTGGCAGCGGCTGACGACCGGCTGACACCCGGGCATCGCCAGACCCAGCTGCCGGGTCGGGAGACGTCTCGAGGGCCGACCGCGTTCGTCCCGGTCACCCGGCCGTCGGGGTCCTGAGCAGGGTCGCCGCCACCAGGCCGGCGGTCAGCACCACCAACCCCGCCGCGGCACCGTACTCGCCGACGTAGCCGACGCTCGACGCCACTGGCAGGGCAACCAGCGGGCCGGCCGTCGAGCCGAGGTCGCCGAACACGTTATAGACGCCGCCGAGCTTCCCGACGTCGTCGCGGGGACTGATGTCCCCGAGGAGCGCCAGCAGCGGCGGGTTGGTCCCGCCGACGCCCACGCCGACCAGGGCGACGCCGGCCAGGGCGCCGACGAGCGTCGGGTGGACTGCGAGCACGAGGAACCCCGCGCCGAGCACGGAAAGCGCCGGAACGGTGATGACCGCCCGGTTGTCCAGCCGGTCGGACAGCCGGCCGACGTACAGGGTCGTGGCGCTCGCGAACACGACGCTGACGGCCATCACGATGCCGCTGACGCCCGTTTCGGAGAACGACCCGATGCGGATGTCGTGGCGGGCGGCGTAGAGCACGACGGTCGAGAGCAGGACGCCCGCGAACAGGAACCGCACGACGAAGTTCACCAACCCGACGGTGAAGACCCGGGGGTCGCGCCGGACGAGCCCGGGGACCGCCCGGAGCCCGATCCGGCCGCCCACGTCCGGGCTGACGTCGGGGATGACCCAGAACGCCACGACGGCCGAGAACAGCCCGGCCACCCCCGCGGCGAGGAAGGCGGCGACGTAACCGAACGCGTCGGCGGACAGCCCGCCGACCACGAGGCCGGCGGGGAACCCGAGGCTCTGGCCGCCGCGCATGTAGCCCGTCCATCGACCGCGGTTCTCCGGCGTCGTGACGTGGGTGATGGTGCTGAACGCCCCGACGAAGACGAACGCCGACCCCAGCCCCCAGAAGACCCGCGCGGCGAGGAAGACCTCGGCGGCGGTGACGGGCAGCCGGTCGGCGTACAGCGCGAGGGCGTACCCGAACGGGGCGGCCCCCTGGACCGCGAAACCGGCCACCATCGGGCGGCGGGTGCCCACGGCGTCGATGACGGCCCCGGCCGGCGTGTTCATCACCAGCCGCGCGAACCGATTGACGGAGAGGATGAGCCCGACCAGGACCGGCGAGATGCCGAGCAGGACCCCGAGCCGGGGCAGCGTGGGGAACGCCACCCCGCCGGCCAGCCCGCCGAAGAACACGCCGGCGATGAGGCCGGCCACGACCCGGGCGACGGGGGGCGCATCGCGGCCGGCCATAACGGCGGTGCCGCCGGGCCGGGCAAAGCGGTGTCGTTTCGGCGGCCGGGTCGGGCGAAGGCAATAGATATATGCCGGCCGAACGTGCCACGCATCACACATTCGTGACCCGATGTACGGGGTAGCCGACTCGCTCCCCGCCGAGGAGCTACGCGCGGGCTCGTACCTGCTCGCCGGACCGGCGATGTCCGGGAAGTACGCGCTGCTGTTGGACTTCGTCGCGGAGGGCGTCAGCCAGGGCGACGGCGTCCTCTACGTCACGACCAACGAGAGCGCCGGCCCCATCATCGAGGACGTCACCGAACGGGTCGGGACACTCCCCGACCGGCTGCGGGTCGTCGACTGCGTGGCCGAGCGCCAGGGGACCGAGGACCGGTATCCGCCCGAACGCGTCGAGTACGTCTCCTCGCCGGGCGACCTGACCGGCATCGGCATCGGCGTCTCCGAGCAGGTTCGCCGGTTCGAGGAGGCGGGCGTCGACCGGGTCCGGATCTGCTTCTACTCGCTGTCGACGCTGTTGATGTATGCGGAGCTCGAGACCGTCTTCCGGTTCCTGCACGTCCTCGCCGGGCGCGTCGACAGCATCGGGGCCGTCGGCCTGTTCGCCCTCGACCCGACGACCCACGAGGAGAGCACCGTCAGCACGCTCAAGCAGCTGTTCGACGGCGTCATCGAGGTCCGGCTCGACGACGGTCCACAGGCCCGGCTGGTCGGGGTCCCCGGCGGGGACGGCGAGTGGGTGCCCCGGCCCTAACCGGCCGGTTCGACGACGAGCACCCGGAGGTCGTTCACGTTGGTCCCCGTGGCGCCCGTGACCACCAGGGCATCCCGCCCATCGAGGTAGCTGCCGGCGTCGTTTTCGGCCAGCGCCGCCCGGGCGGCCGCCGGGTCGTCGACCGTCGACGCGTCGACGACGGCGCCGGCGGCGTCGGTGCTGCCGTCGCGCCCGTCGGTATCGACGCTAGCGAGCGCGGCGTCTGACAGGTCGAGCTCGAGGCCGGCCGACAGCGCGAACTCCTGGTTCGGGCCCCCCGTGCCGTCGCCAGTGACCGTCACGGTGCACTCCCCGCCGGCGAGGACGACGGCCGGGGCCGCGACGGGGTTGCCGGTGGCCCGGACCTCCTCGCCGACCGCAACCATCGTCCTGGCGGCTTCGCGGGCCTCGCCGCGGACACTGGCGGACAGGAGGCAGGCCGTGTAGCCGCGCTCCTCGGCCGCCGCCCGGGCTCCGGCGAGCGCGGTGAATCCGTTGGCCAGGACGTGGTTCGCGACGCGGTCGAAGGCCGGGTCGTCCTCGTCGGCGGTCTCGGGTCGGTCGCCGGCCACCCCCGCCTCGAGCCGCCGGCGAACCGCGGCGGGCGGGTCGATCCCGTAGCGGTCGAGAACCTCGACGGCGTCGGCGTACGTCGTCGGGTCAGGCGCCGTCGGCCCGCTCGCGATGACGTCGAGGTCGTCGCCGACCACGTCGCTGAAGACCAGGCCGACGACCCGCGCCGGGGCGGCCGCCCGGGCAAGCCCCCCGCCCTTGACCGCGGAGAGGTGTTTGCGGACCGCGTTGACCTCGTGGATGGTCGCACCGCTGTCGAGCAAGGACTCGGTGACGGACCGCAGGGCGGTCAGCTCGACGCCGTCGGCCGGGGCGGCGAGCAGGGCGCTGCCGCCGCCGGTGACGACCGCCAGCACGAGCGTCGACTCGTCAGCGGCCTCGGCCAGCTCGAGCACCCGGCGGGTGGCGTCGACGGACCGCTGGGAGGGTACCGGGTGGTCGCCCAGGTGTACCTCGACGCGGTCGGTCGCAACCGGCTCCGGGCAGACGACGGCCCCGCCGTCGAGCCGCTCGCCGATGACGGCCTCGAGCGCGGCCGCCACGCTCCCGGCGGCCTTGCCTCCGCCGAGGACGACCACGCGCTCGACGCCGGCGAGGTCGTACCGGGTTCCACCGACGACGAGGGACGAGCCGTCGAGCTGGACCGTGTCCCCGACGACCTGCCGGGGATGGGCGGCCTCGATGCCGGCCTCGACACACCCGAGGGCGGTTGCCCGGGCTGGCGAGCTCCCGAGCTCATCGGCATCGCGGATCACGGCCGGCCCATCGCGGGGGAATGATTTAGGTGGTCCGCTCGGCCCGCGGCCGCGGCGGTTCGCAGCCTCTATACTCGCCGCGGGCCGCCCTCGGCGCATGGAGCGGTACGACGTCGCGGTCGTCGGCGGCGGGTGCGTGGGCTGTGCGACGGCGCTGCACCTCGCCGAGGCGTCGGACCGGTCCGTCGCGGTCGTCGAGAAGGAGCACCACCTCGCCCGCCACCAGAGCGGCCGGAACTCCGGGGTGCTGCACCCCGGCTTCAACTACGAGCCGGGCTCGCTGAAGGCCCGGTTCGCCACCGAGGGAACCGCCCGCCTGAAGGCGTTCGCGGCCGAACACGACGTCCCGCTTTCGGAGCTCGGCGTCGTGGTCGTGGCCCAGAACGCCGACGAGGAGGCCCGCCTCGAGACCCTCCAGTCGCAGGCCGACGCCAACGGGGTGGAGACCGAGCTGCTGGGCCCCGACGAGCTCAGCGAGCGGGAACCCCATGCCGACGGGATGGCGGCGCTGTACTGTCCGGAGGCGGCCTCGGTGGACTCGGTCGCCTACGTCCACGCGCTGGCCCGCGAGGCCGAGGCGGCCGGGGTGGAGTTCTTCCGGGGCTACGAGGTCCGTGGCTTCGCGCCGACCGACGACGGCCACGTGCTCGAGACGACCGGCGGCGACCTCGAGGCCGGGTTCGTGGTGAACGCCGCCGGGCTCTACGCCGACCGGCTCGCCCATCGGCTGGGCGTCGGGGAGCGCTACCGGGTGGTCCCGTTCCGCGGGGAGTACTACGAGCTCGTCCCCGACCGGCGCGAGCTGTGTCGCTCGATGATCTACCCAACCCCGGACCCAGAGCTGCCCTTCCTCGGCGTCCACTATACGCGGCGGACGGACGGCAAGGTCATCGTGGGACCGAACGCCGTCCTGGCCTTCGGCCGCGAGGCCTACCGGCCGACCGCGTTCGACCTCCGCGAGCTGGCCGGGACGCTCGGCTTCCCGGGCTTTTGGCGGCTCCTCGCCGACCGGAAGCTGCTCGGCGTGGCCGCCGCGGAGCTGCACAAGTCCTACCGGAAGGAGGCGTTCGTCGCGGCGGCCCGGAAGCTCGTGCCCACGGCCCGGTCGGCTGACTTCCGGCGGTCCTACGCCGGCGTGCGGGCCCAGCTGGTGCGCGACGACGGCGCGCTCGTCGACGATCCGCTGTTCGTCGACGGGCCCCGCTCGCTGCACGTCCTCAACGCTGTCTCGCCCGGGCTGACATCGTCGCTCCCCGTCGGCGAGCACCTCGCCGAGCGGGTCGTGGCCGCGGCTGGCGACTGACGGGGTCGGCCGCAAACGGGTATCGCACCGCTCGCACGAACCCGGCGTTACTAAGTAGGGCCCCAGCGTGGAGCCGCCCAGTGCCGACAGAGCCCGGGGCCGTGCCGCCCGGCCGGACCGTGGCGACGGAGCCACCATGACTCACGCCTTTCCCGACCCGCGAGCGGCGCCGAACGTTCGGTACAACCCGTCACGCTCGACGCTACGGTCGCTCGCCGAGGCCGACGAGACGACCACCGAGTGGGGGAGCCCGAGCTACGTCAGCGAGTACCGGTCGCGGAGCGCCGACCGGACGGCAAACGCCAACGACGACCAGTTCGCCGAGGCCGACGCCGCGGCGGTCGAAGACGCTCAGGCCGCCCTCCGGGAGACGCCGCTCGTGTGTCTGGACCGCCGGCTCGGCCGCCATCCGGACCTGTCCTTCACCTGCCGGTATTACGTCCCCGAGTCGTACGCGCGCATCGCGTTGTCCTGGGCGACGCTGCTCGAGCCCGCCCCCGAGGGCGCCGAACCGGACTTCCGCACCGTCCAGCTGCCCGACTGGCAGGAAACCCGCATCAGGGTCTTCCCCGATGCCGGCGTGACCTACGTGCTCGGCAGCGACTACACCGGCGAGGCGAAGAAGTCGTTCCTCCGGCTGTTCATGTACGAGGCCAAGCGGGTCGGCGGCCTGGGCCTGCACGCGGGGGCTAAGCGACTCTACCTCGAGGGAGCCGACGAGCCCGTCGGCCAGCTGTTCCTCGGGCTCAGCGCCACCGGCAAGACGACGCTGACCTGCCACGGGTTCGACCTCGACGACGGCGAGCGGGCGGAACTGGTCCAGGACGACGTCTGTGCCCTGCTGCCGGACGGCGCCGTCGCCGGGTCGGAAGGTGGCGGGCTCTACATCAAGACCGACGACCTCTCCCCGAAGACCCACCCCCAGCTCTACCGCGCCGCGACCCGGCCCGAGGCCGTCCTGGAGAACGTGGCCGTCGCCGCCGACGGGACCGTGGACTTCGCCGACGACGGGCTGACCTCGAACGGCCGGGCCGCCGTACGGCGGACCGACGTGCCCACGGCGGCCGACGACATCGACCTCGAGGCCGTCCACCACGTCTTCTTCATCACCCGGAACCCGCTGATGCCGCCGCTGGCGCGTCTCTCGCCGCCGGCCGCCGCGGCGGCGTTCATGCTCGGCGAGTCCATCCAGACCAGCGCGGGCGACCCGGACGCGGCCGGCGACCCCGTTCGCGTCGTCGGCACGAACCCGTTCATCGTCGGCCCGCCGGGGGAGGAGGGGAACCGCTTCCTCGACCTGGTGGCGGCCAACGACATCGATTGCTTCCTGGTCAACACCGGCCACGTCGGCGACGCGGACCCGGTCGACATCGGGGTCGACGACACCGTCGCCCTCCTGCGGGCGGTCGCCCGCGGGACCGTGACGTGGCGCGACGACCCCGCCCTCGGCCTCACCGTCCCGGCCGACGTCCCGGGACTCGACCTCGACCGGTTCTACCCGCCAGACCGGGTGGCGGACTACGCCGACCGGCTCGGCGAGCTGCGGGCGGAACGCCGCCGCTACCTCGCGCAATTCGATGACCTCCGGCCGACGGTCCGCGAGACCGCGATGACGGCCGAACGGCCGAGCGCCCCGACGGAGTGACGCGGATAACCACCCGTTAACACCGGTTCACCCGACCGCAAGGCACATCCCGGGTCGGGCCGAGCACCGGACGATGATCGAGGCGGCGGACCTGCGGAAGGTTTACGGCGACGTCGTCGCGGTCGCCGGGGCGTCGTTCCGGGTCGATTCCGGCGAGATCTTCGGCCTCATCGGTCCAAACGGGGCCGGCAAGACGACGACGCTGAAGATGCTCGCCGGCCTGGTCGAGCCGACGGGCGGGTCGGCGACCGTCGCCGGGTTCGACGTGTCCGACCGGGAGATGCGTCGCCGGCTGGGCTACGTCCCGGAGGACTCGCCCGTCTACGAGGACATGACCGCGCGGTCGTATCTGCGCTTCTTCGCCTCGCTGTACGACGTCGACCGGGAGACGGCCGACGAGCGCATCGGGTCGACGCTCGACCGACTCGACCTCGACGTCCGCGACCGGCCGCTCGGCAACTGCTCGAAGGGGATGCGCCGGAAGGTCGCCATCGCTCGCTCGCTGGTCAACGACCCGGACGTGCTGGTCTACGACGAGCCGGCGTCGGGGCTCGACCCCCTCACCACGAACGCCATCATCGACTTCGTTCGGGAGCTCGGGGCCGACCGGACCGTCGTCTTCAGCGCTCACAACCTCTTCCACGTCGAGGCACTCTGCGACCGCATCGCCATCATGGTCGACGGCGAGCTGGTCACCCAGGGTACGCTCGACGCCATCCGCCGGGACCACGGCGGGGTGCGCTACCGCGTCGACACGAGCGTCCCGGTCAACGGGACCGAGCCGGTCGCCGACGGCCGCCACCGGACCGTCGTCGGGTCGATGGACGCCGTCGACGACCTCCGCGAGGCGGCTCGCGACGCCGGCGGCGAGCTGCTCGACGTCCGCTCGAAGGAACCCAGCCTCGAGGAGATCTTCCTCGCGGTCGCGGGGGCCTCCCGGTGAGGCTCCGGTCCGTCTGGCGGGTCGCCCGCTGGGAGGCAGTTGGCGGGACCGGGGGCGTCGACCGTCGGGCCGTCGCGATGGCGGCGGTCGGCCTGCTGGCGCTCGCGCTCCTCCTCCCGGCCGCCGCGGGCGCCGGCCAGCCGGCCGACGAAGGGCTCTACCGCGTCGGCATCCCGCCCGACAGCCCGTACCGGGCCCCGGCCGAGGCGGCCCCGTCGCTCGCCGTCGAACCGGCGGACGTGCGGGCCTACCAGACCGGCCGTCTCGACCTCCTCGTCCGGAACGGCGAGCTCCGGATTCCGGACACCCGGATGGGTCGGGCCGCGGCCGGGGCGCTCCGGGAGGCCATCGAGCGGTACAACGATCGGCGGATGCGGGCCGAGGCCGACCGGGCCGCGGCCTTCCCGGTCGTCGTCGAACTGCGCTACGTCGATCGCGACGTCGGGGTGCTCGTCCAGCGGACGAGCGACGGCGGCGGCTCCGCCACCGGGGGCGGCGCCGGCGGGGAAGGTACCGGCGGTGACGCCGGGAGCGGCCAACGGGACGTCCGGACGCGCACGCCGACGGACGGGGCGTCTGCCGGAACCGGCGGCCTCTCCCTCGGCGGCTCGGCGCTGTTCCCGGCGTCTTCGTCGGGCACGCCGGCAGACATCGCGCCCCCCTTCCCGTTCGGGTCGTTGGTCCTGGCCTTCGCCTTCGTCGTCCCGATGAACTTCGTCGTCCAGGCCTACGCCAGTAGCGTGCTCCACGACCGGGGCAACCGCCGGGCCGAACCCCTGCTCGTCGCGCCGGTCTCGAAGTGGAGCCTCATCGCCGGCCAGGCGCTGCCGTACCTGTCGGTCATGCTGGCCATCGCCGCGGGGACCGCCCTGGCCGTCGGCGGCGGTCTCCTCGCCGTGTTTGCCGTGGTCCCGGTCGCGGTGCTGTTCCTCGCCGGCGGGTTCCTCGCCGGGCTGCTCGCCCGGTCGCACAAGGAGCTGACGTTCGTCCTCGTCGCGGTCTCGGTGGGTCTCACGACCTTCGTCTTCGTGCCGGCCATCTTCGCCGACGTCCACCCCATCGCCGCCATCTCGCCGCTCACGCTGGTCGTCCGTGACCTCGAGGGAACGGCTGTCGGGCCGGCCACGGTGGCGTTCTCGACCGCGCCGGCGTTCCTCGCCGCCGCGGTCCTCTTCGGCTTCGGCGGCGGGCTGTACCGCGAGGAGGACCTCTTCGCGCAGGTGCCGCTGCCGGCGAAGGCGCTGGACGGCCTGGCCGGGTTCGTCACGTCGCCGCGTCGCGTCGGACTAGCGAGCCTCGTGTCGATTCCGTTCGTCTTCATCGCGGAGCTGCTCGCCGTCGCGCTCCTGTTCGTGCTGCCGCTCGGGTTCGCCTTGGCCGCGCTGTTCGTCGCCATCGCGGTCGTCGAGGAGACCGCCAAGAGCCTGCCGGCCTACGCGGGGTTCGCCCGCGGCCGGTACGATCGTTCGCTCCGGACGTCGGCGCTCGTGGGCGCCTACGCGGGTCTGGGCTTCTTCGCCGGCGAGAAGCTCGCGGTGGCGGCCCAGCTGGTGGGGTTGTTCGAGCTCGACCTCGGCCGGGCGGCCTTCGAGATCGGCGCGGGACTGGGCGGGGCGTCGGAGCCGGTCCTGCTGGCGGGGCTGCTGGTCCTCCCCCTGGTCCTGCATATAGGGACCGCGACCATCACCGCCGTCGGCGCCTCGAGGGACGCCGGTTCGTACGCCGTCACGCTGGCCGTCGCGGTGGGCGTCCACGCCGCGTACAACCTCGGG
>JBDGPL010000171.1:15221-29929 GCA_042219705.1 Halobacteriales archaeon | reverse complement strand
CTCCCCGGAGGACCGCTGGGAGAAGCCCCCGTCGGACGACGTCGAGAGCCGGTAGGTCGAGACCACGGAAGCCTTGCCGTCGAGGTAGGCGAGCCCGAAGACGTAGTTCCGCCGGCGGTAGAAGAGGTCCTCGGCCGTGATGGCGATGTTCTTGGCCCCGTCGCCGATACGGGAGGCCAGCTCGATGAACGGCTCGGCGAGGTACTGGTCGCGGGACTCGTCGTATGCGTCCGTCGGCAGCTCCTGGGCGGCGTGGAGGGTGACCTCGACGTCGAGAACCGAGCGCAAGGCCGAGGAGGCCTCCCGCTTCACCGGCGCGGCCACCTCGCCGACGGGGACGATATCGACGAGCATGGCAAGCGCTATGCGCACCCCCGGCATAAACATCCCGACCGTGAACGTCGCCACGCGGCGGGCCCTGCTCGCCCGATTGCGGCCGTTCGACCCGGTCGTCGAGCTCGCCGTCGGCCGGCGGCCGGGCGTCGCAGCCGCCCTCGCGGCCACGAACGCGGTGACGGCCACCGACGTCCGTGAGCGGGCCGTCCCGGACCGGGTCCGGTTCGTCGTGGACGACCTCACGACCCCCGACCGCCAGGTGTACGCCGGCGCCGCCGGGCTGTACGGTATCAACCTCCCGCCGGAGCTCCACCGCCCCGCGCTCGAGCTCGCGGAGGCCACCGACGCCGCGCTGGCGTTCACCACCCTCGGGAACGACGCGCCGGCCGTCCCGGTCCGGCGCCGCGAGACGCTCCCGGGAGAGACGCTGTTCTGGGCCCGGGGTGGACCGGCCGACGAGGCCTGACAGGCGAGCCACTCCGGACGCCCGGGGCCCGACCAGCCCGGGACGGGTCGACCGCCGCGGCCAGACGTGGCCCGTACGACGGACGCGACCGAAACGGAGGGATTATCGGTAAGGTTGCCGATAGTCCCACGTGAGACGCTCCCATGGTCGGCCGGCCGTTCGGATCGCCGTGGCTCACCCTCGTCGTCGCGAGCTATCCGGCGGCCGCGGCGCTCACCGCGCTACTCGCGGCGTACGTGATGCGTACCCACGGGGAGCGACCGCTCGCCCGCGTCTTCAGCCTCCTGCTCGGCGCGTTGACGGTGTGGCTCCTGGGCGCGGTCGCCCGGCTGTTCACGGTCGACGTCGAGGCCTACGTCGCCATCACGACGGTCGCCTACCTCGGCATCACCGGCTCGGCGGTCTGCCTGCTCGTCTTCTCGCTGCGCTACGCCGGCCGGGACCGCTGGGTCAGCCGGCGCACCGTCGCCGGGCTGCTGGTCGTCCCGGTCCTGACGCTCGTCGCCGTCGCGACCACCACCACCCACGGCCTCTTCTACCGGGAGTTCGTCGTCACGAGCCTCGGCGGCGTTCCCGTCCTCAGTACCCGGGTCGGGCCGGGGTTCTGGGGCTGGGCGGCGTTCGGCTGGTCGGTACTCCTCGTCAGCTCGGGGCTCATCGTCCACGAGGGCTTGAGGCGGTCGGCGTTCTACCGGGTCCAGTCGGCCCTCCTCACCCTCGGAATCGCCGTCTCCTGGGCCGTAAACCTCGCGTTCATCGGGTGGGGCTGGCCCCATCCCGCCGTCGACCCGACGCCGCTCGGCCTCGCGGTCACCGGGCTGTTGTTCACGCTTGGCCTCTTCACCCCGCGACTCGTCGAGGTCATTCCGTACGCCCGGTCCCACGTGCTCGACGCTGTCGACGACCTCGTCGTCGCCCTCGACCCTCGGGACCGGGTGGTGGCCGTCAACGAGGCCGGCCGGGCGGTGTTCGACGGGGCGGCCCCCATCGGCGAGCCGGCCGACGAGGTGCTTCCCGCCGAGCTGCGGCGGCGTCCCGAGGGGACCCGGTCGACCGTCGAGCTCTCGGTCGGCGGGGACCCGGCGATCTATCGGTACCGCCGGCTCCCGGTCGGGCCCGCGGGCATCCACGGGGAGGTCATCGTCCTGACGGACGTCACCACGCTGGTCCGGGCCCGGCGGGAGCTGGAACGGCAGAACGACCGGCTCGAGGAGTTCGCGTCGGTCGTCTCCCACGACCTCCGAACCCCGCTCTCGGTCGCCCAGGGGAACCTCGAACTCGCGATGGACGACGGCGAGCTGGATCGGCTCACAGAGGTCGATGGAGCCCTCACGCGGATGGAGGCGCTCATCGACGACCTCCTGGCGTTGGCCCGCCAGGGTCAGACCGTCGGGGCGACCGAGCCCGTCGACCTCGCTGGGTGTGCTCGGGCCGCCTGGGACCCGGTTGAGTCACCGGGGGCGACGCTCGAACTCGACGACGAACTGGGCCGCGTGGCGGCGGACGCCGACCGGCTCCGACAGCTCCTGGAGAACCTCTTCCGGAACGCCGTCGAACACGGCGCCTCGGAGGACCGTTCGACGGCCGACGCCGCCGGCGATCCCATTACCGTCCGCGTGACGACTACCGCTGACGGCTTCGCCGTCGAGGACGACGGCCCCGGCATCGACCCCGCCGACCGGGACCAGGTGTTCGAGTACGGCTATACGACCGCGGCGGACGGCAACGGGTTCGGCCTCGGCATCGTCCGGTCCATCGCCGAGGCCCACGGGTGGTCGGTCACGGCGACCGAGGGGACCGACGGGGGCGCTCGCTTCGATTTCTCGGGCGTCGAACGGCCGTAACGCGGCCCCGAACGGCGGGTCAGTCGCGATACCGCTCCGGGGCCGGCGTCTCCGCCGGCCGGTTCACCAGGTTCGCCCGGATCTCGTCGGCCCGGTCGCGGAGGGCCCCGTAGTCGTCGCCGAAGAGGTGAAAGCGGGCCAGCCAGACCCCGCTCGTGCGGGTCTGCTCGATGGCGTCGCCCGGCTCGACGAACAGCTCCACGTCGGCGTCGGGGACGTCACGGGCAAAGTCGAAGTCGACGTAGTCCTCGGCGGGGCCCTCGCCGAGGGTGACCGCGTGGAACTGCCCGCCGACGCGGTCGCCCTCGCCCTCTGGCTCCCAGCCCGGCGCGGCGTCCGACACCCGACCGGGCCGGCCGGCGGCGAGGTGGAGCAGGCCCTCGTAGACCGAGGCGTCGAACGTCCCCCGGTAGAGCGGTTCCCAGACGGTGGCCGCCCGGCCGTTGACCTCCGTGACGACGTTCCGGTCGTCGAGGCGGAAGAGCTCGACGTTCCAGAAGCCACCCTCGATGCCGTGGCGCCCGACGGTCTCGACCGCGAGGTCGACCAGATCGGCCCGCTCGTCGGGTGGCAGCGTGGACGGCGTGGCGTAGTTGTCGATCGCCAGGTGGTCACCCGGGTAGTAGTTGTGGTCCGACACCGCCCAGACGTGGGCCTCGCCGTCGGGGTCGGTCCAGCCCTCGACGCAGTGCTGGGTCCAGTCGGTCAGCCGCTCCTCGACCACGGCCACGTCATCCGTGGCGAGCGGATACCGGTCGAGGTCGACGTACCGCGCGAAGAACTCCCGGAACAGGTCGTTCCAGACGGGCAGCTCATCGCGCAGCACCCCGAGCGCCTCCTCGAGCTCCGCCGGCGTCTCGACCCCGTGTTGCAGCAGCGTCATGGTGAGGAAGGCGGGCTTGATGTAGCACGGAAACCGTGGCTCGAGCTCCCCCCATTCGCCGGTCTCGAGGTCGATGGCGTCGAACCAGGGCGTCTCGGGTTGCCGGCGGCGCGAGTAGTACTTGTGATCGGTGAGGAACATCGACTCGAAGCCGGGGCCGGGCAGGCCGTGCTCGTCGTTGAGGACGCCCGCGACGAGGTTCGCGATGTCGTGGGAGTAGACCACGCCGTCGATCTCGTTCGTCCCGACGTACTCGGCGCACCGCTCGGTGTACGCCACCATATCGAAGGCCGGGTCGGGCCGGGGGTAATCGAAGGCGCCGTCGTCGATCCAGTGGAGCCGGTACCCATCCGGCGGATCGTCGAGGTACGTGCGATCGCGGTCGGTGGGTAGCACCACGGCGAGGTCCCTGTCGTCGCCCATGGACACCCCTCGGCCGGTCTACGCGCGGGCCGAACCTACGGTTTTCGGTGGGCGGGCCGGACGGCGATCCACGGGCGGGCGAGGCCGGAACCCCCAATCTTCAATACGACGCTGCCGTGTCTTCCGCCGATGTCCCGGTCGGCCCTGTTCGACGCCGTCGAGGCCGAGCGCGAGCGGCTCTGCGGGCTGGCGGCGGAGCTGTGGGACCACCCCGAGGTTGGGCTCGAGGAGACGCGGGCCGCCGCGCTCGTCGGCGATACCCTCCGGGAGGCGGGGTTCGACGTGGAGACGGGCGTCGGGGGGATGCCGACCGCGCTCGTCGCGAGCTACGGCGACGGCGATCCCACCGTCGGCCTCCTCGGCGAGTACGATGCCCTGCCGGACCTCTCCCAGCGGGTCGCCGTCGAGCGCAAGCCGGTCGAGCCCGGCGCGCCGGGCCACGGTTGTGGCCATAACCTCCTCGGCGTGGCGGGGGTGGGGGCGGCGCTCGCGCTCAAACCGCGGCTGGACGACGGCCGCCTCGAGGGGACCCTCCGGTACTACGGCTGTCCGGCCGAGGAGACGCTGGTCGGGAAGGTCTTCATGGCCCGCGACGGGGCCTTCGACGACCTCGACGCGGCGCTGTCGTGGCACCCGTCCGACGTCACCCGGCCGCGGTTCGGCAGCTCCCTCGCGATGGACTCGGTCCTCTACACCTTCGAGGGGACGCCGGCGCACGCCGCGCAGTCACCCGCCGCCGGCCGAAGCGCCCTCGACGCGGTCGAGCTCATGAACGCCGGCGTCGAGTACCTCCGCGAGCACACCCCGGAGAAGGCCAGGATCCACTACGCGATCACGGAGGGTGGGTCGGTTCCGAACGTCGTGCCGGCGGAGGCGACGGTCTGGTACTACGTCCGGGCCCCCACCCGGCGACAGGTCGAGCGGCTGACCGAGCGGGTCGACGACGTCGCCCGCGGCGCCGCGCGGATGACGGGGACGACCCTCGACCGGCGGTTCGTGACCGGTTGCTGGGAGTTCCTCCCGAACGAGACGCTGACCGCGGTCATGTGGGACACCCTCAGCGCGCTCGGTCCCGTGCCGTTCACCGACGAGGACCGGTCGTTCGCCGCCGCGCTGCAGGCGACCATCGAGGAGTCGGCCATCGACGCCCGGCTGGCGGAACTCGAGCCGGCCGTCCGCGAAGCCCTCCGCGGGCAGGCCCTCGCCCCGGAGCCGTTTCCGCCGGCCGACGAGCCGGGGCTGATGATGGGTTCGACGGAAGTGAGCGACGTGAGCTGGCTGGCGCCGACCGCCGAGTACCTCGGCGCCACCTGGCCGGTGGGAACGACGGCCCACACGTGGCAGGCCGTCGCCGCGAGCGGCGACCTCGGGACGCGGGCCATGGTCCACGTGGCGAAGGCCCTGGCCGGGACCGCCGCCGAGCTGTACGCCCGGCCCGAACTCGTGGCCGCGGCCCGGGAGGACTTCGAGCGGGCGCAGGGCGACCTCGAGTACCGGACGCCGCTGCCGCCCGACGCCGGGCCGCCGTTCGACCTGACGATCGGCTGAGTCGGGCCGATCGCCGATCCTCGCAACGCCCATAAGGGCGGTCCGACGAAGGGCGGCCATGCGCGTCGACGCGGTCGTGCTGGACGTCGACGGGGTGCTGGTCGACGTCGCCGACTCCTACCGCCGGGCCGTCGTCGAGACCGCCGAGCGCCTCCACGGCGAGACCGTCGAGAAGCCCGCGCTGCAGGCGCTCAAGGACGCCGGCGGCTTCAACAACGACTGGGAGCTCACCGACGCCATCTGCCTCTACGTGCTCGCCAGCCGGGCCGGCTACGCCGCCGACGTCGACGGGTACGCCGCGGCCATCGCGGCCCGCGGCGGCGGGCTCGACGCCGCCCGGGCGACGCTCGTCGACGCCCTCGGCGAGGAGCGGGCCGCCGCCGTCGAGGCCGAGTGGGACCCCGGGCGGGTCCGCGAGGTGTTCCAGCAGCTCTACCTCGGCAGCGACGGGTACCGCGAAATCGAGGGCTGCGAGCCGGAGCTCGAGGGGCCGGGCTACCTCCACGACGAGCCGGTGCTCGTCGAGCCCGGGACCCTCGAGCGGCTCGCCGCCCGGTTCGACCTCGCCGTCCTGACGGGCCGCCCCGCCGCCGAGGCCGACCTGGCGCTCGACCGCGTGGGGCTCGACCTCCCCGAGGAGCGCGTGCTCACGATGGACGACCCCCACCCCGGCAAGCCGGCCCCCGACGGCCTCGTCACCCTCGCCGAGCGGCTCGACGCCGGCGCCGTCGCCTTCGTCGGCGACACGCTCGACGACGTCCGGACCGCGGTGGCCGCCGCGGAGGCCGACCCGGACCGGACCTACCACGGCGTGGGGGTGCTCACCGGCGGGCTGTCCGGCGACGACGCGCTCGCGGCGTTCGAGGCGGTCGGCGCGGCGGCCGTCGTCGACTCGGTCAACGACCTCCCCGACCTCCTGGTGCCGTCGGCATCGCCATGAGCCGAACGGTTCTTGATTCGGCGGGCCGAGCACCATCCGATGCGTGAGCACGGTCGGCGACGCCGGTTCGGGTTCTGGCTCCTGGCCGGCTGGGTGGTCGCCTTCGTCGTCTCGGCCGTCGCGACGCCCCCTGACCCGTTCTCCCAGCTGGCGACGCTCCTGCCACTGCTCGGGCTCGGCGTCGTCGTGGCCTACGTCGCGGTCTACCGGCTCGGCTGGTAGTGTGCAGCGTGGGCGCCGCCCGACGCCATCGCGGAACGCTTAGGGGCCCGTCGGGTCAGCCACGGGTATGCGAATCGCGCTCCTCGGCGGGACCGGCGACATCGGCGAAGGCCTCGCCCTACGGTGGGCCCACGACACCGACCACGAGGTGCTCATCGGGTCCCGGGACCCCGAGCGGGCCCGGGACGCGGCCGATCGCTACGAGGCCGAGCTGGCCGACCGCGGCGTCGAGCGCTCGATCGCCGGCTTCGCCAACGAGATGGCCGCGGACCGCGCCGACGTCGTCGTGCTCGCGGTCCCCGCGGACTACGTTCCCGACACCGTCGGCGCCGTCGCGGACCGGCTCGACGGCGACGACGTGCTGGTCTCCCCGGCCGTCTCGATGCGCCGGACCGCGGCCGGCTTCCGGTACGCGCCCCCCGACGCCGGCAGCACGACCCAGGCGGCCGCCGAGGCCGCACCCGCGGGCGTCCCCGTCGTCGGCGCGTTCCACAACCTGGCGGCGGGGCGGCTGGCGAACCTCGACGCGCCGCTCGGGGTCGACGTCCTCATCGTGGGCGACGACGAGGGAGCGACGGCGACGGTGTCGCGGCTCACCGAGGAGATCGACGGGCTCCGCGCGCTGGACGCCGGCGGGCTCGACGCCGCCGCCGAGGTCGAGACGCTGACGCCGCTGCTGGTGACCCTGGCGGTCGAGAACGAGGGATTGCACGACCTGGGCGTCCGGTTCGAGTGAGCAGAAACGACCGGCGGCGGGGCCGAGCTCAGGCGCCGGCCGCCTCGAGGGCGTCCTCGATGTCCTCGCGCTGGGTCACGCCGACGAACCGCTCGACGACGCCGTCGTCGTTCTCGACGACGAGCGTGGGAATGGACCGGACCTGGTACTGGTTGGCGACCTCCTGGTTCTCGTCGACGTCGATGCGCTCGAACTCGACGTCGCCCCAGTCCGCCTCCATCTCCTCGAGGATGGGCTCCTGGGTTTTGCAGGGCCCACACCAGTCGGCGTAGAAGTCTTTGAGGGTGACCGTCATTGTGCGTCCCCGCTTTTCGGCCCGGTGGGTTAAGGATTTCTCACGCCGAGCCGGCTGCCGGTTCGGCCCGGCGGCGGGCCAACGCAACGTTTAGGGCCGCCGGGGCCGGCAGGCGGGGTATGAGCAAGTCCGAGGGCTCCGGGCTGATGAGCAGCGCGGGGCTGGTCCGCTACTTCGAGGCCGAGGACCGCAACGCCATCCGCATGGACCCGCGGTCGGTGCTGGCCTTCGGCATCCTCTTTGGCCTCCTCATCGAGCTGCTGAACCTGATGGGCGTGTAGGGGGTCCGACCCGGCGCCCGGCCCCGACGCAGCCGGCGAACGCCAGCTTTTCGTAGGCCCACCGCCGAGGGTGGCCATGGACGTCAGCATCGACGCCGTCCGGGTGGCCGGGACCCCCGACGGACCGGTCCCGGTGGTGCTCCTCGCGCCCGAGCCCGACAGCGAGTCGGTGCTACCTATCTTCATCGGCTTCGACGAGGCCGTAAGCATCGCCCGCGGCCTCGACGCGGAGGACATCGGCCGGCCGCTGACCCACGACCTGCTGCTCGACGTCATGGAGGAGCTCGGCGGCCGGGTCGAGCGGGTCGTCGTCAGCGCCATCGTCGACTCGACCTACATCGCCGACCTCCACGTCAACACGCCCCGGGGCGAGGACGCCGTGATCGACGCGCGGCCGTCGGACTCGATGGCGCTGGCCGCCCGGACCGGCGCGCGGGTCGAGTGCAACGAGGAGGTGTTCGAGGACGGCCGCCAGCCCCGCGAGGAGTTCGCGGAGCTGCAGGACATCCGGGAGGTCGTCGAGCTGGGATGACCGACGGTGTCCTCGAGGAGCTGTTCGACGTCATCGAGGACCGCAAGGAGACGCTGCCCGAGGGCTCCTACACCGCCGGGCTGTTCGCCCACGAGAAGGGCGAGAACGCCGTGCTCGAGAAGCTCGGCGAGGAGGTCACGGAGGTCGTCCTCGCCGCGAAGGACGGCGACGACGACGCGCTGGCCCACGAGAGCGCCGACCTGGTCTACCACCTGCTGGTGCTGTTGGCGATGCACGACCTGACGCTCGACGACCTGCTCGAGGAGCTCCGGGCGCGTCGGGGGTAGCGGTCGGTCCTGCGGGGGACCGCCATGTAGATCCTGACGGCCTACCCGTCGCTACCAGCCGCGACGACGAGAGCCGGAGGGCCCGGTGGGGATCCCTGGGGCAGCCGGAACCGGCTGGCCTTATCCGTGGCCAGGACCTGTTCGACGTCGAGAGCGATGTTCGAGGCGGACGGCGACGCGTTCGCTCGCGGGTACATCCGGAGCGCGCCGGACGCCATCGTACTGGCCGACCCCGAGACCCGGGCCATCGTCGACGCGAACGAGGCCGCCGAGGAGTTCTTCGGCTACGACCGCGACGAGCTGCGCTCGCTCACCATCCACGACATCCATCCGGCCGACGAGACGGAGCGGTACGAACGCCTGTTCGACGACCATCTCGAGCACCAGCCGGCCGTCATCTCGCGGTTCGGCGACGGGTCGCCGGTCTACGTCGTCACTGCTGATGGCGACCGCGTGCCGGTCGAGATCAACGCCTGGCTGACCGAGATCGACGGCCAGCCCGTGCTGCAGGGCGTGTTCCGGGACGTCTCCGAGCGGCTGCGGCGCGAGCGCGAGCTCGAGCGCCAGAACCAGCGGCTCGACGAGTTCGCCAGCATCGTCGCCCACGACCTGCGCAACCCGCTCATGGTCGCCCGGGGGCGCGCCGAGCTGCTCGCGAACGAGACCCAAAGCGAACACGTCGAACCGATCCTGGACGCGCTGGACCGCATCGAATCCATCGTCGAGGACACGTTGACGCTCGCCCGCGAGGGCGACGCGGTCGGGGAACGGGACTGGGTCGACGTCGCCGCGTTGAGCGACGATTGCTGGGCGCTGGTGGACCCCCGAGGCGCCTCGCTCGAGGTCGTCGACGCGTTCGCGGTGCGGGCCGACCGGGACCGGCTCCAACACGTCCTCGAGAACCTCTTCCGGAACGCGGTCGAACACGGCGGGCCGGACGTCACCGTGCGGGTCGGGGTGGCCGACGAGACGACCATGTTCGTCGAGGACGACGGCCGCGGAATCCCGGCCGAGGAACGCGAGGCCGTCTTCGAGCCGGGCCATTCGACCACCCGCGACGGCACCGGCTTCGGGCTGACGATCGTCAAGCGGCTCGCGACGGCCCACGGCTGGGAGGTCACCTTGACCGAAAGCGACGCCGGCGGGGCACGGTTCGAGTTCGGCGGCGTGCGGATCCGGGCGTGATCGGGGCCGGAGGCGCCCTCGCCGGACCGGTTCCCCGCTCGCAGCCGCCTACTCGGTGACCTCGAAGGTGAAGTGAAACGCCGGCAGCGGCCGCATCGGGTGGTTGTCGAGGTACGACAGGTGGGGCTTGATCTCGAAGTCGGGCTCCTCGTCGTGGGTCTCGAAGATGGATGGGTAGGCGTCGATGAAGTGCAAGCCGGGGTCGCCGGCGGCCCGGAGCGTGAGGTGGGTCACGCCGTTCGCGTCGTCGTCGTCCACGCCGCAGACGTAGCCGACCGGCGTGTTGTCGTAGACGAAGTACGGCGCGTTCTCGTAGATGGTCCAGCCGACCGCGGCGAGCTTGATGTCGATCTCGGTCCCGACCGGACCTTCGGTCGGCGAGATGTCCAGCACGTCGGGCTGGAGCATGAACCCGGTCACCGCGACCGACGTGCCGTCGACCTCGGCCGTGATGGGCCGGGTCGAGCCGACGTCCGGCGGGACCTCGACCTCGACCTGGAAGGACCCGTCGTCGTCGGCCGTGACGGTCGGCAGCACGTCGGGCTTCGGCTCGGGCGTGATGGGGATGCCCTTCACGCGGTGGCCCTGGTGGCGGTGCCAGACGAGGTCGACCGTCTCGCCGGGCGGGAACCCCTCGCCACGGATGAACGCCTGGGTCCCCGGCTGGCCCGATGTCGGGGTGACCGCGAGCGTCGCGTCCGTGTCCTCGTCGAGCTCGGGGTAGTGGACCGCCAGGGGCGTCTCGTCGAACTGGGGGTCGACCCACGCGGTCCGCGGGCGGGTCTCCGGCTCGGTCACGGCCACCGTCCAGGCGGACTGTCGGCCGCCGGCTACGGGGCCGTACGGCGACTGGGTGTTGTTCTGGAGGAACGGGACGCCCCGGTAGTTCCGCCAGACCTGCAGGACGTGCTCGCCGGGCGGGCCGACGGCCCGGATTTGCGCCGTCGCCGTGCCCCGGTTCATCACGCCCGTCACGAACCCGACCATGCCGTTGTCCCAGGTCACCTGGTAGTTGTTCGTCAGCGGGTTGGGGCCGAGCCCGTACCCTTTGACCGTGAAGACGTCGCCCATCGGGGCGGACCGGTCCTCGAGCTCGAACCACGGCGTGACCGAGAGCTCGCTTCGGCCGAGGACCTCGCCGTCCGGCGACCGGAGCTCGACCTGGTGGGCCCCGCCGTAGTCCGCCGGCACCTCGAAGCTCGCGTCGAACGTCCCCGAGCGGTCGGTCGTGACCGTCGTGAGCTCGACCTCCCGGGGCTCGTACTGCGGGCCCATCACCTCGTTGGCTTCGAGGACCCCCCAGCTCCCCTCGACCGTGTCCCAGACGACCGACAGCGTCGTCGACTCGGGCAGGTTCCGCCCGAGCATCGTCACCTCGTCGCCGACGTAGGCCTCGTCGTCGCTCAACACCAGGGTGCCGAAGGCGGAGGCCTGCTGCCCCCGATGGCGTTGGAGTCGGTCCTCGAGCGCAGTCGAGAGGTCGCCGTCCTGGGCCATGGGTTCGTACGCCGGGACTGGGCCGTCGGGCCACTTACCCCCGCGCCGAGCATATGAAGGTATTTAAGGACCCGTCGGGGTGGGACGCCGCCTCGCCGGCGCAACTGGCCGCCTACTGGGAGGTGGACAGCTCGCCGTCCCCGGCGGCCTCGATGGCGTCCTCGGTCGCCGTGGCGTCGCAGATGGGGCAGCCGTTCACGAGAATGCTCTCCCGGATGGTGTCGTCAACCACCACGTCGGCGCCACACGAACGG
Organism: Halobacteriales archaeon; assembly: GCA_042219705.1. Taxonomy (GTDB): domain Archaea; phylum Halobacteriota; class Halobacteria; order Halobacteriales; family Hikarchaeaceae; genus JBDGPL01. Next base: position 18,200 of record JBDGPL010000171.1, on the reverse strand, counting down.
CAGCGGAAGCGGTGCCGGCCGGTCATGAAGCAGTCGTCGATACAACCGTCTCTCCGCTAACCGTTCTCCTGTATTATTAAGGAGTATATCCGTCCGACCCCGCCACCTCGGTCGGCCGGCGGGCGTCGTCCAGGCGATCGACGTAGGTCCTGATGAGCCGGCGCTTGACCGCGTTCAGGCGCTGGGAGGCCGCCGAGGCCGTGATGTCCAGCTGGTCGGCGACGTCGTCCAGTGTCGCCCCGCGCGGCCGCTCGTAGTAGCCCATCCGCAGGGCCGTGTAGAGCGTGCGCCGCTGCTTGTCGGTCAGCACCGGCGGGTCGTCGTCATCGTCGCTGGCGGCCAGGATGCGTTCGACCGACACCGACGCCCCCGACTCGCGGAGCCGCTCGACCAGTGTGGCGAGCTGTCGCCGGTCGGGCAGCGTCACGGCGTAGCGGAGCCGGCCACGGTCGATGGCCAGCAGCTCGGGGACGCAGTCCTGAGACAGGAAGACGAAGCACGGACAGTCCTCACAGGCCGCCACCCGTTCGTACTCGACGCCGTCCGGGCCGGAGAGCACCAGGTGGCAGGTCCCATCCCGTCGCCCCATGTTGAACGCCTGTCGGACCGAATCGGCCTCCAAGTCGTCGACGCCGCAGCCACAGTCCTCGCACGGCCGGACCGACAGCCGGACGTCGATGGGCTCGAGGGCAACCTCCTCGTCCGACACCTGGCGTTCCGTGAGCGACATGGTTGGTCGAGCCCGCGCCCACCGGGCAGGTGAAGCCAGCCACCATTCTCCGATGCTGGGCAGGCTGTCGGCCCGTCCAGGGCGAACCCAGGATGTTGGGAACCGTTCGAACCGGCAGCGCGGGGCAGCCCAGAACGTGAGAACCGGCAGTCAGCGGCGAGGTCCCGTGTCGATCGGAACCGGCGCCCGGCCGACGGGTTCGGCGGGCCGACGGCGGTATCGACCGGCCGGACCGCCGGGAGGCGCCGTTCGTGAGCCGGACCCAGGTATAAAGCCCTGTATTCTTCATGGAGAGCTTTAGGCCGGTTAACCGCCGAGGTTCGACGACGAATGCGCGACGATTCGACCCGCCGCGACGACCCGCTCGAATCGACCGCCGATGGGGCGGACCGTGCCGGCCGCGATATCACGCGTCGACGCCTCGTCGGAGCCGGCGCCGCCACGTGGGCCACGATCAGTCTCGCCGGCTGTAGCCGCCAGGCCGGCGCGGATACCGAGGACAGTCCGACCGACCAGCTCACCGTCACGAGCCAGACGACGACCACGGCCCCACCCACCGACGCCCCGACGGACGGCGGCCCGACGGTGACCGGCGGGTCGCCGACGCCCACGCCAACCCCGACCCCCACCCCCACGCCGACACCGACGCCAAGCCCCACCCCGACGCCGACCGGGACGACGTGTGCCGGACAGGGCAATTTCGCCCGAGGGACCGACATCGGCTTCCTCGTCGGGGTGTACCACCAACGGACGGGCCAGGTGCTCGGACCCGACGAGCTCGACTCGGTGGCGGTCAAGGTCCGGGACGAGGACGTCTCGCGGCTCGAGCTGACGTGGGACGGCCCCCACCGTCGATACGTCGACGGCCGATGGGGCGGCAAGCTCGACGGGACGGGCCGGCTATCGACCGGTCCGTACCGGTTCGAGGTGGTCGTGACGACCGCCGACGGCGACCGCATCACCAAAGCCGACCAGTTCGCCATCCTCCCCCGGCCGGTGTAAGGCCGCGGCCCGCCGCCCGTCCCCCGCCGGACGTCCGGAGTCCCCCGGGCCGGTCGTCGGGGTCCGTAAAAAGGCCTGTATATTGGACAGCCAGCTTTAGTGAGTTATTCCGACAGCCTTCGCATGGAGAATGAGCCGGAACACACTCGACCTCGAGGGTCCCGAGACCGACGAGCAGGACGACGGCCGCAGCGTCGTGTCGCTGTCCGGTGCGGCGGATTCGACCCGACGCCGATTCATCGTCGGCAGCGCCGCGGCCTGGGCCAGCACGAGCCTCGCCGGCTGCAGCTCCCAGGGCGCCGCTGACACCGAGTCACCGACGGCCTCGCCGACGGACACGCCGAGCCCGACCCCGGAGCCGCCGGAGAACTACGTCGTGACCGACGACATGGCCGCCGGCTCGGAGGGCATCCCCGAGGGCGCCAGCTTCGTCTCCTCGTGCGCGCCGACGCGGAAGTTCATCCCCGGCATGCACGCCATCTGGCACGTGGGCGTGTACGACCCGGAGACGGGCGAGCAGCTCACCAACGACGACCTCGGCAAGAACGCCGTCGTCGTCGAGTTCCCGAACAAGGACTGGGAGCCGGTCGAGCTGCAGTGGGCGGGCGACGACGAGGAGCACGCCTCGAAGGAGTGGAACGGCGCGCTGGTCATCCCGGAGGACGCCAAGCCTGGCGAGGTGAGCTACACCATCAACATCAAGCAAGCCGACGGCGACGCGAACTTCCGGACCGTCGGCATCGCGGCCAACACGTTCGAGATCATCGAGTACACGCCGGACGTCGCCTACGTCGTCTCGAACTACACCTACGCCATCTCCTCGCCAAAGGCGTCGAGCGGGTTCGTCGGGGCGTGTGGCCCCGAGTGGCAGTACATGCCCGGGATGACCGTCGCGTTCGCCGCCAACGTCTTCGACGCCGACACCGGCAAGGAACCGGGCCCGGACACCATCGACAGCGTGACCGTGGAGTTCAACAACGAGAAAAACCCGGCCGCGTTCGACCCCATCGAGCTGGCGTGGCAGGGTGACGCCGAGGAGCACGCCGAGAAGATCTGGGAGAGCACGCTCGAGCTCCCGGAGGACGCGCCGACGGGAACCTACGCGTACAACGTCGTCGTGACCGCCGACGCGGACAACGTCGTCGACGTCGGCATCGCCTCGGACTCGTTCACCGTCATCAACCCGAGCGCGTAGGCGGCCCGGACGACGGCCGACGGCCCGGCGCTCGAGTCCTCACACCCCCCCG
>JBDGPL010000171.1:0-15211 GCA_042219705.1 Halobacteriales archaeon | reverse complement strand
ATGCCAAACGCAGACCCCATCGCCTCGCGGACGGATATCGAGCCCGACGACGGATCGCCGGACCAGGCGACCGACGGCGGCAAGCAGCTGTCATTCAGCGACGCGGTCGAGATGCCGGCCACGACCGAGGAGCTCTGGGCCACCGTCTCCGACCCCGACGTCCTCACGGAGTGCGTTCCCGGCGCCGAGTCCATCGAGCAGGTCTCCGAGCGGCGGTACACCCTCGACATCACCCGCGGCGTGAGCCACCTCACGGTCTCCCTCTCGGGGGCGGTCGAGTTCGTCGAGCTGAACGAGCCGGAGTGGGTGGTGGTCAGTGGCGACGCCCACGACACCAAGACCGGGAGCGACTTCGACGTCCTCGCCGCCATGGAGCTGTCGGCGGTCGACGACGCGACGACCCAGCTCGCCTACCGGGCGGACGTCTCGTTCACCGGCGGGGTCGCCTCGCTCGGGGCGGGCGTCCTCCGGCCCATCGTCCGACGGGACGTCGACGCGTACTTCGAGAACATCCGGTCGGTCGTCGCGCCGCCGGACGGGGCGTGACCCGGTCCGTCGCCGTCGAGGGCGTCTCGAAGACCCGCGGCGAGGACGGCGACCGGACCCGGGTACTCGACGACGTCTCGCTCGCCGTCGAACCCAACGAGTTCGTGGTCGTCGTCGGGCCGTCGGGCTGTGGCAAGACGACGCTGCTGGAGATCATCGCGGGCATCGAGGCGCCGACGGCGGGGACCGTCCGGCTCGACGGGACGGCGCTCGACGGCCCGTCGACCGACGTCGCCATGGTGTTCCAAGACTTCCGGCTGCTGCCCTGGAAGACCGTCCTCGAGAACGTGACGCTGGGCCTGACGGTGCAGGGGGCCGACGACGCGCAGACCCGCGAAGCGATCGCCCGCGAGTGGCTCAGGAAGGTCGGACTCGACGGCGAGGATGACCGCCATCCGGCCGAACTCTCCGGCGGCATGCGCCAGCGGGTCGGCCTCGCCCGGGCGCTGGCCGTCGACCCCGAGGTGCTGCTGATGGACGAGCCGTTCGGCTCCCTGGACGCCCAGACCCGCCACGCCCTGCAGGCCGAGCTCCTCGAGCTCTGGGCCGAGCAGCGCAAGACCATCGTGTTCGTCACCCACGACGTGCGCGAGGCCGCCTTCCTCGCCGACCGCATCGCGGTCATCTCGGAAAAGCCCGCGTCCGTCGTCGGGGAGACGACCGTCGATATCGACCGACCCCGATGGAATCGACGGCTGGCCGTCGAGCGGAGCGACGAGTTCGCCCGGGTCGTCGAGTTCGTCCGCAAGCAGCTGGGCCTCGCGCCGGCGTAACCGGGAGGTCGAGGCCCGACGCGAATCGCCGACGAGCGCAGGTGGCCGGACGAACGGGGCGCTCCGCTCCCCCGGGGACATTAAAAAGGGATGCAAATATGAGGCCGACTGGTAACCGTCCGCGGGGCGTCCGAGTCTGATATGAGCGGGCACCGCAACCGGGACGACGCCACCCGGCCGACGGCCTCGATGACGGACCGACGAACCGTGCTTGCGACGCTCGGGGCCGGGGCCGCCGCATTGGCCGGCTGCGTCGGCCGGGCTGGGGAGCCGGCGGCCACTGACGAGGCGGACGCGACCAGCTCGCCCACAGCCACGCCGACCCCGACGCCTGAGCCGATCGACATCACCTACCGGGGCCGGTTCAAGCGGGTCGGGCTCCAGGCGGCCGTCAATACCGCCGGGGTGAAGCTGGGGACGTGGGCGGAGCAGGGGCTGGACGTGACCTACGCGACCGCGTCCGGCTCACAGGCCGCCGCGAAGTCGGTCGCCAGCGGCAAGGACACCTTCGGGAACGGCGGCATCGCGGCGGTGCTGCAGCTCATCGAGGCCGGGGCTCCGCTCGTCATCCTCGGGCAGATCACCGCGCCGATGGGCGGCATCGTGTCGCTGGCGGAGGCCGGCATCGACGAGTGGACGGACCTGGAGGGAGCGGTGGTGGGGAAGTTCCCCTTCGGCAGCACCGGACCGGCGGCGAAGACCGCGATGCGAAAGCGCGACGTCGACCTCTCGGCGGTGACCTTCCGGAACGTCCAGCCCGGCTCGGGAAAGAAACTGCTGCTGGACGGCACGCTCGACGCCATGATCAAGTACTTCCCGCAGATGCAGGCCCGGCTCGAGTATGCGGGAGCGCGACCGAGCGTCCTGAAGACGGCGGACGTCCTCGACCACCTCGGTGTCACCCTCTACGCGCGCCGGGAGACGGTCGAGGGCCAGCCCGACCTCGTCGACGACTTCGTCCGCGGGTGGCTCCGGGCCTTTCAGGTCTGGGCGACGGAGGTCGACCGGGTGATCGAGCTCCACAAGCCCCTCGTCGTCGGCGGTTTCAACGAGGAACTCGAACGGAAGACGCTGGGGCCCATCTACGCCGCCCAGGCGCCGGCGAAGGCCATCGGTCTCGAGCACGGCAAGGGCTGGACGCCCCCGGACCGCCTCGGGACCACCATCGACGTCTTCGCCGAGGCCGGGCTGCTGGCGGGCGACGTCGACCCCGAGGAGGCCTACACCAACGCCTTCATCGAACGGAACGAGTCCCTGGCCATAGAGACGGCCGAGGCGCTCTACAGCGCCCTCGAGCGCTACGAGGTCGGGCCAACATACCTGTGAGCCGGCCGCGAGCGACCGTTGGGACCGGACGAGCAGCCAGTCATCAAGTCACCCGATGAGCCGACCGAACGAACCCGGGATCCTCGCCGAACGGCTCGCCGAGCTCCGCCCCGGTGGTGGCGAGTCGACCGTCCGCGCGATCCTCCAGGCGTGGCCGTCCATCCGGTCGGTGCGAGGGGCATCGGCCGTCTCCCGGGAGACCGTCCTGCCGGGCCTGGTCTTCGTCGGCTTCCTCCTGGCCTGGGAGTTCCTCGTGCCCGCCCTCGGCGTGCGGGCCTACCTCCTGCCGACGCCGTCGGCCATTGCGGCCGCCTTCGCCGCCCGGTACCCGACGATGCTCCAGCAGCTCTCGGTGACGATCGGGGAGTTCCTCATCGGCTTCTCGGCGACGGTGGTCGCCGGCTACCTCCTGGCGCTGGTCATGGCCTACTGGACGGTGCTCGAGGTCACCTTCTATCCCTACGTCGTCGCCATCCGCTCCGTACCGGTGGTGACCCTGCTGCCCGTCTTCATCATCTGGTTCGGGTTCGGGTTCAACTCCATCGTCGTCATCAGCTTCCTCATCAGCTTCTTCCCGATGGTGGTGAACACGCTCTCGGGCTTCAAGTCGACCGACGACGAGCTCGTCGAGATGCTCCAGAGCTTCTCGGCGAACCGCCGGCAGGTCTACTGGCACGTCTACCGGTACTCGACGCTGCCCTCGGTGTTCGCCGGGCTCAAGATCTGCGTCATCCTCGGCTTTACGGGCGCGCTGGTCGGCGAGTTCCTGCTCGGCAATCGGGGCATCGGCTTCCTGATCCTGTCGTACAACAGCTCGCTGCAGACGCCGAGCATGTTCGCGAGCATCCTGACCGTCTCGGCCACCGAACTGCTCATCTTCGGGACCATCCACCGGCTCGAGCAGGCCGTCGTCGACTGGCAGTGACGGCGCCCGAGCCGGCCGCCGTCGATTCCCGTCGTGGTCAGTCTCCCAGGAGGCCGCCCACCAGGCCCGCGACCGCGCTGTCGAGCGCCATGACGAACGCGAGGAACACGACCACCACGGCGAGGCCCCCGCCGACGACGGCCCCGATCGGCCCCAAGGCCAGCCCGGCAACGGCGACGAGCAGGGCGAGCAGGAGGCCCGCGAGCCCGCCGGCGAGCAGGCCGTGCCACGCACCGCTGAGCAGCCCGCCGCCCGCGAGGTAACCCGCCACGAAGCCGCCGACGAGGCCGGCGAACAGCTGGCCGATGCCGGGCACGACGACCCCGGCCAGTCCCACGACCACCTCGACGAGGAAGCCGATACCGACGGCGCGGAAGTTCGTCATGGCCTCACGGACGCCGAGGGCGGGGAAAAGCTCGATGGCCCCGGCGGGACCGGGAGGAGCCCGGTCGAACGGACGGCTTTTGGCACTCCGGCGACAACTCGGCGGCAGTGGCGCCCTTCGAGTCGCTCCCGACCACCCCCACCGCCGAGGAGCTCCTCGACAAGGCGTTCTCCCGGGCGGCCCGGGCCGGCCGGGCCAAGGACGGCGTCGAGGCCCAGCAGTCGATGCTGCTGACGGCCGCGAACATCCTGTCGGACAACCTGGGCCGGGTGGCGACCGAGTGGCCGGACTTCGACGCCATCGACCCGTTCTACCGGGAGCTGGCCGACGCCATCGTGGACGTCGACGCCCTGCGGGCGAGCCTCTCGGAGGTGTCCTGGGCCGCGTCGAAGACCAAGGAGCTGGGCCGGGAGCACCAGGGTCGGGTGGCCCGGACCGACCCCGAGACCGCCCGCAAGCTCCGCAAGCAAGCCTTCGCCCGGATGGCCGACGTCGTCGAGGAAGTCGCCGACGACCTCGACCGGGTCGGCGAGGCCCGGAACGCCCTGCGGGACCTCCCGGACATCCGCCCCGAGGACCCCACCATCGTCGTCGCCGGCTACCCGAACGTGGGCAAGTCGTCGTTCGTCAACGCCGTGACCCGGGCCGAAAACCGGGTCGCGGAGTATCCCTTCACCACGACCGGCGTCGCGGTCGGCCACGTCGAGCGCGACCGCGTCCGCTATCAGGTCGTGGACACGCCCGGGCTGCTCGACCGGCCACCCGAGGAGCGCAACGAGATCGAGCGGCAGGCCGCCAGCGCGCTGGCCCACGCCGCCGACGGCGTCCTGTTTATCGTGGACCCGAGCGAGACCTGCGGGTATCCGCTCGACGACCAGCTCGAGCTCCGGGCGGCCGTGGTCGAGGAGTTCCCGGACGTCCCCGTGGTGACGGTCTGGAACAAGACGGACCTCGAGCCGCCCGAGACGTCGGACCGCCGGGAGGCGGTCGATGCCGCCGTGTCGATGAGCCTCGCCGAGGGCGAGGGCGTCGAGGAGGCCCTCGACGCCATCGTCGAGGCCATCGACCACGAGCCGATCCTCCCGTACGAGCAGCCCTGAGCCGGAGCGGACGGCCCACGTGCCACGAATCGTCGCGTTCCCGAACACTTGGGAAGGATTATGTGTGTGCGCGGCGACGTTTCACCCGGAGCGAAACGAGCCATGGAGTCACCACTACAACTGGAGGCGCGCGGCGATTCGATGTTCGAGCGGGTCACGAACCTGCTCGAGGATTATGGCGAGGTCCAGATCCGCTTCGATTCGGGCGAGGAGGCCGAGCTCCACCGCCACAACACCGAGGTGCTCGACGAGCCGTTCATCAAGGTCGTCACCAAGGGCGAGGCCCACTGGGTGAACGCCGAGAAGATCGAGACGGCCTGGATCCACTACGAGTACTGAACCGGGCCCGGCGGTTCGGGGGCGACGGGGCGGGTCCCGTTTGACGGCGGTATCTCGGACGACGTCCCGGCGATAGCTACGAGACCGCGTAAACGACCTGGACGGTGGCGGTGACCGTCACCGGTCCGGATTCGATGGTCGTCTGGCCGGCCGCGTCCTCGGCCACGGCCCGGCCGTCGTACGGGACGAAGACGGGGGCTCCCGTGGCGACCGACCGGACGCCATCGAGGGTCAGGTCGGCCGCGGCCGCGATGGCGCCAGCGTCGGCCGCCGCGTTACCCATCGCCGCCGCAAGCGCCTGCTCCCGAGCCGATTGCCGGGTTTCATCGGTCAGAGTGAACCGGACGCCGTCGACCCGGACCGCCCCAGCGGTGACGGCGGTGTCGATGACCGCACCGGCGTCGTCCGGTTTGGCCTCGACGGTCAGGGCGTGGACGGCCCGATAGCCGACGAACTCTCGGCCGTCATCAGTGTGGTCGTACTCGGGCTGGATGGCGAAGTACGCGGTCGTGACCGCGTCGTCCGCCAGACCGAGGTCGGCGAGGGCGTCGCGGACCGCGGCGACGTCGCCGGCCACCTGCGACCGGGCCGCGTCGGCGCGTTCGGCGGTCGCCTCGGCGACGACGGTCACGACGGCGAGGTCGGGATCGAGGGAGACGGCGCCGGACGCGGAGACGCTGACGGTCGGGGAGCCGTCGCTGGCGGCGTCGCTCCCGCCGGTCGTGGCGGGCGCGGCTCCCAGGCAGCCGGCGGTGACGAGCAGCAGGGCGAGTCCGAGGACGGGCAGGAGCCGACGAGTCATGCCGCCGATACGTCGCCGGCGGAGATGAACCTCGCGATGGGTGAAACGCCGGCTTCACGCACCAACAGGCCGCCAGTCGCCGCGAGCCCGCGGGGAGTACGGAGCAACAGGAGCTAAACCCCGACCCGACGAATCCCGGCCATGGGCTGGTTCGCGGTCGGGCTTCCGATCGAGGACCCCGTCGCCATCGTGGCGCTCTCGTTGGTGGTCTTCCTGGTGGCGCCGCTCCTCCTTCGCCGGTTCGACGTTCCCGGCATCATCGGCATCCTCCTCGTCGGCACGGCCATCGGACCCCACGGCCTCGGGCTCCTCAGGCGGGACGAGACGATCGTCTTGCTGGGGACCGTCGGGCTGGTCTTCCTCATGTTCGCCGCCGGCCTCGAGGTCGACATCAACGACTTCCTGGATTCGCCGGACCGGAGCCTGGTCTTCGGCGGACTGTCGTTCTCCCTGCCGCTGGTCGTGATCGCCGTCGCGGCGGTCTGGCTCCTGGGATTCGAGCCGACAACCGGGGTCCTGTTCGCCGCGGCCTTCGCCTCGCACACCCTGCTCGCCTTCCCCGTCGTCGACCGGCTGGAGCTCGGAACCAACCCCGCGGTGGCGACCGCCATCGCCGGGACGATCGTCACGGACACCCTCGCGCTGCTCGTCCTGGCCGTCGTCGAGACGAGGGTGGGAGGCGGCGGCAGCTGGTCGGCGCTGCTCGCGCTCGCGGTCGGGCTCGGGGCCTTCTTCGTCGGGACCTGGGTGGTCGTCCCGCGAGTCGGCCGGTGGTTCTTCCGTAACGTCGAGGAGGAGAGCTACTTCGAATTCCTCTTCGTCGCCAGCGTGGTGTTCGTCGCCGGTTTCGTCGCCGAGGCCGTCGGCGCCCACGCCATCCTCGGCGCCTTCCTGGCCGGCTTGGTCCTCAACCGGCTGATCCCGCGGACCAGCACGCTCATGAACCGGATCGACTTCGTCGGCGAGGCGCTGTTCATCCCGTTCTTCCTGCTCTCGGTCGGCATGCTCGTCGACCCCCGCGCGTTCGGTCGACCCGACCTCTGGGCCATCGCCGGCGTGGTGCTCGTCGCCCTCGCGGTCACCAAGCTCGCCGCGGCCTGGCTGACGGGCCGTCTCTACGGCTTCGGCCGGGCGGCTCGACTGACGATGTTCGGCCTGACGACCGGCCAGGCCGCCGCGACCCTCGCCATCGCGCTCATCGGGTTCGAGCTGGGCCTGTTCGGTGGGGTCGTGGTCAACGGCGTCGTCCTCGTGATCGCGGTCGTCGGCATCGCGAGCCCCGTGCTCACCGACCGATTCGGCCGATCCCTCGTGGAGTTCGCGGCCGAGCCGGAGTTCGAGGCGTCGCCACAGCGGGTGCTCGTCCCGGTCGAGCGATACGACGAGGCGACCGAACGGCTGCTCGACCTCTCGTTACTCGTCGGCGCCGCGGGCGGAGAGCCCCTCTACCTGCTCGCGGTGGTCGGGCGCGACGCCCGGGGGGCAGCAGACCAGCAGGTCGCCGAGGCGGAGGACCGCCTCGAGAAGGCCGCGGAATACCTCGCTGGGGCTGACGTTCCCGTCGAGACGCTCGTCCGCTCGGCGTACAGTGCCCCGACCGGGGTCGTCCGGGCCGTCGAGGACAACCGCATCACCGCCGTCGTGGCCGGGATGGACGGGCCGTCGGGGTTCGGACGGCGGCTCTTCGGGACCGCCCCGGACCAGCTCGTCGAGCGGTGCGACCGTCAGGTCCTTCGCGCGGCCCTCAGCCGGCCGGTGAACACCGCGGGCCGCATCGTCCTGCTCGTCCCCGACCGGGCGGGCGCCCATCCCGGGTTCCTCCAGGGAGTCAACACGGTCAAGCGGCTCGTCGCGGAGACCGGGCTCCCGCTCTACTGCCTGGTGGTCGGGGCCGACGCCGACCGCTATGAGAGTCTCGTCGACCACGTCGAACCCGAGGTCCCGTTCGAACTCGGCTCGGCGGCCAGCTGGCGCGGACTCCACGGGGGCGACGACGCGCCGCTCCGTGACGACGACCTGGCCTTCGCACTGGTTCCCCGGGAGGGGACCCGGGGTTGGGACCCCGAACTCCGGCGGCTCCCGTCACACCTCCCGGTCGACGGCCTCACCGGCCTGGTGATGGTCCACCTGGAGGCGTCCCACGCGGGTTCGCGTCGGATGCTGCTCCACTCGTAGTCCCGGCGGAGTCCCTCGGAGACCGGAACGGCCGGAGCCGTCACTGGACCACGTCGGTCTCGAGGATTCTGACCTCCACCGCCGGGTCGCTGTCGAGCGTCGCATCGAGCCGCGCATCGAGCCGTTCTGCCAGCCCGGGGACCGACTCCCCGGTCGGCACTCCCACGGTGACGATGACCGTGTCGGGCTGGCGGAACAGGATGCCCTCGGTCCGGGTGATGGTGGTGTCGAGGAGCGTGGCGTGGTCGAACGCCGGGTCGTCGAGGACCCGTTCGATCTCCGCCCCGATCTGTCGTTCGGCGGCCGCCTCGGTGACGGTGCTGTACGTGACGGCCCCGAGGAAGACTGAGAGGACGAGAATCGAGACCAGCAGGACGCCCACACGCTTGACGGTCTGACTCCGGGCCTCCTCCCGGCGGAAGAGGTTCGGCGGCGCGTATCCCGAGTGCCAGAAGACGAGGAGCGCCGCCAGGTTGATGGAGAGCACGTTCACCAGCACGAGCACCCCCGAGGAGAGGGCCACCGTCGGCAGGCCGAACGCGAGGCCGATCCCCACCGTGGCGGCCGGCGGGATGAGGGCGACGGCGATCATGACCCCCACGAGCGCCGAGGAGACGCCGGTCGTCAAGCTCGCCGCCCCGGCGACGCCGGCCCCGAGGGCCACGACGAGCGACAGGAAGTCCGGCGAGAGCCGCTCGCGTACCTGGCCGATGGTCCGCGGGTCGAGCCCCGGCGGGACGAGGTTCAGCGTCCGGACGGCGAACGCGAACCCCGCGGCGGCGGCGACCGCGATGCCGATGCCGATGACCTGCAGGCGGATGCCCCGCGAGACGAGGGTGTCGTCGTCGACGACCGTTCCGACGCTCGCGGCCATCGCCGGCCCGATGAGCGGGGCGATGACCATCGACCCCACGACCGTCGCCGGCGAGTCGAGGAGCAGCCCCGCGGTCGCGATGACCGCGCTGAGGACGGTCAGCAGGAGGTAGGCCGACAGCGAGCTGACCAGGGACTCGGCCGTCGTCCGCAGCTCCTGTCTGGCGACGCGGGACTCCTCGCCCGCCTCGGCGTACCGTTCGGCGAGGGCCTCGAACGACCGGGACGTCACGGACTCGGCGTCGAGGACGACCGTGAACGCCTCGTCCTCGAGGCCGGCCTCGCGAAGCCGGTCCAGCACGGGTTCGACGGCGTTGGTCGGAAGCGGGAACGTGGCGACGGCGGTGTACGCCCGGCTGCCGGTCTCCTCGACCATGGTGTAGTCGACCCCCTCCTCCTCGAGGGCCGCTCGCACCGCCTCACGCTTGCCCGCCGGGATGGCCACTTCGACGAACCGCACGCCCGGCGGGTTGGCCGGGAAGGCCAAATACCCCCGGGTACCCGGGGCCCCCGGACCCGGTCGGAGGGACGACCCCGCTCCGCGGCCCTGACGCCGACGGAGCGTCAATCGCGGGACCCTTACGGCCGGACCGCCGTAGCCGACTCATGTTCGAGGGGCGGCCCGACCGCGAGGCCGAGGTGGTCTTCGTCGGCCGGTCGAACGTCGGCAAGTCGACCCTCATGCGGGAGCTGACCGGCCACCGGTTCGAGACCGGCCGTCGGCCGGGCGTGACCCGCGAGCCGAACTTCTACGACTGGGCCGAGGCCGACTTCGTGATGACCGACCTCCCCGGCTTCGGCTTCATGTCGGGCGTCCCCGAGGACCGGAGGGAGGCCATCAAGACCGACGTCGTGCGGTATCTAGAGACGAACGCGACGGCCATCCTGGTCGCGGTACTGGTCGTCGACGGGAAGGCCGTCGTCGACGTCATCGACCGCCACCTCGAGGCCGGCGAGGTGCCCTACGACATCGACCTGTACGACAACCTCCTCGACCTCGGCCTGCCGACGGTCATCGCGGTCAACAAGATGGACAAGGTCGACGACCGGGACGACCGCCTGGACGCGGTCTGCGACCGGTTCGGCCTGCCGCCGCCCTGGCAGCAGTGGCGCGACCGGGTAGCTCCCATCAGTGCCAAACGCGGCGACCTCGAGGCGCTTTGCGACGCGGTGCGGACCCACCTCCACGAGGCCGGCCGGGACGACCTGCTCACGTTCTTCTGAGCGGGCCGGCGGCGCGTGCCGACCCGCGCGTCCGAGACCCGCCGATGAAACGCCGCGGTGGAGGGCCTGTCGAGCGGTCGACAGCAGCCGACAACCGGCGGACGGCCGCCGGGCTCGGTCCCGCGGGGACGGGCGCCGACTGGACGGTGCTGACTGGCGTGTGGGATGGTGGCTCGGCCGAGTCCCGTCATCACGAGGGGCTCAGTGGGGGTAACGCCTCGTCATGGCCACCAGGTCGCCGTAGGTGGCACCGAGACAAAAGGCTCACGTCGGCCGGGGGTGAGGCCGCGGCCCGCCCGGGCGGCCCACCGACGCAGCAGCCGCCGGGACGCCACTGTATTGGGAGAAATATACAATACTGTTCCGGTCGTAGGGTCGACCGGACCGATGTCGACGGCGAAGCCCCGACTGCTGGTCTCGACCTTCGTGCCCCACTTCCTCATGCACGCCCTCGTCGCGTCAGTCCCGTTGTTCGTGCCGCTCTGGCTCGCCGAGTTCGGGACCACACGCGCGACGATCGGGACCGTCATGGGCGCCCACTACGTCCTCTACGGCGGGGTGGCCATTCCGGTCGGCCTGCTGGCCGACCGGTACGGCTCGGTTCCCCTGCTCGAGCTCTACCTGTTCGGCACCGGCGCGGCGGCCCTCTGGCTCGGGTGGTCGACGACGTTTGCCGGACTCGTCCTGGGCCTGCTCGGGGTCGGACTGGCCAGCGGGCTCTACCACGCGCCGGCGTTCCGACTCCTCAGCCGCCAGTCCTACGCCTCGAGCCGCCTGTTCGCCTATCACAACGTCGGCGGCAACCTCGGGCTCGGCGTCGGGCCGTTCGCGACCGCGGTCCTGCTGGCGTTCGTGGACTGGCGAACGGCCATGCTCGTCGCCGGCGCCGTGCTGGTCGCCGCCGGCGTCCTGTTCGCCTGGCTCGGCCCGGAACGAAGCCCGCCGGCCGTCGACGGCGGTCGGGCAGGCCGGCCCGGCCTCCGCGAACGGCTCGGGTCCCTCTTCACGGCCGGCTTCGGCTTCGTCCTGGTGCTCTACCTGGTGCAGGGGACCTACCTCCGGGGCGCCATCGTCTTCATTCCGGACTACCTCCAAGCCGTCGCGACGGTCGACCCCCTGCACGTGCTCGGCCGGGTGATACCGCCGGCCCGGTGGGTCTACGCCGTGATGCTCGTGGCGGACGTCGGCGGCCAGCTCCTCGGCGGGTACCTCGACGACCACGTCGACACGACGGCCGTCATCTCGGTCGCCCTGCTCGGCACGGCTGGGCTGCTCGCGCTGCTCGGCCGGACGACGGGACTCGCGCTGTTCGGTGCCGTCGCGGCGTTCGGGATCGCCCTCTCCGTGCTTGCCCCGGTGCTCCAGAACCTCGTGGCGACGCACACCGACGAGGCCGAGCGCGGGCTGGGCTACGGGGTCACCTCGGCCGGCGGAACGGCTGCCGGTGGCTTCCTCGGTGCCTCCCTGGCCGGCTGGCTCGCGACGGTTGGATCCTACCCCCGGATGTTCGCCACGCTCGCGCTGTTCCCCCTCGCCGCCCTCGGCCTGGTCGTCGGCTACCGGACGCGGTACTGACGGACGCTGCCGGCGGGCCGGAGTATCGATGCCGCGGCGGCCCCTCTCACGCGTCCCAGGCTGCCAATCGCCGGTGCTCCTCGGCGACCTCGCGCACCTCGTC
This sequence comes from Halobacteriales archaeon, assembly GCA_042219705.1. Taxonomy (GTDB): domain Archaea; phylum Halobacteriota; class Halobacteria; order Halobacteriales; family Hikarchaeaceae; genus JBDGPL01. Next base: position 3,065 of record JBDGPL010000171.1, on the reverse strand, counting down.
CGCCGACAGCTGCCCGCGCTCGGTCAGCACGGCGGTCACGAGGTCGGCTGGGGTGAGATCGAACAACGGCTCGAGGAACTCGCCGCGTTCGCCGTCGTCGCCGTCCGGCTCGGGCGCCGGCCGGACCTTGTCGCTGGCGCAGACGACGTAGCAGGGCACCCCCGCCAGGGCCGCGGCGTGCGCGGCGGCCCGGGTGCCGACCTTGTTGACCACGCCGCCGTCCGGCGTCACGGCGTCGGCACCGACGAGGACCACGTCGGCATCGCCGCCACGGAGCCGGTCGTAGACCGCGGCGTCGGGGACCGACGCGGCGTCGAGGCCGGCGTCGGCCAGCTCGTCGGCGACCGCGAGGCCCTCCCCGCCGGGGCGCGAGGCGAGGACCACGACGGATGGCCGGGCATCGAGCAGCGCCGCCCGGACCGTCCCCGACCGCGAGAGGGTCAGGACGCGGTCGCCGTCGACCGTCTCGGCGGCCAGCGCGGCCGCCCCGACATCGGCCGCGTGGGCCCGGCGGAGCCCGTCGGTGGCCGCCGCCTCGACCGCGGCGGGCGTGTCGGCGCCGGCCATCGCCCGGTTGACCCGGTTCGCGAGGGCCGCCATCGACGGCCGGGCGTCCAGGAGCGACCGGGCGGTGTCGACGACCGGGCCGAGGCCGGCCCCCTCGAACGCCGCCCGGGCCGCCGCGTCGCGGAGCGCCCACAGGGCGTCGACCGCGATGGCCGTCGATCCCCGCTCCATGTCGTCGGCCACCGTCTCGGCCGTCGGGGCCACGGCGGCATAGGTCCGCCACCAGCGGTCATTACCGGCCCCGAGGAGCGCCGCCGGACCGGCCCAGGTCGGCTCGGGACACTGCGGGCCGCCGGTCGCCGACCGGTCGCCGACGTCCACGAAGAACGGGACGAGCCTGACCCCGCCGGCCGGCACCGGCCCGCCCCGGCGCTGGACCGCCTCGACGGCCACCCCCAGGTCATCGAGGAGGTGCCCGAGCGCTCGCTCGGCGGGCTCGGCGGCGGTGTCGCGGGCGGGTAGGGCCGGGCCGTCGCCATCGGGACCCGGCTCGCCGCAGACCAGAACGTGTTCGCGGTGGCGGACCACGGCGACGACGCGGGCCTGGGCCTCGGTCATCGGGGAGACGCAGGCTGGCGGCGGGCTTGAACCTGGGGCCGCCGGGGCAGCGTGAGAAGGATCGGGGGCCGCAATCCCCACGGCCACGGCCCGCGCGACTTTTCACGGGGGCGGACGAGGGACGAGCATGCAGGTCACCCCGGTCGAGGGGCTCCCGGAGATCGAGCCCGACGACGACCTCGCCGGCCTCATCGAGGCCGGGGCCGACCTCGCCGACGGCGACGTGGTCTGCGTGGCCAGCACCGTCGTCTCCAAGGCCGAGGGCCGGCTCGCGCGGCTGTCGGACTTCGAGCCGGGCGAGCGGGCCCGAACCATCGCCGACCGGCTCGCCGCCATCAGCGGCGAGCCCAAGGACCCCCGGTTCGCCCAGGCCGTGCTCGAGGAGTCCAGCGCGCTCGTGCTCGAGGCCCCGTTCCTGCTCTCCGTCACCCGGTTCGGCCACGTCGGCGTCAACGCCGGCATCGACCGCTCGAACGTCCCCGGCGACGCCGAGCTGCTCCTCCTGCCCGAGGCCCCGAGCGAGAGCGCCGCGCGGCTGCGCGAGTCGATGGCTCCCGACGTGGCCGTGGTCGTCACCGACACCTCCGGCCGGCCGTTCCGGCACGGCCAGCGCGGCGTCGCCATCGGCTGGGCGGGCCTGCCGGCGACGCGTGACTGGCGCGGCGAGACCGACCGCGAGGGCTACGAGCTCGGGGTGACCAACGAGGCCGTCGTCGACGAGCTCGCGGCGGCCGCCAACCTGGTGTTCGGCGAGGGCGACGGCGGGGTCCCCGCCGCGGTCGTCCGCGGCTTCGCCTTCGGCGACCACGCGGGCGGCGACCGGCTGTTCAGAGAGCGCGAGTCGGACCTGGTCCGCCAGGCGCTAGAAGCCTGGGAGTACGACCCGGCGGCTGCTGGGCGGGAGTAGGCGGCTCCGGGCCGTCGACACCGGCGGACTGGCGGGTCAGGCCGGCGTCTCGGCCGTTCCGGCGAACGCCCGGAGGGCCTCGCTCGACACGCCGTCGCGTGAGAAGATGGTCACCAGGTCACCCGGCTCGAACGTGGTCTCCCCTTTCGGGGTGACGATGCGGTCCTCGCGCTCGATGGCGACGACCAGGGCCTCCTCGTCGAGGAGCCCCTCCCGGACGACGTCCTGGATGGTCCGGCCGGCGACCGACGCCGACTCGGTCACGGTGACGTCGACGACCTCGGCCCCGCCCGCGAGCCGCCGGAAGTCCGTCAACGTCGACCGGGCGGTACCCGATTCGGGGCCGAAGGGATGATACGGGTGGTGGTAGGTCTGCTGGACCAGCGCCTCGTCCTCGATCTCGAGGCCGAGCGCCGTGAGCTCCCGGGCGACGCGGGTGACGTCGTCGGTGTCCGTCCCGACGGCGGTCACGTGGAGGTTCCCGCGACCGCTCATCAGCTCGGTCACCTGAACGACCCCGGAGATGTCCAGGGTTTCGCGCGCCAGGGCCTCGCGGTCGGCCACGTCACAGCTGCAGACGAAGAGGTTCGTCAGCCGGCCCTCCACCCGTTCGTAGTCGATGTCGGCGTGGAAGCCCCGGATGATCCCGGCCGACTCGAGCTGTCGTATGCGGTTCCGGATGGTCCCCGCGGTGACGTCGCTCTCCTCGGCGATCATCGGCGCCGACGTGTTCCGTGCGTTCTCCGCGAGCCGGTAGAGGATGCGTTTGTCGACTCGATCGATGCGCCGGTCCATGGCGTGACTTCCCGACGCCCCCTACAAGAGCCTTCCCCCGGAAACCCGGCGCTTGGCGACGGGAAATTGATGTTTCCCCAAATTACCCCCACTCTTATTATTGAAGAGAAAATAGAATAGCAGGATATTTACTGTATCAGCTCCCTCCCGGCCGTATGGCGAGCGAGGCCGTCCGCGCCGAACACGGTTCGGCCGTCGAGTTCGACGGGGGCACCGAGGCCGGGCGAACGGCCCTCGT
>JBDGPL010000170.1:0-10375 GCA_042219705.1 Halobacteriales archaeon | reverse complement strand
GGTCGAACTCGTCGTAGTAGTGGGCGTCCTCGAACTGCTCGGGCGGGTGGACGTCGCGGGTGAAGACGACGGCGGCCCCGGCGTCTCGCCCGCGCTGGATGGTCGCGTTGACTGGCTCGATGGCGTCCTCGCTCGCGGGAGCGTAGAGGCTGCCGTCGGGGTGGCAGAAGCCGTGCTGCATGTCCACCACGACGACCGCCGTCCGGTCGGGGTCGTAGCGCATGTCCACCGGTTGGGGATTGCGGCCAAAAGCCCTTGGGCGAACCGCACCGCGGGAGGTATCCTTTTCCCGGTCGGGTCGTAAGCCGGAGCATGCAGAGGCGCGCCGGCACGGTGGTGCTCGTCGTCCTGGTCGTCGCGAGCGCGTTCGCCGGCAGTGCCATCGCGGCCGGACCGGGACCGGATCCCGGGACCGAACCGGACGGCGCCCCCGGGGCCGCGCCACCGGCGGCCGACACCGCCCCGGCCGACCCGGACGCCGACGTCATCGGCTGGGAGGCCGGCTACTGGTACAACGAGTCGATCGCGGTCAACCAATCGGACGGCCTGAACGACTCGGCGCTGCACGCGGTCGTCGCCCGGACGATGGCCCGGGTCGAGGTCATCCGCCAGCTCGAGTTCGAGCGGACCGTCCCGCTCGAGGTGGTCGGCCGCGAGGAGTTCAGTCAACGGCAGCAGAACCGCACGGTGTCGGCGGCGCTCCGGACCTTCGACAACGCCAAGTTCGAGGCCCTGTTCCTCGTCCCCGAGACGACCGACTCCATCGAGGTCCAACAGCGGAACCGCGGCGGCATCATTCTCGGGCAGTACAACTTCCGCACCGACGAGATGCTCGTCGTCTCCGGCGGGGAGACGACCCGCGCCATCAATGAGCTGACGCTCGCCCACGAGCTGATGCACGCCCTGCAGGACCAGCACTTCAACCTGTCGCGGCACCGCCCCCGGACACGCGACGGCGCCAACGCGAAGAACGGCCTCATCGAGGGCGACGCGAAGGTGGTCGAACACCGCTACCGGCAGCGATGCAACGGCGGGGGCTGGGCGGGGAGCTGTCTGCAGCCGACCGGCCTCCAGGGCGGCGGTGGCGACCTGGCCCACGTCGGCACCTACCTCCTGAAGTACATGCCGTACAGCGAGGGCGCAGAATTCGTCTCGACGCTGTACGGCCAGGAAGGCTGGTCGGCCGTCAACGACGCCTACGCCAACCCGCCGGCGAGCAGCGAGCAGGTCATCCATCCCGGGAAGTATCTCGAGGACGACCCCGCGAACGTCACGCTCGAGGACCGACAGACCGACGACTGGCGTCGGGTCCGGCCGCCGGGCCGACCCGACTACGGGAGCGTCGGCGAGTCGGCGGTGTTCATGATGCTCTGGTACCCGGGCTTCGACAGCCGGCGAGGGACGGAGATCGTTCCCTACCGGTCGTTCCTGAACCTCACCGGGGGCGGGGAGATCAGCTCGTTCCAGCCCTATATCTACGACCACCGCTACTCGGCCGGTTGGGACGGCGACCGGCTCCACGTCTACGAGAACGAGGCCAACGAGACCGGCTACGTCTGGCGGCTGGTCTGGGACAGCCCGGCCGACGCCCAGGAGTTCCTCGAGGGCTACCGGGGCGTACTCAGCTACTGGGGTGGCGAGGAAGTCCGGCCGGGCGTCTGGGTCATCGAGGAGGGCGGTTTCGCCGACGCGTTCCACGTGGCCGTCAAGGGGGACACGGTCACCATCGTCAACGCCCCGACGGTCGATGCCCTCCCGTCGGTGCGTCGGGGGGTCTCGGTGACACCAACCCCGACGCGGACCAGACGCCCCACCACCAGCCTGCCGCCCACCGGCCGGACCGTCACGGTCGAGTCGGGAACCCCCACCCTGGACAGAACGACGACGCCGGGCCAGCCCGGCTTCGGCGCCGTCGCTGGCCTCCTCGGCCTGGCGGGTGCGGCGCTATTGGGCTGGCGCCGGCGGCGCTGAGGACTCAGTCGAAGGCCACGTCCCGGACCTCGAGCCGCGCGCCGCCGTCCGCCCCCGCGGCGACGGCCAGGCTCCAGCCGTGGTCGTCCGCGATCCGCTCGGCGATGCTCAGCCCGAAGCCCGTGCCCTCCGGCCGCGTCGAGTACCCGGCCTCGAGGACGGCCTCGCGCTCGCCCGCCGGCACGCCGGGCCCGTCGTCCTCGACGTAGAAGCCGTCCTCGAGGCGGCCGACGGTCACGGCCACGTCGTCCCCGCCGTGCTCGACCGCGTTCCGGAACAGGTTCTCGAGGAGCTGCCGCAGCCGCGCCTCGTCGGCCCGAATCACGGCGTCGGTCCGGACCGTCAGGTTGGCGGCGGCCGACGCCACGCCCGCCCAGCAGTCTTCCGCCACCGCGCCGAGGTCGACGGCCGCCGGGGCCTCGACCGGCCCGTCGTCCCTGGCGAGCGCGAGGACGTCGTCGATGAGGGCAGCCATCCGGTCCAGCGCCTCCGCCGCCGCGTCGAGGTGGTCGGACTCGGCCGCCTCGCGGGCGAGCGCGAGTTCGCCCTGGGCGACGTTCAGCGGGTTCCGGAGGTCGTGGGAGACCAGGCCAGCGAACTGCTCGAGCCGGTCGTTCTTTCGCTCGAGCTCCGCCGTGCGTTCCCGGAGCGACCGCTCGCGATCGAGCCGGTCCAGTGTGGTCCGCGCGTGGGAGACCAGCGTCTCGACCAGCTCGCGGTCCGACTCGCTGAACTCGCCGACCGTCGTGGAGACGGCCTGGAAGACGCCATGGTCGCCGATGGGGACGGTCAACGCGGCACGGTAGGCGTCGTCGGCCGGGTCGACGGACCCGTCACGGAGGTCCTCGACGAGGGACGTCTCCCCCGTCCGGTAGGCCCGGGCGGCCAGGTTGTCGTCCGCATCGGTCGGCGTCTCCTCGTAGTAGCCCCCTTCCTCGACGGGGCTGGCGACGGCCCGGGGCACGAGCTGGTCGCCCTCGGCGGCGTCAGCGATGGCGAGGTCGTACTCGAGGACCGTCTCGGCGCCGTCGACCAGTCGCTCATAGACCGCCCCGGGCGTCTCGCAGGCCTCGAAGTCCTCGGCGACCGCGTGGAGGGTCCGGAACTGCTCCTCGCGCTTCCGGCGGTCGGTGACGTCCCGGGCGAACCCGACGACGCGAACCACCTCGCCGGCCTCGACCACCGGCTCCCCCTGGACCCAGACCGTCCGGCCGTAGTCCTCGGCCGCGTTGACGCGGTACTCGAGGTCGACCGGCTCGCCGGCGGAAAGCCGAGACATCGCCTCCCGGACTCGGTCGCGGTCCTCCGGGTGAATCCCGTTCAGGAAGTCACGAGAGTCTGCCTCGAGCCGGTCGGCGGACCGGCCCCAGATTGTCTCGTAGGCCGAGTTGACGAAGAGGAGTTCGCTCCAATCGTGGTTGAACATCCAGAGGACGTCGTTCGTGTTCTCCGAGAGCTCGAGGAGCCGACGCTCGGTGCGCGCGGCGGCCGCCCGGGCCCGGCGCTGCTCGACCGCGTTCACCACCCGGTTGGCCAACAGCGCGAACTGGTCGGCGCCGCCCTTCTGGAGGTAGTCGGTGACTCCGGCCGAGATGGCATCGCTGGCCACCTCCTCGGAGCCCTTCCCGGTGAAGAGGATGACCGGCAGGTCGGGATACGACGCTCGGACGGCCTCGAGGAGGTCGATGCCGGTCCGCTCGGCCAGGTCGTAGTCCGAGACGACGCAGTCCACCTCGTCAGCCGCAAGCCGGTCGAGTGCCGCCGACGCGTCGGGCGCGGAGTCGACGACGAGGCGTTCGTCCTCGCGCTCGAGGTAGTCGGCCGTCAGTTCGGCAAACTCGGGCTCGTCCTCGACCTGGAGGACCCGGATCGGGTCGTCGGTCGCGGCCATGGATGCCACAGGCTGACCGCGGCAAGGAACGGGGGTCGCATAAAACCAGTCGCCGACGGGTCGACCCTCGAGTGACCGGCCGGTCAAGTCCCGCCAGCCAAGGCGGTTTCAGGACTCGTCGGCCTCGTCCTCGAGGGACGCCCGGCCCTCCTCGCTCAGCGACCACGTGTCCGAGCGCAGCCCGCTGCCGGGGTGCTTCTCGAGCAATCCCCGCTCGTAGAGGTCGGACAGTCGCTTCCACGTCGCCGGTTTGGAGATGCCGAGCTGGGTCGCCACCTCGGGCGTCGTGCGTTCCTCGTCCGCCACCTCCCCGAACAGTTCGAGTATCTCCTCGTCCATGGCCTGGCGTCCGGTTGATCCAGTACCACCGGCGCCGGGATAAAACGTCGTGTCGTCTCGAATCGCCGCCAGCTCCGCCGGATTCCGTGGGCCCCGGCGTTCGGGGCAACCGTCACCGTTCGTCAGGCCCACCGGAGCAGCCGGGCTCTGATGATCCGCAGGGCCCGGTCCAGCACGAGCCCGATGAGCATGATGGCGATGAGCACGGCGTAGACCTGGGGCGATTTAAACGACCGGACCCCCTGGATCTCGAGGTGACCGAGCCCGCCGCCGCCCGCGACCATCTCGAAGACGAAGGTGATGATGAGCGAGAGCGGCAGGGCGATCTGGATGCCGGTGAGGATGCCCGGCGCGGCCGCCGGCACGACCACTTTCCAGACGAGCTTGCGGTCGGACGTGCCCATCATCCGCGCCGACCAGAGCAGGTTCTGCTGGACCGTCCGGGTGGCGTTGCGGGCGTTGATGGCCACGGGCCAGAACGTCCCCAGCGCAACCAGGATGATCTTCGCCAGGTTCCCGTTGCCGAACCAGAGCAGGAACACCGGAACCAGCGCGATGACGGGCACGGGGTAGCCGATCGTGATGATGGGGTCGAAGAACCATCGGACGAACGCGTTCCGCGCGACGAGGACGCCCACCGGCACGCCGAGGGCGACCGCGATGAGGAGCCCGAGGAAGGCCCGTTCCAACGTGAGATACGCCCCGTGGAGCATCGGCGAGTCGGGGAACCCGGTGACCGTCAGTTCCCAGAAGGTCACGAGGATGTCTGAGAGCGGCGGCAGGAAGTAGTAGTGGACTAGCCCGAGCTGGCCGACCAGCTCCCAGAGCACGAGCACGATGACGAGGGAATAGACCGACTTCGCGGCGGAGATGGCGGCCGCCCGGTCGAGGTCGCTCATGTCCATACCAGCACCCGCTCCTCGAGCTGTTCGAATCCCCGCACGCCGGCGTAGGAGACCGTCGAGAAGATGACGATGACGGCGAACATCGAGTCGTAGATGCCGAGGTTCCCGTAGGAGATGATGAGATAGCCGATGCCCTCGTCGGCCGCGATGAGTTCCGCGCTGACGAGGGCGACGAACGAGATGGGCATCGCCTGGCGAATCCCCGTCATGATCTCCGGGATCGATGCTGGGATGACCACTTTCCGGAGCATCGCCCGCCCCGAGGTGCCCATCATCCTGGCCGACCAGATGAGGTTCTGGTCGACCGCCCCGGCGGCGTTGTAGCTGTTCATGACGATCGGGAGGAGACAGGCCAGGAAGACGATGAAGGCGGCGGACTCGGTGCCGCTGCCGAGCCAGAGGATGGCGAGCGGGACGAGCGCCGTCTTCGGGATGGGATAGATGAGCGTCAGGAAGACGTCGAAGAAGTTCTCGACCGACTGGATGCGGGCCATCGCGACGCCGACCAGGACGCCGAACGTGATGGCCAGGGCGAGCCCGAGGGCGACCCGCCACAGGGACACGATGAGGTGGGGAAGGATCTCCCCGCTGGCGAGCAGCCCCCACATCCGCCCGAAGACCGCACTCGGGGGCGAGAGGATGGCCCGCGGGACCACGGTCCCGCTCGCCACTTCCCAGAGGCCGACGATGATGCCGAGCGGCGTCCATCGGACCAGGAAGCCGACGAGGGTCGCCGCCGGCGCCGGCAGCGCGCGAACCCCCCGCAGTTCGGCGTAGCTCATCTCGGCGTCAGAGGGGTTGTTCCTGCTGGGTCTCCTCGCGTAACGAGCGCCAGACCCGATTCTTCGTGTCGATGTACGCGTCGGACGTGATGATGGCCTCGCGGTCCTGCGACCGGTCGACGTCGATGTCGAGGACGGCCTTCTTCGTCCCGGGATGGCTGGTCATGATCATGACCCGCTCGGAGAGGTAGACCGCCTCCTCGACGTCGTGGGTGATGAAGATGACCGTCTTCTGCAGGTCGCGCCAGATGTCGAGCAGGTGGTCCTGCAGCGATTCCCGCAGCGGCTGATCGAGGGCGCCGAAGGGCTCGTCCATGAGCAGGATCTTCGGGTCGTAGGCCAGGGTGCGCGCGAGGGCGACCCGCTGTTTCATCCCGCCGGAGAGCTCCTTGGGGTAGTTGTCCTCAAAGCCGGAAAGCCCCATCATGTCGATGAACCGCTGGGCCGTCTCCCGGCGCTCCTGCTTGGCCATGCCGTTCTCCTCGAGGCCGTAGGTCACGTTGCCCATCACCGTCTTCCAGGGGAACAACGCGTAGTCCTGAAAGACCACGCCGCGGTCGGTGCCGGGACCGTCGACGGTCCGGTCCCCCACCTGGATGGAGCCGTTCGTCGGCTCGAGGAACCCCGCGATGAGGTAGAGCAGCGTGCTCTTGCCGCAGCCGCTCGGCCCGACGACGCTGACGAACTCGCCGTCGTCGACCGCAAAGGAGAGGTCCTCGATGGCCGTCGTCCGTTCCTCGCCGGTCTCGTACACCTTCTCCAGGTCCGAGATGATGACGCGTCCCTCGCTCATGGCGCAACGGAACTGCCAATCGACCGCCGGTTGCCTACTCGCATGGATGCAGATTGGGTGCGTGGTCCATAGATGCTTGGATGCGAGCTGGCGTCGGCCGGGCCCGACCAGCGACCGGGGCCCGCTCAGGGGAGGTAACCGTTGTCGACGTGGTCCGAGACCGTGATGGACTCGTCGATGAACCCGAGGGAGTTCAGGTCGTCGATCACGGTCTGGAGCCGCTCGGTATCGGTGGCGATCTCGCCTCGGTAGTAGTCGGTCGGCTGCTGCATGAAGAACCCGCCGATGACCGCTTCGGGGATCCCGAAGTGCTCGGCCGCCAGGGAGACCACCTCGCTCCGGTTGTTCCGGGCGTATTCGAAGAGGGAGACGTAGTCGTCGACCCACGCGTCGATGGCGTCCCCCTTCTCGTCGAGGGCGTTGTTGCTGGCGGTGACGTACGCGAAGGGATAGGCGCCGTCGTACGTCTCCGCGCTCGTGAACACCTTGTTGAAGTTGTTCCCCCGAGCCCCGACCGCGAAGAGGGCCGGGAACACCCCGGCGTCCATCTTGTCCTCGTTGATGGCGGAGATGAAGGTCGGGAACCCGAACTCCACGAACTCGACGTCGTTCTCGGGGTCGAGGCCGACCTGCTGCAGCTTCTTCACCGCGACGGCATGGACCCCGGTGCCGGTCGCGTTCACGCCGATGCGCTGGCCCTCGAGGTCGGCCGGCTCGGTGATGCCCGAATCCGGCCCCGAGAAGATGGTAATGCTGTACCAGTCGGGGTGGGCGTCCCAGAAGTCCGTCGCGATGGCCGTGACGTTGCCGGGGACTGCCTCCCTGACGACGGCCGAGGCGAAGCTCACGGTCGTCGTGAGGATGACGTCGGCCTCCCCCGCCGCCATCGCCTGGACCGAGTCCGGCGTGCTCGAGTCCCGCGTGACGCTGATCTCGTAGGCGTCGCCCAGGTTCTCCATCTGGCTCCGGATGTCCTCGATGGCCAGCAGGGAGCCCACGTTCTCGACGGGCACCACGAAGTGGAAGTTGATGGTCGGCGTCCCGCCGCCACCGCCCGTGAGATTGCCGAGGCAGCCGGCCGACAGCCCGACCGCCCCTGTCGCCCCTGCGGTCTTCAGGAACCGTCGTCGATTGTATTGTGTCATGATGTCACGCCTCGGGGGTCGTAGACTGGTTGGGGTTTAAACGTTTTTGTTCGGTCGTTTGTCAGTAAGGTCGAAACGATAACCCACCGCCGGGGCGGGGGAATACGCCTTCCGGACCGGGCCGACGACCTCGGCCCGAGGACCCGGTTCCGGCCTCGGTCGCCCGGCAGCTCACCGCTGGCGGACCGACGCGGTTCGCCGTCGCTCAGAACTCGACCACCGACGCCATCGCCTCCTCGATGCGCGGGGGGTTGGGCAGGTAGTAGTCCTCGCGGGCGAGCATCGGCATCGGCGTGTCGAACCCCGTCACGCGCTCGACGGGCGCCTCGAGGTACATCAACGCGGCCTCGTTGATGGTGGCGACGAGCTCGCCGGCGAACCCGCCGCTCCGGGGGGCCTCGTGGACGACGACGGCCCGGCCGGTCTTCTTGACCGACTCGACGACGGTCTCGCGGTCGAGGGGCGAGAGGCTCCGGAGGTCCACGACCTCGGCGTCGATGCCCGACTCGGCGACGTTCTCGGCCGCCTCGAGGGCGTAGTGGAGCATCGACCCCCAGGCGACGACCGTGACGTCGGCACCGGCCCGCCTGACCGCCGCCTCCCCGATGGGGACCTCGTGGTCGCCCTCGGGCACCGGCTCGCGGAACGAGCGGTAGACCCGCTTGGGCTCCATGAACAGGACGGGGTCGGGGTCCCGGATGGCGGCCAGGAGCAGCCCCTTCGTGTCGGCCGGCGTGGCCGGCACGACGACCTTCAGCCCCGGCACGTGGGCGTACGCCGCCTCGAGGCTCTCGGAGTGGTGTTCGAGGGCCCTGACGCCGCCGCCGTAGGGCGTCCGAACCACCATCGGCGCGGTGTGCTCCCCCCGGTTTCGCCACCGGATCCGCCCGGCGTTGTGGACCAGCTGGTTGAACGCCGGGGGCAGAAAGCCCGAGAACTGGATCTCGACCACCGGCCGCTTGCCCTGCATCGCCAGCCCGATGGCCGTCCCGACGATGGCGATCTCCGAGAGCGGCGTGTCCAGGACGCGTTCCTCCCCGAACGCCTCGAGCAGCCCCTCCGTGGCCCGGAAGACCCCGCCCTGCTCGGCGACGTCCTCGCCGTAGACCATCACCCGGTCGTCCTCGCCCATCGCGTGGTGGAGGGCGTCGTTGACGGCTTCGACGAGGGTCAGGTCGTTGGGGCTCATCCTTTGGGCCGCTCCTCGATGTAGTCGTAGGCATCAGGTCGGGCCCCGAGGAACGACTCGAGCGCCTCGAGCTGGTCGCGGAGCGCCGGCGTCATCTCGTCGTAGACGTGCGCGAAGAGCTCCTCGAGACCGCCGGACTCGTAGGCCTGAACCTGCTCGCGCGCCTCGTCGAACCGGTCCTCGATGTCGGCCCGCATCGCGTCCTCGTCGATCTCGCTCCAGTACCCCTCGGCCTCGAGAAACGCCCGGTACCGGTCGAACGGGTCCCGCTCGCGCCACCAGTCCACCTCGGCGTCGTCGCGGTACCGGCTCGGGTCGTCGTTGGTCGTGTGCGCCTCGATGCGGTAGGTCACCGCCTCGAGCAGGACCGGCGTGCCATCGAGGGCCCGCGCCCGTGCCCGGCGCATCGCGTCGACGACGGCGAGGACGTCGTTGCCGTCGACGCGGATGCCGTCGAGCCCCCAGGCCAGGGCCTTCTGGGCGACGCTGTTGGCGGCCGTTTGCTTCGAGAAGGGCACGGAGATAGCGTACTGGTTGTTCAGACAGAAGAAGACCGCCGGGGCGTCGACCACGCCGGCGAAGTTCATCGCCGTCTGGGCCTCGCCCGTGCTCGGCTGGCCGTCGCCGAGCATCATCGCCGCGATGGCGTCCTCGCCGTCCAGCCGGAGCCCCCAGGCGTACCCGACGCCGACCGGGAGGTGGGTGCCCACGGCGATGGCGAACGGCAGGGTGTTCGAGCCCGTGAAGCGATTGGCCTCCATGACGCCCAGCCAGTAGAGCATGATGTCACGCATGGCGACGCCGTGGCGCATCATGGCGGCCGACTCCCGGCCGTAGGGGAACAGCCAGTCGCGGTCCTCGAGGCCGAACGAGACGCCGACGGTGCTCGCCTCCTGGCCCCGGGCGGTCGCGACGGTACCCATCTCGCCCCGGCGCTGGAGCTTCACCATCCGCTCGTCGTAGACCTTCTGCAGCAGCATCCAGTAGTAGATGTCGCGGTGCTCCTCGACCGAGAACCCGGGAAGGTCGTCACGATCGTAGGAACCGTCGGGGTCGAGAATCCGGTACCGGGCCGGGGCGGTCTCACCCTGTCGGATGCGGCTGTCCGAGAAAGACGAGGTAGGCTCGCCCAGGGCGGCCTCGCTGAACTCCATCGAATCCTGGCTCACGGCGGTCACCTAGCCTGAACGGCGCCGGCGACCGGGCATAATGGTTCCCAATGTCCGGCAGCCCCGGACGGGGGGCTTATACCCCGCGACCGCGTATGTGAAGCTGGCAGAGGGAGCCCGGCTCCCGCGGTACGCGCGAGGAAAGTCCCCCCACCGGCCGGGCAGGCGACCGGGCGCAAGCCCGGGGCGGG
>JBDGPL010000017.1:0-5940 GCA_042219705.1 Halobacteriales archaeon | reverse complement strand
TGACCGCTTCGCGCGCGTACTCGACTTGGTACAGCCGCCCGTCCGGGGAGAAGATGGTGATGCCCCGGTCGTACGCCTGCTGTTGGGCTTGACCCTGCATAGCTCAGGTGAGGTCGAGGTCCGTCGCCCCCGCGAACGCGTCCTCGGTCTGCACGTCCACGCGGTTCCCCCGGACGGTCGCCGGGCGGTCCGCGCCCTCGAAGGCGACGGTGCTCTCGCCGTTTGGTAGCTGTCGTCCCTGTAAATACTTTTCTTCACAACCCCGGACCGTTCCACTTATCCCCCTCACGCAGACGGCAATCGTCACCCCATCGATCGACCCGGTAGCCGCGAGCCCGGCCCGGGCCGTCTCGACCGCGTCGCGGCGGGTCCGGACGACCGCCTCGCCCGCGCCCGCCTCGAAGGAAAACCGCACCACCCGCGGCTCGGCCGCCGCGACGCCGGCGTCGCCGAACAGGCCCCGAACCGACGCCACCAGCGCCGACTGAAAGCCCTCGCGGTCGACCGATGCGTCCGGCCAGGCTTCGAGCGTGACCGCCAGGTATCGGTACCGCGGTCGGAGGTGCTTCGGCAGCGGGCTCATCCGGCATCACCGTCCAGCTCGGGACCGTCGGCGACGCGCACGCCGGGCGCCACGGACGCCTCCGACAGCCGTTCGCGGTTGCGCTCGGCTAGCCGGCCCCACTCGGCCAACCCGCGCTCGACGGCCGCCCGGTCGAAGCCGGCGGTCGAGGCGACGGCCGCCAGCTCGCGGGGGGCCCGGAGCTCGAGGTGGGATTCGCCACCGGCCGTCACGACGTACGGCGCGTCGGCGTCAGCCACGAGCTCCCGGAGCTTCCGGAGCCCGGCGATGGCCGACGACCGCGATGGGCCGGTCTCCCGGAGGACGGGCCCCAGGTCTGCGGCCAGCCGGACCCCGTTGTCGGCCGCGGCCCTGACATCGACGTGGTCGAGGTCGCCGCCGTTCGCCATCGGGCGGACGAGCACGTCGACCCGTGGCTCGCGGACCGCGTAGCCGTTGATCGACTCGCCGCCGCGCACGCAGAGGACGGTCGTGTCGGGGCGGTGGTGGCCGATGGCGCCCCCCGCCGAGGCGGGGTCTTCGGGGGCGAGCGTGAGGCCGGCGACGACGTCCACCCCGTACGCCTCCCTGATGGCGGCCGCGTCGTACTCGGTCGAGTCGTCGGGCGGGTTGCTCACCACCACGCCTTCGTACCCGTAGTCGGCCGCCGTGGACGCCAGGCGGGCGACCGTGCTCGGGCCCGCCGGGCGAGCCAGGACCGCCTCGTACATGGGGCCAGCTGGGGGCCGGCCGGATAAAACGGGTCGGGTCGGCCAGCGATCGAGCCGCCGGCCGCGACCCTCCGAAGCCCTTAACCCGTGGCCCGGGGAACCGCGGCCATGGAGCGGCTCATCATCAACGGCGACCCGGGTATCCGGAAGGGTGCCGTCGTCGAGGTCGATGGCGTCGAGCGGGTCTGCTTCTCCGTCACCCGGAACGGTGACTTCCACGGCCCGGACCGGGTCCAGCTGTCGTGCGTCGTCGGCGACGAGGACGAGGCCGGGACCTTCGAGCGCCGCGAGTTCATCCCCCACTTCCTCGACGTCACGGCCGTGGACGCCGAAGACGTCACGGTGGTCCAGCCGAAGGGCCAGCTCGCGCTGTAGCCAGGCCGGACCGTCCTCGGGACGCCGACGTCACCCCCCGCGGGCTGCCCGGAGCCACGTCACGAGGAGCACCACGGGAACGGTCACCGCGAAGGCCACGTCCGCGAGCGTCCCGCTCGGGAGCCGGTCGGCCGGCGGCAGATAGAACAGGACCACGGCGGCGACCGCGGCGTAAGCGAGCAGGAACAGGAGGAGCCAGAGCCCGACGGCCGCCGCCGTGCCCGCGAGGCTCATGGCGCCCTGCCGGCGACGAGCGGGAGCGGCCTCACGTCGGTGCGGCTCGTCATCGCCCTGGCTCGTCGAGGGCCACGGCGACCGGTCCCAAGACCGTTACGGCTCGGCCCGGCGGTTCACAAGAGGTTTATCCGGACCGGCCGGCGTTCGGGTGATGTCGTTCGGGCTCGTCGTGGTGTGGCTGGCGGCCCTCCTGCTGCTCGGGCTCCTCGCGTGGCCGCTTGCCGCCCGGCTCCTCCCCGACCTCGACCACGCCGCCCTCGCCTTCCCGCTGGCCCTGGCGGTCCTCGGCGTGGTCGGCCACCTCGTCGGCCACGTCGCGTTCGGGTGGCCGGCCCTCCTCGCCGGCCTCGCGGTCCTCGCCGCCGGGGCCTACTGGGGCCGGACGGCCGCCCTCCCCGGGCGCCGGTTCGCCGAGGTGGGCGCCGTCTTCGCCGCCGCGTTCCTCTTCATGGTCGCCGTTCGAGCCTATGACCCGGCCGCGGCCCCGCTACCGGTCGCCGTGGGCGAGAAGCTCCTCGACTTCGGCCTCCTCAAGTCCCTGCTTCGGGCGCCGGCCTTGCCACCCGAGGACATGTGGTTCGCCGGCGAGCCGGTCCGGTACCACTACGGCGGCCACCTCGTCGCGGCGCTGCTCGCCACGCTGACCGGCACGGCCGGCCGGTACGCCTACAACCTCGCGCTCGCGGGGTTCTACGCCACCCTCGTGACGGCCGCCTACGGGCTCGCCGGGTCCGTGGCCGCCCGGTACGGCGGCTCCCGACGGGCCGCGGCCGGGTTCGGCGGCTTCTTCGTCGGCCTCGCCGGAAACCTCGACACCCCGGCACGGGTCCTCGTCTGGCTGCTCCCCCGCCGGGCCGCCGAGTGGCTGGCAGCCGGGCTGGGCTTTGAGTCATCGGTCGTCGGCTGGACGCCGACCGACTTCTGGTACTTCCGGGCCAGCCGGGTGTTCCCCGTCGATCCGACGAATCCCGATTCGTTCATGGCGGCGACGGAGTTTCCCCTGTTCGCCTGGCTCAACGGCGATCTCCACGCGCACATGATGAGCCAGCCGCTCATGCTCCTAGCCGCCGGCCTGCTCCTCGGCTACTGGCGGGCGGGGGGCGAACCGCGACGGCGGGCGGGACTGCTGTTCGGGGCGCTGCCGCCGCTGGCCGGCTTCATCGGCGTCGTCAACGTCTGGTCGTTCCCGACCGTCGGCGGCCTCGTGGTACTGGCGGTGGCCCTGGCACCCGGCGCCCCGCTCGGCGGACTGGCGCCGCTGACCGGCGGGCCCGGGGCCTCGACCACCTGGCTGGCGCCCCGCGACCACTGGCTCGCCGAGGAGGCTCGGCGGTGGGCCATCGGCATCACGGCGGCCCTGGTCGTGCTGGCGCTCGGGCTGCTCTGGACCGCGCCGTACTGGGCCATCGTCGTCCTGGGCGGGCCCGGGATGGGGCCGGCGCTCTGGGGGCGCTGGACCGGCCTCGGCGGCTTGCTCCGGGTCCACGGTGCCTTCCTCGTCGTTCTGGGGAGCTACCTGGCCGCCGCGAGTGCGGTCGTCGCCGAATCGCCCCGGCTGCGGTGGGCCGGCGCCCTGGCGTTCTTCGGATTGGCCGTCCTGCTCGGCGCGCCCGCCCTCGGACTCGCGCTGCCGATCGGGCTCGGCGCGTGGTGGCTGCTGCGGTCGCGGACGGACGTGGGGTTCGAGGCCATGCTCGTGCTGGCCGGCGCGGGCCTCGTGCTGCTCGTCGAGCTGGTGACGGTCAAGGGAGACCGGTTCAATACCGTGTTCAAGTACTACGCCCACGTCTGGCTGTTCTGGTCGGTCGCGAGCGGCGTGGCGCTGGCCCGGCTCGCCGGCGGCTGGCCAGCGGGTGCGCTGGCGGTCGACCGCCGACGGTGGCGCACCGGCGCCCGATGGCTCGCCGCCGTCCTGGTCGTCACGACGTCGGTCTACGCCGCGTTCGCCCTGCCGGCCCACGTGGCCAACCCGGGTCCGGCCGTCGCAGCGTCCGGGCCCACGCTCGACGCGACGGCCTACCTCGAGGTCGAGTTCCCCGCCGAAGCCCCCGCCATCCGGTGGCTCGACAACCGCGAGGGCCGGCCGGTCATCGTGACCGGGGTCCGGGCGGGGTACTGGTGGCGACCCGAACGCGGCCAGGGCGCCGCCGCCCCGGCCAGCCTCACCGGCCTGCCGACCGTCCTCGGGTGGTTCCATGAGCGCCAGTACCGGGGAGCCGAGGCGTACCAAACCCGCTTCGAGCACGTCCGGGAGATCTATACCGGCACCCCCGCCCGCCAGCGGGCACTCCTCACCCGGTACGACGTTCGGTACATCTACGTCGGACCGGCCGAACGCGCGACCTACGCCCAAATCACGGTCGGGAGCCTCGATGCCGTTTCGGTCGCCCGACGGTGGGAACAGGTGGTCGTCTACCGGGTCGACCAGTCGGCCCGCTAGCGGGCTGCCAGCAACCCGAGAGCCCGACCCCGCCGGCCACGCCATCGAACCACTTTACCCGCTCGGCTGGCTGGAGTCGGCCGATGAGTCAGTCGCTCGGCGTGGTCATCCCGGCGTTCCGGCCCGACCTCGGCCGGCTCGCCGACTACGTGGCCGCCCTGGACGAGCGACTCTCGCCCGAGGTGGTCCGCGTCGAGCTCGACGCTCCCCGGCCGGGTTCCGTGGAGTCGCTCGCCGACGCCCCGGCGACCGTGGCCGTCTCCGAACGCCGCCGGGGCAAGGGGGCGGCAGTCACCGACGGGTTCGAGGCGCTCGGGACCGACGTCCTGGCGTTCGCCGATGCCGACGGGAGCACGCCCGCCGACTCGCTGGCCGACGTCGTCGCGCCGGTGCTCGACGGACGGACGGCGCTGGCCGTTGGTTCGCGTCGCCATCCGGACGCCACCGTCACGTCGCATCAGACCTTCGTCCGGCGGCGGCTCGGCGACGCGTTCGCCGAGCTGGCCCGGCTCCTCCTCGAGGTCGAGCTCTACGACTACCAGTGCGGCGCGAAGGCCATCACGGCCGACGCCTGGCGAGAGGTCCGCGGCCACCTCTACGAGCCGGGCTTCGCCTGGGACGTCGAGCTCGTGGCGATGGCGGCGGCGCTGGAGCTGTCGGTCGTCGAGGTGCCCATCGTCTGGGAGGACCAGCCGGGCTCGACCGTCTCGCCGCTGCGGTCGACGCTGGCCTTCGGACGGACGCTGCTGGCCGCCCGCCACCGGGCGAAGCTCCTGGCCGAGGACCCGCTGCACGGCGCCATCGACCGCTACCGCGAGTCGCGGCCGGCGCTGGTCGACCGGCCGGGGGCGGGCCGGTGACCGACGAGCCCGAACGCGAGGGGCGACTCGCGGCCCTGACCTCGGGGGTCCGCATCGGCCAGTTCGTCTCCGTCGGCGCGTTGGGCGCAGTCGTGGACACCTTCGTGCTCGTCGCCCTGGCCGAGGGCCTCGGGGTGCTTCCCGAGCTGGCGACCCTCGCCGGCATCGAGACGGCCATCCTGGTGATGTTCGCCGCCAACGAGCGGTGGACGTTCGCCGGCGAGGGCGCCCCAGGTCGGGGCCCGCTGCTCGACCGGCTCAAGCGCTCCCACCTCGTCCGGGCGGCCGGGAGCCTCACCCAGTTCGGGGTGTTCGTGCTGGTCTACCGGGTCCTGTTCGTCCCGCTCACGCTGGGCGGGCTCGGCCTCTGGCGGCCAATCGCCGCGACCCTCGGAATCGGTGGCGGGGCCCTCGCCGGGCTCGACCTCTGGCTGCTGGTCGCGAAGGGAACCGGCATCGGCGTCGGGATGGTGGTCAACTACGTCTTCGAGAGCCTGTTCACCTGGCGGGTGACGCAGCCGTAGGCTGCCGGGGCAGTCCCGCGGAGCCCAGCGACCCCGTCTCGCCACGGGCATGCACCTCGAACCGGGCTCAAGCCGGACTGGTGCCGGCCGTGAGGGCCGCTCCGGCGGGCGGTTTGTGGAATCACAACCCTTAATTGGCGGACCGGGGTATCCCCCCGTAGCGGGATAGGATAGCCAGGAGATTCCGCCGGGCTCATAACCCGGAGATCGG
>JBDGPL010000169.1:0-3122 GCA_042219705.1 Halobacteriales archaeon | reverse complement strand
GGACGATGTTCTCGAGGACCGTCTCCTGCTGGCGTTCCTCGATGGCCGCGACGTGTTCCTCGAAGTCCTCGACGAGCTGGTAGATGACGTCGTGGACGAACAGCTCGACGTCGGCCCGCTCGGCCTCGTCCGCGGCGTCGTCGAGCACGTCCACGTTGAACCCGAGGATGGCCCGGTGGGTCGGGTCGTCGGCCGTCCGCGCCACCGCGACGTCGCGGGGCGCCACGTCGCCGACCTCGGCCCGGACCACGGGCACCTCGGCCTCCGCGAGCGCGTTCCCGAGCGCCTCGAGGCTGCCGAGCGTGTCGGCCTTCACCACGACGCCGTCGTCCTGGGTGCGTACCTCGACGTCGGCGAGCTCGGATTGGACCGCCTCGACGACCGCCTCGACCGGCTCGTCGCGGACGACCCGGACCGGCGCGCCCGCCATCGCCTCGTCGAGGTCGGGGGCGCTGATCTTCACGCCGGACGCCGCGGCGACCGCGTCGACCTGCTCGAACTGCCGCTCGACCCGGATCTCAGCCAGCGCCCGGGGTTTCAGCAGCGCCCGGACCTCGGTCACGATGGGGTCGTGGGTGCCGCCGACGACGATGGTGTCGCCGGTGCGGACCGTGCCGTCGTAGAGCACCACGTCGACCGTCGTGCCGTGGCCGCGCTCCTCCTTGACCTCGAGAACCGTCCCCCGGCCGGGCCCGGTCACGTCGACGGCCATGGCCTCGCGCATGTAGCGCTGGGACAGCCCCATCAGTACCGCCAGGAGGTCGGCGACGCCCTCGCCGGTGACCGCCGAGCACGGGACCACCCCGATGGTGTCCCGGAAGTTCTGCACGCGCCAGTAGAAGTCGGCGGCGAAGTCCGCGTCCGAGAGGTCCCCGATGAGCTCGTAGACGCGCTCGTCGAGGTCCCGGCGCACCCGGTCGGGCTGGGCGTCGAGGCTCTCCTGGATGGGCGTGTCCTCGTTGGGGTTCCAGCCGGGAATCGTGTCGACCTTGTTGGCCGCGACGACGAACGGGGTCTCCGTCCGCCGGAGGATATCGACGGCCTCCTCGGTCTGGGGTTGGAAGCCGTCGGTCACGTCGACGACGAGCACGGCGATGTCGGCGAGCGCGCCGCCACGAGCCCGGAGCGTCGCGAAGGAGTGGTGGCCGGGGGTGTCGATGAAGAGGAGCCCGGGCAGGTCGAAGTCGTCGGGGTCGACCAGCCGGCCGGCGAGCTCGGAGACGACCGACAGCGGGATCGCCGTCGCGCCGATGTGCTGGGTGATGGCGCCGGCCTCGCCCTCCGTGACCGCCGAGCCCCGGATGCGGTCGAGCAGCGTCGTCTTGCCGTGGTCGACGTGGCCGAGGACGGCCACGATGGGGGTCCGGAGGCTCTCGGGTCGCTCGTCCGCGTCGGCGTCCGGTTCCGTGTCTGCCATCGTGGCCACCCCGCAGAAGCTGTCAGTGGGAACCCGGGCCCGACAGTTAAGGCCATCGTAAGCCCCGCGAACGGTCGCCCGTTCGGTCGCGTCGCCCGGTCACGCGGCGGGTTCCCCGGCGTCCGCCCGTCAGACGCCCCGCGGCCTTTATGATGGGTCCCCGAATACCCCCGGCCATGCCGGAGATACTCGCCGAGAACCTCTCGGGGAAGGCCGTCATGGGCTCCGACGGCGCCGAACTGGGGATGCTCTACAACATCACGATGAACATCAAGACGGGGGAGCTCAAGGACCTCATCGTCGAGCCCGACCAGGAGACCGCGTTCGACGCCAGCTTCGACGTCGACGAGGACGGCCGGTTCCACGTCCCGGTCCACCGCGTCCAGGCGGTGAAGGACTACATCGTCGTCGAACGGTAGCCGGATGTACGTGCTGGACGCCTCGGCCTTCATCCACGAGTATCACACGTCGGAGCCGACGGCCTCCGTCCCGCAGGTCCGCGAGGAGCTCTCCGACGAGCCGGCCTACCGGTTCGACGCGATGGAGGGCTCGGGCATGCACCTCCAGCTCCCCGAGCCGGAGACGGTCGAGCGGGTCCGGCGAGCGGCCGAGACGTCCGGCGATCTGAGCACGCTTTCGGGCACCGACGTCCACCTGCTCGCCGCCGCCCTCGAGCTGGACGGCACCGTCGTGACCGACGACTACGCGGTCCAGAACGTCGCCGAGAAGCTCGACGTCGACGTCGAGGTCATCGCCCGGGAGGGCATCGACGAGGTCCGGGAGTGGGCGTTTCAGTGTGCGGGCTGCGGCCGGGAGTTCGACGAGCACCACGACCGGTGTCCAATCTGCGGCTCCGACCTCGCGCGGAAGAACCCGTCGTAGCGCCCGGCTACCCGACGAGCTCGACGTAGGTCGCGGCGAAGGCGATGGCGTTGAAGCCCCCGTGGATGAGGGCGGACACCAGGACGTTCCGGGTCCGGTCGTACGCGACGCCGAGGACGACGGCCAGCACGAAGACGATGGTGAGCGTGTTCAGGACCGAGAGCGGCGTGGCGCCCGCCGAGGAGTACGCGGGGACGTGGGCGGCGGCGAAGATGGCGCTGGCGACGACGACGGCGCCCGGCCGCGAGAAGGCGTCGTAGAGCGACTTCTGGACGACGTTCCGGTAGAGCAGCTCCTCGCCGGGACCGATGAGGAGGATGGTGAGCGGGATGAGCACCAGCAGCATGCCGGGGTCGTGCCGGGCGACGTCGTAGAGGGAGTGTCTGGCCGAGGCCAGCCCGACGGCCCGGAACAGCGCCTCGATGCCGAGGTTGAGCCCCACGGCGGCCGCCAGCCCGGCGACGACGTAGCCGGCGTCCCGGCGGTCGGGCCGGCGGACGTCGACGAACTCAAGCCCCCGGCCGGTCCCCTGGAGGTAGCCCCAGGCGACGGAGACGGTCGCGATGCCGAGGGCGAGCGAGGAGAGCACCGCGCCCGTCGACGGGCCGACGTCCCCGGCGACGGACCGGTAGACCCCGCCGAGGACCGCGCTCCAGACGACGATGGCGAGCAGCCCGGCGAGGCCGACGGCCGCCCCCGACGCCGTCGAGGTGGCCCGCTCGGCCAGGCCGGGCCCGTCGATCGCCCGCCAGTCGGCGACGGCCATCGCCGCGGCGCCGAGCCCCCCGAGGGCGGTGACGGCCGGCCCGGCGGCCAGCTCGGC
>JBDGPL010000168.1:0-10694 GCA_042219705.1 Halobacteriales archaeon | reverse complement strand
CGACGGGTCGTACACCAGCCCGTCCGTCATGTCTACCGTGTGCGTCGTCCCGCCGGCGCCGCCCCCCGCGGTCGCCGTGCCGGTCGACGTCCCGGTGGCGTTCCCACCGGTCGTGCCGGTCGCCGTCACCGATGGGGTCTCGGTCTCCTGTGCGGCGGCCGGACCCGCTCCCACCGCAGCGGCGCTCGTAGCGCCGCCAGCGCCCAGCAGAAACTCCCGCCGTCTCATGTATCGGGGGCTGAGGAGGGGAGTCGCTTAAACCCACCGATGCGTCCGACGGCGGGCGAATTGTCGGCCGTCTCCGGGCCGTCGACGCCCCGGTCGGGCGGCGCTACTCGGCGTCCCGTTCGCCGGGGCCACGCGCGTCCGCGTCGTCCCCGAGCGGTGGCAGGAACGACGGCCGCTCGTCGCGGCCGACCCCCGCGGCGCGCAGCCGTTCGCGGTACTCCTCGGCCCGGAACCGGTCGGACAGCCGGGCGTTCGCCACGAGCAGGCCGAGCACGACGCCGATGCCGATGAACCCGAGACCGACGACCGTCGTCAGCGCGCCGGCCCCGGGGCCGAGGCGGACCACGAGGGGAGCGAACAGCAGGACCAGCCCGGCCACGAGCTGGACGCCGGCGACCGCGAGCAGAAGCCGGTGGCCCAGGCCGCCCGCCCCCGGCTGGACGCGCGCCGGTTCGGGCAGGCCCGCATCGGCCGGGGGGTCGGCAACCTCGTAGTCGGCCATCGAGCAGAGCGCGACCACTGGCTCGACGTCCCGGCGCAGCCCGGCGTCGCCCTCGACCGTGCCGTCGGGCCGGACGACCGCGTACTCGGCATCGGTGTAGGCGAGCAGCCCGTCCTCGCCGTCGACCGTATGGCGCTCGACGACGGCGAACAGCTGCCCGTCGGCGACCCGGGCCCGGAGCTCGGCTTCGACCCGGTCGAGCAGCGCGTCGCCGGTGATCCACGTGTCCGGATCGAAGGCCGCTTCCCACTCCTCCAGCGACATCTCGGCCATGTCCGCGGCCCGGAAGTCCTCGAAGTCGTAGCGTTCCTCGACGCGGCGCCGGAGGGGCTCCTCATCGAGCGCGTCGTCCGCCGGCCCGTCCTCGGCCGACCGGTCGTCCGGAGCGTCCCCCATTACCCGGACCCCACGCCCGCCCGTGCCGTTAGCGTGACGGTCCGACCCCGCGGGCCCGTCGGCGCCGACCCGACCGCGAACCGGTAACCGCTTAACGCCCGTCCGTCGAGTGGTAGACGAGCGATGAGCGGTGGCCGACCCGGGCTCGGCGCGTCGACGCTGAACTTCGTCGGGCTCGTGTTGTTCGCCTGCCTGGTGCTCGGCAGCGTGGTGTGGTTCTTCGCCGGCGCCGACATGAACCATCGGCTTCGGTATACCGGCACGACGACGAGCTTCCAGGAGGCCGGACTGTACCGGGAGTACGCGACCCTCACCGACGAGCAGCGCCGCATCTTCGAGGAGGCGGTCGAGGGCGGCCGGTACGTCTCCGACGAGTCCTTCGAGTTTCCCGAGGCGGTCAAGCGTAACGGGACCTACTACCAGTTCCGGTACTCCAAGGCGTTCGACTGGGCCGACCCACGCACCTACCAACCCGCGCTCGTCTGGCTGGTCGGTATGGCCGGTGTCGTCTTCGTCCTCCGGCGGGACGTGCGCTGAGGCCGGTACCCGTCACCCACGTTTCGGACGCTTTACGGCGGGTCCGGGCGAAGCCGGCAGCATGCCCACGGCCGCCGAGTTCGCCGCCGCGAGCGCGGTCACGGTGGTGGTCTCGGCGAGCCTGCCGTGCTACCTCTACGGGGCCTGGGTGGTGCTCAGAGAGCCGGTCGTGACCTGGCGGGTGCTGGTCAGGCACCTGACCTACATCGGGGTCGGGCTCGTCCTGACGACCGCTCCCGCCGTCGCCTGGATGCTGCCCCGCTTCCTCGACCGGTTCGACGGGCTCGCCGCGCTGCACGCCTTCCTCGGCCTGCAGGCCTACGCGCTGCTCGTCTTCGCGCTGACGGGTATCGTCCGCCTGTTCCGGCTCAAGCGCCGACACGACCTCTACCACGAGCCCGACCCGGACATCGAGCTTGACGAGCTCGACGGGAACGTCGACGCCTGGCGGTTCCGCCTTCGCGTCGGGGTCTTCGGCTACCTCGGCCTCTGGGTCCTGGCCTGGGTCGTGGGCCTGCTCCGGTACGTCCTCATCTACGACCCGCTGGGCCGGGCCGGGCTCTGACGGCCGCCACGCGCCTGGTGACCGGGGAAATGGCGGTCCAGACCCCCCATCGGCCCGCCAGAGACCGGTCGCGTTTTAACCCGGCGCGACCAACCGCGGCCAACACCCATGCAGATGCCCCGCCGGTTCAACACGTACTGTCCCAACTGTGACACCCACACGGAACACGAGGTGGAGAAGGTCCGCCGGGGTCGCGAGACGGGCCTGAAGTGGATCGACCGCCAGCGCAAGCGCAACTCGGGCATCGGGAACGACGGGAAGTTCTCGAAGGTCCCGGGCGGCGACAAACCGACGAAACGGACCAACCTCACCTACCGGTGCGCCGACTGCGGCAAGGCCCACCTCCGGGAGGGCTGGCGGGCAGGCCGGATCGAGTTCCAGGAATGACCATGGCCGGTGCATTCCTCCGGGTGGCCTGTCCCGAGTGTGAGAACGAACAGGTGCTCTTCGAACGGGCCGCCACGCCGGTCGCCTGCGCCGACTGCGGCGCGACGTTGGCCCGGCCCACCGGCGGGGCGGCCGCCCTCGAGGCGACGGTCGTCGAGGCCGTCGAGGCGCGATGAAGTACTCCGGCTGGCCCGAGCGGGGCGAACTGGTCGTCTGCGAGGTCGACGAGATCGAGAACTTCGGCGTCTTCTGTGACCTGGCGCAGTACGACGACAAGCGCGGGCTCATCCACATCAGCGAGGTCGCCTCCGGGTGGATCAAGAACGTCCGCGACCACGTCAAGGAGGGCCAGACCGTCGTCTGCAAGGTCCTCGACGTCGACGAGTCGAGCCAGCAGATCGACCTCTCGCTGAAGGACGTCAACGACCACCAGCGCTCCGAGACGATCCAGCAGTGGAAGAACGAACAGAAGGCCGACAACTGGCTCACCATCGCGCTCGGCGAGGAGGCCGACGACGCCACCTTCGAGCGGGTCGCCGGCGAGCTCCTCACCGAGTTCGACACGCTTTACGACGCGTTCGAGGCCGCGGCCATCCACGGCGAGGAGGCCCTGGCCGACCTCGACCTCGAGGAGGCGACCCTCGACGCCGTCGTGGCCACCGCCCGCGAGAACGTCTCGGTGCCGTACGTCGCGGTGACCGGTTACGTCGACTTGACGTGTCCGGCGGCGGCCGGCGTCGACGCCATCAAGGAGGCGCTCAAGGCCGCCGAGGGTGACGGCGAGGTGCCCGAGGAGGTCGAGCTCGAGGTGACCTACGTCGGGGCCCCGGAGTACCGCATCCGGGTCCGGGCGCCCGATTACAAGCTCGCCGAGCGCTCCCTCGAGGCCAGTGCCGAGCGGGCCGCCGAAGCCATCGAAGCCGCCGGCGGCGAGGCCGACTTCCACCGGGAGCGCCGGTCCGAGGAAGAGACCTGAACCCCAGCGGATAGGGCTAAGGGGGACCCGACCCGATACCGGCCCGTGAAGTCGGCCATTCGCGTGTGTGCAGACTGGCCGTCGGCCCACGACCGACCGGTCTACACCCTCGGCGAGCGCTGCCCGGAATGCGGTGCCGAAGCGGTCAACAGCGCGCCAGCGCCGTTCGACCCCGCCGACCGCTACGGCGGCTATCGACGGGCCCTGAAGCGCAAGGAACACGGACCATCCTAGGCCGCCGACGGCGTCACCGCCAACGATCGGGGGTCGGCGTGACGCCGGCCACGAGCCGTCGTGACGTCGAAACGGACCGGAGCCGTCAGGTCTTTACTCGCGCCGGTCGTTGGGTTCCGCGTGTTTCCGGTCGTTCCGACCGGCGTGACCGACGCGGTGGCGTGGGTCGTCGTCGGGCTGCTGCTTGCCGCGTGGGCCGTCCGGCCTCGAGCGCCCGAGCGAGCGCGTGCGTTGGCGGCCGCCGGTTGGGTCGGTTTCGCCGGGTTCTGGCTGCTGCTCGTCCCGCGGTTCGCCCTCGTGATGCGCAGCCCCATCGAGACGGTCCTCAGCGCCGTCGCCGTTCCGGCGGCACTGTACGCCGGCTACCTGCTTTGGAACGGCCGGGAGTCGCTGTTCACGCTCTCCCGGGCGGTCGCCATCATGGGCCTGGTCTACCTCCCGTTCACGACGGTCCCGGGGCTCGACCGGTGGGCCATCGAGGCGGTCGCGGCCCAGACCAAGTGGGCCATTACGGCGCTGGGCTTCGAGGTGGCGCTTCAAGCCGGCCCCGACCATGGCTACCGGAGCGCGCTCGTCTTCACCACCGACGGCCGGCAATACGTGACCCACATCGTTCTGGCCTGCACGGGGCTGGGGTCGATGAGCATCTTCGCGGGTCTCATCGCGGCCCTCGACGCCCCCCTGGACCGGAAGCTCGAGGCGCTCGGCCTGGCCGTGGGCGTCATCTACGTCCTCAACCTCGTCCGGAACGTCTTCATCGCGGTGGCGTTCGGCAAGCAGTGGTTCCAGGTCCTCGTCGGCCCCGTGATGGCCGTCACCGGCTACACCCAGCCAGGCCTGGTCTCGTTCTTCATCGCCGACCGGGTGCTCAGCCAGAGCCTCTCGGTGGTGGCGCTCGTCGGCATCACCTGGCTGGTCGTCCGGCGGGTGCCCGAGCTGCTGGCGCTGGTCGAGGAGGCCCTGTTCGTGGTCACCCGGACCGAGTTCGACCTCCACGCCGCCTTCTCGGTCGATGCCGACGGCCGCTGAGCCGTTCGGCTCCGTCCGCGACCGGGCGGTCTACCTCCCCGACGCCGGGACCCTCGTCGCCGCCGACCTTCACCTCGGCCGAGCCGAAGTGTCGGGCGTCGACGCCCCGGTGGATCAGGGGCCGGCCATCGTGGACCGGCTGCTGGCGCTGGTCGAGCGCTTCGACCCCACGACCGTCGTCCTCGCGGGCGACGTCCTCGATGCCTTCGACCGCGTTCCCCGAGCGGCCCGACACGCGTTGGGGGCGCTCCGGGCGGGCCTCGACGCTGCCGACACGGACCTCGTCACCCTCGCCGGCAACCACGACACGCAGCTGGCCGCGCTCGCCGGCGATTCCCCGGCCAGAGTCCACCAGCTGGCCGACGGCACCGTCGTCTGTCACGGCCACGAGCGCCCGGCGACGGCCGGCGCCCGGTACGTCGTCGGCCACGACCATCCGGTCATCGACATCGAGGGGCGGCGTCGGCCGTGCTACCTGTTCGGCCCCGAGGCCTACGAGGGCGCCGACGTGCTCGGCCTCCCAGCCTTCAACCGGAGCCTGCGAGGCACGGCCGTCAATGGTTGGCGCGACGGCGACCCGCTCTCGCCGCTGCTGGCCGAGGTCTCCCGGTACCGTCCGGTGGTCCGGGACGCCGAGGCGGACGAGACGCTCGTCTTTCCCACCCTCGACGCGATGCGGCCGTTCCTCGGCTGACGGGCCCGGCGCGGAACGAACCGTTTTTGGCCGGCTCCCGCCCACGCCTGAGCGGATGCCAAGCCTCGCCGCCGCCCTGGCCTTCGGCGCCGTCTTCGGCCTCGCCCTGGCGGCGCCCCCGGGGCCGATGAACGCCGTCATCGCCCAGGAGAGCGCGGTGCGGGGGTGGCTGGCGGGCTTCGCCGCCGGCCTCGGGGCGATGACCGCCGACGCCGTCTTCTTCGTGCTCGCCGCCCTCGGCGCCGTCCGGGCCGTCGAGGCCGTGCCGGCCCTCCGCGACGCCATGGTCGGCGTCGGGGGCCTGCTGCTCCTCTACTTCGCCTACGGCGCCGCCAGGGACGCGACGGCCGACTGGACCGAGGCCGACGTCCCCCAGGGACGCGGGTTCTGGAAAGCCCTCGCCCTGGCGCTGACCAACCCCTACCAGATCGTCTTCTGGCTGACCGTCGGGGTCGGCCTGCTCCAGCCCGGGACTGTCGATGTCCTGGCCCACACCCCCTACGTCGGGGACTCCCTCGCCGGCGCCCTCGTGGTCCGGACCGGCAGTCCGGCCCTGCTCGTCGGGTTCTTCGGCGGCATCGCGGTGTGGATCACCGGCTTCCCGGCGTCGCTGGTCTACGCCGGCCGGCGGGTCGACCGGTTCGCCCCCCTCGTCGCGTACGTGAGCGCCGCCGTGCTCGCCGGCTTCGGGAGCTGGTTCCTCGCCGACGCCGCCGGACTGGCCGGCTGACGGCGCGAGCAGGCCTACCGGCGCTCGTCCGCGTCCGCGTCGTGGTCCATCTCGGGGACCTCCTCCTCGAGCCACTCCCGGAACCATTTCACCCGCTTGAGCCGTCGATGGGCCACGCTCTCGGCCGCGTCGGACTCGATCCGCTCGAGCACGTCCTTGCCGCGGTCGAGCACCCGCTGGACCATGTCGGCGGCCGCCATGTGGGTCCGGGACTCATAGCCCATCCGGAGCAGCATCAGCGCGACGCCGTTCGCGCCCACCTTGTCGAGGATGTCGGCCTCGATGAGCGACTGGGCCTCCACCGACAGGTCGGTGACGGGGCCCTGATAGGAGTGGTTCTCGACGACGGTACACACCCGGTCGATGAACGACTCCGGGAAGTCGCCGTGTGACTCGAGGTACTCCCGCGCCACCCGGGCGCCGGCCTCGGCGTGGACGTCCTGGTCGACCTCGAGCTTGGCGACGTCGTGGAACAGGGCCGCCACCTTGACCACGTCGACGTCGGCGCCCTCGCGCTCGGCGATGTCGGCGGCCAGGTCGACCACGTTGATGATGTGGTTGAACCGGTAGTCGGCGCTGTGCCACGGGTACCAGCGCATCCGGCCGCCGTCGGACTCGTTGGCGACGCTCGCCGAGAGGTACTCGTAGACGAACTCCCGCATCCGCTCGTAGTCGTCCTCGCCGACAGCCGGCTCGCGTATCTCGACGCCCACGGCTATCCACCCCCGGCGAACGGGCGATTGTTCATGGTTGTTTCGTGGATAGGCCGTTCCGGTCTTTAGCGTTACGACACCCGCTGCCGGGGCCGAAAACCGACCGACAGGGGTGGTTCAGCCCGCTCGGAGCCCCCAGCAGCGGGCCCGTTAAGGTCGGCGGCGGCCAGCCAGCGCCCATGACCGAGGCGCTCTACCTCGACGACCCGACCCGACGGACGTTCGACGCGACCGTCGAGCGGACCGTCGACGGCCGCGTCGTGCTCGACCGGACCGGCTTCTACCCGACCGGCGGCGGCCAGCCCCACGATACCGGAACCCTCAGCGACGGCGAGCGGACCTGGACCGTCGAGGCGGTCGAGAAGCGGGACACCATCTATCACACGGTCGACGGCGACCCGCCGGCGGCGGGAACGACGGTCACGGGCGAGCTCGACTGGGACCGCCGGTACGCCCACATGCGGTACCACACGGCCCAGCACCTCGTCTCGGCCGTGCTCCTCGAGGCGTTCGACGCCGAGACGACCGGGAACCAGCTCTACGCCGACCGGGCCCGCCTCGACTGCGCGTACGACCGGTTCACGACCGAAGCGCTCGGCGACCTCGAAGCCCGGGTCAACGACCTGATCGACGAGGACCTGCCGGTGGAGTGGTACGAGCTGGACCGGTCGGTCGCGGAGGCTGAGCTCGACCCCGAGCGCACCCGGCTGGACCTGCTGCCCGACAGCATCCGGACGGTTCGCCTCGTCGAGATCGGCGACGTCGACCGGACGGCCTGTGCGGGGACCCACGTCGCCTCGACCGGCGAGCTCGGCGAGGTGACCGTCACGGGCCGCGAGACCAAAGGGGCCGGCGAGGAGCGGGTCGAGTTCACGCTTTCCGGCACCTGATCGGTCCCGGGGCGCACGGCCGTGGACCGCCCGGCCAGCCCACCGGTAGCTGGGGGGACCGACACGACGACGTCGGCCCGGGCCGGCGGCTACCGACGTCGCCTGACCAGCCACGTCCCCGCTCCGTCGGGCTCGACGGCTGCGTCGAACAGCCCGAGCAGGGTGTTGACCGTCCGCTCGTCGTGGGCCTCCGGGTCCAGGTGGTAATGGGCCATCCCGCCGGCCGCGCGAACCCGGCCCGTGAGGGCGTGGATGAAGCGGTAGACGTCCCGGAGCTCCGCGTACTGCAGGAAGGTCGTCAGCGTGTGAAAGCACACGAGGAGCCGGTGGCGGGCGTCGTCCCAATCGTCGACGAAGTTGCCGTACTCGATGCCGATGCCGGTCATGTCGCCGGGGCTCGAGACCGAGGCTACCGCCGGGCCGAGGCCGTCCGGCGAGTCGGCCGCCCGGGCGGCCATCGTCGCCGACCGGACCCGCTCGCCCACGACGACGAACCCGAGGTTCGCCGGGTCGGTCGGGCCGCCGGCGTTCCGCCACGCCTCGAGGCGGGCGTCGGGGGTCTGGTTGAACGTCACGCAGAGCAGGTCCGCCCGGTCCGGCGTGACGAAAGAGAGCAGGCGGCTGCAGACCTCGGCGTCCGCAGAGCCGAACGCCGGGGCCAGGAGGAGCACGTTGTGCGTGTCCGCGAGCTCCTCGCGCAGCGAGGCGGGACCCTCGGCCACGGCACGCATTACCCCCGCCAGGCGGGCCATGAGCAAAACCGTTTGGGTGATTCTGGCCGTGCCGCCGGGTGACGGCCCGGATTACGGGGCCGAACGTAACGGGGCCAGTAGTCCCGCCCGGATTCGAACCGGGGTCCTAGGCTCACTTCAGCCAGTTGACACGTTCATCCTGGCTTCCAAAGGCCCAGATGATTGGCCACTACACCACGGGACTGCAGTCGCGTCTATCATCGGACCGTACAATAGCGTTACCGTCCGCCATCGGCCTCACTCCAGTTCGACGGTGCCCGCCTCGACGCGTCGGTGGCACGGCCGGCACAGCGAGACGACGTTGTCCAACCGGTGGGCGTCCTCGGGATCCTCGTGTTCCCGAACGGGTTCTCGGTGATGAACGTCGGGTTCCTGGCCCAGCTCGTCCGCGCCGAGACCGCAGAGCTGGCAGCGATGGTCGTCGCGCTCGAGCGCCTGACGTCGCACCCGCCACCAGCGTCGACCGTACGCGATGGTCCCGCCTCTCCACTGGTGATGCTCCGGCCCGACGACATTCGAGGAGAGCCATTCGCCGTAACACGCCAGGTCGCAGAAGAACCCACGCTTCTGTGACGACAACCGGGACGGCAGCACCTCGATTTCGGTCCCACAGGTTTCGCACCCGACGGCGATTCTCGGGTGCCGCTGGGCCGGGTTCTCGGGGAGCAGCCCATCGGCCGACGCCACGCAGGTCGAACAGTACACCCCGTCCTTGTCCGAGGGATAGTACTCAAACGAGGTCCCGCAAATGCGACAGCTGGCCGTCTCCTTTCCGCCCCGCCAGTTTCCGTTGTGCTTCCCGGCGTTCGGATTGCAGTCGGGACAATACTTCCGGCGGGCTTTCGGGTCGTAGAAACGCGACCCACACCCACGGCACTCGCGGTTCGGCAGCGGCTCTCCATGGACCTTGGTGTGGTGCTGCCGCATGCCCTGGGTCGTCGGAAACCCCTCGTGGCAGGTCGGACACTCCATTGAATTTATTTACGTTCTAGATAATACTTAATTTATTCGGTCGTTTTCCCGAGAATTAAAAATGATGGCGCAGTCGCTCTACCGGCAGGCCGAGAACCGCAACGGCGACGCGACCGACTCCCCAAGTCAGTCCTCGACGGCCACCGGGACCTCGAGGTACTCACAGGCGTCGCGGTCGGGGTCGAAGCAGTCCGGACACTCCCCGCGCCGGTCGATGATGGTGTCGAGGCGGTCGGCGACGGTCTCGTCGATGACGCTCTCGAGCTCTCTGGCCTCGGCGCGGAAGTCCTCGACGTCGAGGACGTCGCCGAGGAACCGCTCGATGATGCAGTAGGTCGATAAGGCCGCCCGGGCCCTGGCGATGCCCTCGTCGGTGAGGTCGACGCCCTTGTACTTCTCGTGCTCGACCAGCGACTCGGCCTGGAGCTTGCCGATCATCTCCGTGGCGCTGGCCGGGCTGACGCCGAGCCGGTCGGCCACCGCGCCCGTCGCCGCCGGGCCGTCCTCGGCCCGCTGGACCAGGTAGATGGCCTTCAGATATTGGTCCGCCGTGTTCACGCCGACACCTCCCGGAAGGCGGTCGACCGGCCGCGCGAGCGAGGATGACCCCGCCGGCCCATGGGACCGTCGGCCGCCACGGTTACCGCCCCCGCATGACGTCGGTGACCTCCTCGACGCCATCGGCCTCCTCCTCGCGGATAGCCGTCAGGGCCGCCACGAGCCGGTCGCGCTCGACGCTGAACGTGGCGTCGCTGGCCTCGATGGCCTGGATGAGGTCGTCGTAGAACTTGTAGGCCGTCTCCTCCCCGGCGAGCTGGTCGTAGAGCACGCCGTCGAAGTCCTCGGGCCGGGACTGGCCGTACTGCTCGCGGACGAGCGCCTCGACCTCCTCGAACGGGACGCTCTCCGCGTCGAGTTCGTCGATGAGGTTCTCGAGTCGCTCGCGGTGGTCGGCCGACTCCTCGCGGGCGTGTTCGAGCAGCTCGGCGATCTCGGGATCCAGCTCGACGCCGGACTCCTCGGCGAGGGCCCGGTAGTGGTGGTAGGCCCGGGCCTCGACCACCTCCTCGAGCACCACGCCGATCTGGA
>JBDGPL010000167.1:0-17596 GCA_042219705.1 Halobacteriales archaeon | reverse complement strand
TGAACTTCGAGATCTACGGCCACTTCACCTCGCCCATCCGGCGGATGAGCGACCTCGTCAACCACTGGATCGTCCACGAGAACGACGTGCCCGAGAACTTAGACCAGCTCTGCAAGCGCGCCTCCGAGCGCCAGAAAGCGGCCGACGCCTGCGAGCGGGAGTATCGCCAGGCCATGCAGGAGCTGGGGATCGACCCCCACGCGGTCAACGCCCGGGGCCTCGAGGTGGTCGAGGACGACGACGCGGACGCCGGCGACGGGACGGCCGAGGACGCCCAGGCCGGCGAGCCGCGTGAGGCCGAGGACTGAGTTCCCGTCCCGCTATGGCGCCGCCAGCGACGGAGGCGCTCTCCCCGGCTCCCGGCGGCACATCCCTGAGCCGGACTGTGACCGGTGTCCCGAGTTCGTCTCGAGCCGCGAACGCATCGCCCGGGGCAACAGTTCGCTCGACGCCGTCGTCGTGGTCGTCGGCGAGGCGCCCGGGGTCGGCAACCCGGACGCCGACCGGTGGCGGGGCGGCAACTGGACTGGCTGCGCGTACACCGCCCGCCACTCCGGCCGGCTGGTCCGCCGGCTCTTCGCGGAGGTGGGCTACGGTCCCGACGGCCGCGACGTCTCCAACGCGGTGAGGTGCCACCCGGCGGCCGACGACCCGACGACGAACCGCGAGCCGACGGCGGTGGTGCCCAGGGATCGGTACGCGGCCGCGTCGATGCTGGCGCTGGCGGGGGGCTCCCTCGACGGGCTCCTGGAGACCGGCCTCGAGACCCACCCCTTCCCCGAGCTGGGGGCGACCGTCGTGCCACGGCTCCATCCGTCCTCCGAGGCGGTCGGACGCCGGCGGCTGGGCTCCGACACCCGGGCGGCGTCCGTCGCGGCGGTCGGCGAGGCGCTGTCGTCCGGGGCGTGACCGAGGGGGCTCAGGCGACGAACAGCAGGAGGATGGCGACGGCGAGCAGCACGAGCGCGGCCACGGCGACCAGGCGGTCCGGGATGCGGTGGGCCGCCACGTCCTCGAGCTCCCGAACCGTCGGCAGTAGCAGGCGACGCCGGAGGGCCCGCCGGCCCCGCCACGCGTCCCGGCGGACCCGGCGCTCGGCCCGAACCGCCAGGCCCACGATCCCGGACATGGCGTCGACGGCGGCTCGGCCCGTCCGGCCGACCAGGTAGGCGGTGAGGTGGCCGAGCTCCCAGACCGGGTCGAACCCCTCGTCGTCCGTCGGCTCCGGCGGCGCGTGCGCCGGCCGGGTGGGGACGGTGACGACGTCCCGCCCGCCGACGTCGGACGGAGCCGCCTCGAGCTCGGCCGCGTCCGAACCGCCGTCGTCCGCTGCCGATGCCGCCTCCGCCGCCGCGTCGAGGGCCTCGGCGCTGGCCGGTTCCGGGTCCGTGCCGGCGTCGGAGGCGCCCTCGAGCGCCTCGACGTCGACGTCGTTGAGGTCCGCCGCCTCGCCGGAGAGCTCGCTGAGGAGGCCGGTCCGGACCGGCGAGTACGTCCCCGCGTCGAGGTCGTCGAGTCCCGGCGTGGCCCCGGCGTCGTAGGTCCGCTTGCGCCGGAACTGGACCCGGTTGACCCGGTCGTCCCAGTCGGTCATCAACAGCGCCTCGCCGTCGGCGAGGTCGTCGATGGCCGCCGCGGCGTCGCTGCCGAGCATCTGGCCCGCGACCCGCTTGTCGTTGTCCCAGGTCAGCCGGTGCCAGACGATCCAGTCGCACTGGGTGATGAAGTCCTTGTCCACGGCGGCGGGCCGCTGGGACATCCCGCAGACGCCGATGCCCCGCTTGCGCCCCCGCTTGGCGACGGTGATGAGCGTCTCGCCGAGCTCGTCGAGGCCCCCCGACTGCGGCAGGAACTCGTGGACCTCCTCGACGAACAGCGGGAAGGGTTTCCGGGCCCGTTTCCCGAGCTCGAAGAGGCGTTCGACCACGCGACGTACCAGTTCGCGGCGCTCCTCCTCCTCGACGTAGCCCGAGATGTCGAGGACGACCGGGACGTTCTGGAGCAGGGCGAGCTCGGCGAGCGTCTCGGCGTGTTCGGCCCCGACGGTCGCGTCGCAGTCCGCCTCGGCGCCGACGTGGAGGAGCTCGTACTGCGACTTCAGGCCGTAGTACTCCCCGTCGGTGTCGACGATGAGCAGCGGCAGGCCGTGGGCGAGGAGCTCCTCGGCGATGACCGAGACGGAGTTGGAGTTGTGGACGAACACGCCGTTCGCGATGAAGTTGTCGTTGAGCTGGACGTCCAGGTCATAGACGGTCCTGCTCTCCTCCATCGGTTCGATATCGACGACCCGCTTCCACTGGATGGCCGACCGCCCGAACTTCTTGGCCCGGCCGTCGACGCGGAGGTCGTCGATGAGCCGATTGCAGGTGTCTCTCCCGGCCTTCTGTTTCCGCGTGAGAAGCTGTGCCGACTGACCCTCGACCCGGCGTTCGCTCGCCCGCTTGGTCCATCCCCGTTCCCGGGCGGCCAGGTTCAGGACGTGACCGAATCCAGGGATCATGTCCTCGGAATTGAATCGGTCCCCGTCATCGAGTTTCCGGACGGCGCGATCCAACGACCTGGACTTCGATTCGACGCTGAGTTCGAGGACGTCGCTGAGACGGGGCAGGCTGAACGCGTCGACACGAAGCCGTCTGTATCGCCGCCGTTCGTCCTTATAGACGGTGAACTCGTCCCGGACCGTCGAGGACACGCCGAAGTGTTTGAGGAGCTCGCGAACGTCCGCGATGAGTTCGGCTGACTTCGACGTCACCGTGAGCGTCTCCCCGACGCTCGCGTCCCCATCGAAATAGCCGGAGAGGAGCCCAGCCTTGAACGCCGTCGGGGCGTTGAAGGCCCAATTCGGGATCGATTTCGACCCGGCCCCCCGACCGAACTCCGTCTCGAGGAACCGGCTGAACGGCTTGAAGCTTCGGTTGCAGGTTCGTTCGTCGACGTTGAACCCGTGCTCGCCGAGGAATGCCTTCACTCCGTCGTCGACGTTCGAGATCTGGAGGGTCAGTTTGTTGTCGAAGGAACCTTCCGCGAGGTAGAGTCCGAGCACCTTGCCGTTGGCGAAGTCGAGGTCGAGGAACCGGTCGTCCGTCTCCTGGGCGCTCCGGATGCGGTCCTCGTTGATGTCGAGATCCCGGGATTCCGTCACGTACTCGGCCAGATCGATTCGTTGGACGGACTCGGACGTCGGCAGCTCCCTGGCGAGGGGGAACCAGGTGCCCTCCTCCAGCTCGTCCCCCCGGATAGGGACGATCTCGAGATCCTCGACCGTCAGGAAGCTGTGGTCCTCGGTCCCGACGAGCTGCGTTCCATCCTCGAGGGTGATCCGGAGGAGGTTGTCCGCTTCGTGCTCGATGACGCCCTGGACCGGCCGGAACTCTTGCTGGTAGTCGTGCTTGTTGAGGGAGAGCACCGCCTCGCCGGTCCGGACGTCTTCGATGGGTTTCCGACCGTTCGCCGTATAGACGATCGTTCCCTCGAGGACGCTCTTCCCGCTTCCTGATTTACCAGTGACAAATCCGCGACCCGTCAGTAGCTCCGAGGTCGGCAGGGTGAACCCGGATTCCGAGACCGCGATCGACTCGGGGACGTCCGCCATGGCGGTTGCTTCCATGAATGATCGCGAGCGGCGCGCATAGGTCTTCTGGGGATGTCTGACGCCCGGCCGCCGCCGGTTCATCGCCCGTTCGCCCCCGCCCGCTCGCCGCCCGTCCGAACGCTTTTGTCGGCACGGCGGGCAGGGCTGGGTAATGGCCATCGAGCGGTTCGACCGGCGGACGCTGGCCCGGGCCGGCGGGCTCGTGGCGGTCTCGACGGCGGTCGTGACCGCCGCCTTCGTCGGACTCGTGGCCCTCGCCACCGGCGGCGCGGACCGGATGGCGTCCCGGCTGCCGGTCTACGTGCTCGTCATGGCCGTGGTGTTCGTGGCGTTCGTCTTCCTCATCGACGCTCGCGGCTCGGACGGCCGGACCGTCATCGTCTCCTCCGTCGGCGTGGCGCTGTTCGGGTTCGTGCTGGTCCTGCTCTCCGGGGAGGGTGTCGTGTTCCTCGTCAGCCATCCGGGGGAGCTCCTGGCCTCCCAGCTGCTGGTCTACCTCGTGTCGGCGGGCCTCGTCTGTACCGGCCTCGCGTACTGGGGGCTGCGCCACTGGCGGGAGTTCGTGACGTAAGGGCCCCGGGACGGGCGCCCCGAGCCCCTTCGTTTCAAGTGGAATCGCCGCCACCAGCCAGAGTATCGCCGCCAAACGGCGGGTCGTCCGCCGGACAGGTTCCAGTCGCTCCAGTCGAAACGGGATCGAATCGTCGGTCGGTTCGCGCCCGATCCCGTGGGCGAGCCGTCACGGCCGTGAGACGCGTAACGCTTACGGGGTGGAGCGCGCAAGCCGAGGTCGATGGCGAACCGCCGGCTCCAGGCGGTCGTGTTCCTCGTGGTCGTCCTCGGCCTCCTGCAGATCTTCGTCGAGGACGTCATCCTCTTCCTCGGGGCGACCGGGGCTGGTCCGGTCGGGCTGCTCGACGGGCCCTATCTCACGATGGCCGTCCCGCTCGCGATCTCGCTGCTCCTGGCCGCCGTCCTCGTCGGTGGCGCGATCCTCCACACCGACTCGTTCTGACGGTCGGCGCTACGGCCGGACCGTCCGTCGAACCCAGCCGGACGCCCCGTTCGGATACGGCTGGGAGTCCTCGCGGGGCTGGAGGTCGCCCTCGCCGTCGACCGCCCGGACGATGACGACGGTCGCGTCCGCCGTCGGCGTCCATTCATGGTGCCACTGCCGCCAGACGTCCGGGCCGGGAAGCGGCTCGCCCAGCGTGGCGTCGGTCCACGTCTCGCCGCCGTCGACGGACACCTCGACACGGCGGATCCCCCGGGTACCCGCGTAGGCGTAGCCGCCGACCTGGAGCCGGCCGTCGGGGAGCCGGTTTTCGGTCCAGAGCTTGGCGACCGTGTTGACCGGCCCGGTGCCGTGCCAGCCGCGACGCTCCCAGAACCCCCGCGCCTCCCGGTCGAGCACCTCGATCTCGGTGAGCCACTTGACGTTGATCTCGCCCCAGTGGCCCGGGACGAGGGCGCGGACGGGGTAGCCGTGGTCCCGGGGGAGCAGCCGGCCGTTCATCCCGTAGGCCAGCAGGCCCCGATCGAGGGCCGCCAGGGGGAACTCCTCGTAGTAGTCGTCGGCGGCCCGGAGCATGACGTGGCGGCCCCGGGGGCCGGCCCGGTCGAGCAGTCGACCAACGGGAACGCCCGTCCAGAGCGCGGTGTCCATGAGCTCCCCGTTGAGGGGGTCGCCGACGCACCGCAGCGTCTCGAGCCGGTGGTGGGGGTCCATCGACACCACGTCGCCGTAGTCCAGCGTCAGCGGCTCCGCGACGGCGCCGGTCACCCGGAGCTGCCATCCGGCGGCGTCGACGTCGGGGTCGATGGTGTCGATGTCGACCTCGTAGAACCCGTCGACGGGGCTGACCGGCTCGCCGAGGCCGTCGATGTCGGCGCCCGTCGCCCGGGCGGAGCGGAGCCGGGTCTCGATGACGGCACGCTCCTCGGCGGGGATGGCTTGGAGGGGGGACTCGGCCGCCTCGAAGCGCCGGCCCCCCGCGAGCAGGGCGAGCCCGCCGAGGCCGGCCAGCTTCGCGAGCGTCCCGAGGAGCCGACGTCGGCGCCTCGATGGCGACGGGGGCCTATCTGGGTCGACGCCCCGGTGGGACTCGAGCAGGCCCGCCCCGATGCCCATCGGCACGGCGGCGGCCAGCGACCAGAACGGCGACCGGAGGAGCCCGGCCGTCGCCGTCCACCCGGCGAGGTAGACCGCGAGCGCCACGCCGGCGCGGTCGCCGGTCCGTCTGCCCACCTGCAGGCCGAGCCAGGCCGCGGCCGCGAGCCAGCCGACGGCCAGCCCTGCCGCGACACCCAGTGCGAGCCACTCGCTCGCGGTGCCGAGGGTCTGGATGGCGAGCGTGATGACCGCCCCCGGGGTGGCCGCGACCACGAGCGACTGGACCGGCGTGACGACGAAACGTGCCGTCGGGCCGGCGGCGGCGTACGAGCCGGCGAGACCGATGCCGGCCAGGAGCAGGGCCCGACGGCGGTCAGTCATCGGCCGTGTCGCCGGTGGCTCCAGGCGAGGAGCCCGAGGGCGAGGAGGAACACGGCCGTGCCGATGTCGTAGGAGTAGGCGTAGGCGGTGGTCGCGAGGCTCGCCGCCGGGCCGCCGAGGAGGCCGACGAGCGGCGCCAGCACCGGGACCGTACACCCCACGCAGGTGACCAGCCCGAGGGCGCCGGA
Organism: Halobacteriales archaeon; assembly: GCA_042219705.1. Classification (GTDB taxonomy): domain Archaea; phylum Halobacteriota; class Halobacteria; order Halobacteriales; family Hikarchaeaceae; genus JBDGPL01. The sequence goes on along the minus strand of JBDGPL010000167.1, from coordinate 11,322 downwards.
GAGCGCGCTCCGGGTGGCCGCCAGCAGATTGGCGTAGACCAGGTACGCCAGGGAGGCGTACCCGACGACCTCGAAGGGCACCAGGTACAGCCGGACGATGCCGTCGTACGCCACGATGGGTCCCCAGCCGGGGGCGAGCCAGGCGACGCGCAGGTGATGGAGCCCGAGGTGGGCCGGCGAGAGGGTCCCCAGCCCCACGTTGCCGGGCACCCACAGGAGCAGGACGAAGTAGGCGGCGGCCAGGGCCCGGGCGAGCCACGCGTGGGCCCGGCTGCCAGCGGTCGGCGACGACCGACGGACGGCCCAGACCCCCGCGTTGATCCAGACGAACGGATAGGCCAGGTACCGGAGCTCGCCGGTCGGCTCGGCGGGCACGAGCGCGAAGTACCCGGCCACCAGGCTCGCCTCCAGGAGTGCCACGCCGAGCGCGACCGGGACCCACCGCCGGGCACCCGCGGCCCGGTCGAGCACCCCCCGGGCCCGCTGGACCGCTTGCCGGGCGACGGGCGTCTCGCCGCTCATATCACGACCGCGTCCACGACGACGGCGGCGAGCAGCAGCCCGAGGTAGGCGTTCGACGCGTGGAAGGTCCGCAGCGCCGCCGCGGTCGTCCGCTCGCGGTACTGCCACACGACCGCCCACAGAAATCCCGCTCCCGCGACCGTGACCGCCAGGCCGTAGACGAGGTCGAGCCGGGTGATCGCCCCGAGCACGACCGCGGCAGCCATCGTGGCGCCGAGGTAGAGGGTGACGTGACGGCGGGTGATCCGGGCCCCCCGGACCACGGGGAGCATCGGGAAGCCGGCGCGGGCGTAATCGTCGCGATACGCCAGCGCGAGGTTGTAGAAGTGGGCGGGCGTCCAGAGGAAGATGACGGCGCCGAGCACGACGGCCGGCAGCTCGACCGTCCGAGTGACGGCGGCCCACCCGATGAGCGCGGGGAACGCCCCGACCGCGCCGCCGATGACGATGTTCTGGGTCGTGTTGGGTTTCAGGATCAACGTGTAGACGACGCTGTAGAAGAGGATGGCGAGCGCGCCGAGGGCCGCCGCGACGACGTTCACGAACGCGAGGAACGTCGCGACCGACGCCGCGGCCAGGGCGATCCCGAAGGCGGTCGCCCGACGGACCGGCACCTGGCCCCTGACGACGGGTCGGTCGGCGGTACGGCTCATGCGCCGGTCGCGCTCGCGCTCGAGGACGTTGTTGAACGTCCCGCTCGCCCCGATGGCGAGCACCCCGCCGGCGAGGGTCGCCGCAACCCTCCCGGGCCGGAGCGCCGGCCCGGCAGCGAGGCCCATCGCCGCCAGGGCAACCAGACAGAGCAGCCACATCAGCCGTGGCTTCGTGAGCCGGAGGTAGGCACCGACCCGGCCCAGCCCTCCGGTGGGGGCCGCCGCCGGCGGGTCCGCGGGCTCGACGGCCCCGGTGTCGGTGGCCTCCCCCGCCGGGTCGGCCGGGTGACCGCGATCGAGCTCCCACAGCAGGGCCGCCAGGATGCCGGTGAAGATCGCCATCGCGACCACGAGGTGGGCGGCGGAGCGGCCGAGGGGAGCGCCACCCACGGCCGTGAGGGCGCCGAGGCCGATCTGGACCGGGTACAACAGGACCGCCAGTCCCACGGCCGCCCGGACCCGCCGCGTCGCTCGCTGCCGAGCCGCCACGGCCGTGGCCAGCAGCAGGACGCCGACGACGAGGGTGGCCAGCCGGTGAAGCCAGGCGACGGCCAGCCCCGGGTCGTCGAGGCCGACCAGCCACCGGCCGTGGCAGGCCGGCCAGGTCGGACACGCCACGGCCCCGTCGAGGACCGAGGTGGCGGCCCCGAGGACGATCAGGAGGTAGACGCCGATCGCTGTCCCGGCCAGGAGCGTGTCGACGCGGGCCCGGTCGGGTCGGCGGAGGCGCATGGCGCTACGCGGTCCCGAAGTAGACGAACAGGAAGATGGCGAGCGAGATGGCCGTCAGGAAGTGCCAGTAGGCCTCCGTCGTCCGGACCATCAGGTTCCGGCTCGGGCTGAAGTGGCTGCGGGCGGCCGCCCGGTAGATGACGATGGCGACCATGACCAGCCCGCCGATGAGGTGGCCGGCGTGGAGCCCGGAGAGGGCGTAGTATGACGCCCCGTAGGGACCCGTCGTCCAGCGCAGTCCCTCCGCGAGCAGCCCGTTCCACTCGACGGCGAGCGTCGCGAGGAAGGCGATGCCCGCCGCTAGCGTCGCCGCGAATCCGCGGACGAGCCCCGACCGGCTGCCGTTCCGGATGGCGTTCCGGCCGTATCGGGCGGTGAGGCTCCCGACGAGCATGAGCCCCGTCATGACGGCGCCGAGCGACAGCGTGAGGCCGGGGTAGCCCTCGGGCGGGAACGGTCCCCGGGTCGCGTCGAGGTAGAACCAGGCGACGAAGAACCCGGCGAACACGAGGATCTCGCTGATGATGAGGAAGTACATGCCGAGCAGGCCCGTCTCGATGCCGAGCAGCTGGCGCTTCTGCTCGGGGATCACGCCACGCTCGTACTCCTCGATGGCGTACTCGCGGGTCCAGCCCCACAACCCGTAGAGCAGCACGGGCACCCCGATGATGAGGAACACGTACGCCCACGCGAGCGCGAGGCCGACGAAGAAGAAACCGGCCCCGACGAACAGCGGATACTTGCTGCCGTGGGGGAATCCCTCCGCGCCCGTCCCCTGACGGGCGGGCGTTCCGGGGTCGCCGGTCTCGGCTTCGGCCATGGTCAGACACCTCCGCGTCCGGCTGGTCGTCGATCGATGACGTCGCTCGGAATCATGGCTGGTCGGGTCATCAGTGGCCACCTCCCGCGTGGCCGTGGCCGCCACCGCCGCCGGCGCCGGTCGACTCGAAGGCCGCCTCGCCGCCGACGGCATGCGCCCACGCCTCGTAGTGCTCCACGCTGACGACGTAGATGGTGGCGATCATCTTCGAGTGCCCCTTCCCGCAGAGCTCCGCACACCGGACCTCGTACGTGTCGGCGGGGACCGTCCTCGTCCCGCCGTTCGGCCCGGCGTACTGCAGCTGGGTCTCGCCCTCGACGTGTCGGACGGAGAACCAGGCCTCGTTGGTCTGGGCGGGGATGGCGTCCTTCGTGATGCCGAGGGACTTGATGGAGAAGCTGTGGATGACGTCGGCCGACGTCGTCGTGAAGTGGATGACCGTGTCGGCGGGCAGCACCACCCGCTCGCCCTGGTCGAACGGGATGCCGGCGACGTCGAACCGCCAGAACCACTGGGCGGCGGCCACGTTGACGTCGAGCTGCCGGGGGATGCCGTGCTGCTCGGCCGCCTCCATGGCGGAGGCCTCGTCGGTCTGGGCCAGGGTCGACGCCCCGACGAAGACCGTGGTCAGCATGATGGCGAGCACGGCGAGCACGAAGATACCCAGTTTGAACGACCCCTGGCCCGGCGAGAGGGGGGCGGGGGCGTCACGCACGCCGGCGCCGTAGCGGAACACCGAGTAGATCACGAGTAGGACGACACCGCCGCCGCCGAGAATCGCCGACAGCGCCAACGACTGCTCGAAGTCGGCGATGACCGAGAGCGGCAAGATGCCCTCCTCCTCGGGCCCGAAGGCGAGATTGCCGAACTCGAAGAAGAACAGTAGAACCGTGAACAGGAATACACTCCCCCAGAAGACCGTCTCCAGGGTATCGCCCCGTTCATCGACGAGGGTTCCGATGTCGTCGCCGACGGCCATCAGTCGTCACCTCCCGACGGGGCGGGTCCGGCCTCGGGCGGTTCGTCATCGATCCCGCCGTCGGCCGCCGGCTCGCGGACGGCCGCCGGCGTCGGGGGCCGGTACGGGAAGCCGTCGCCCCACTCGGGCGACGGCATGTCCTGGCCGCCGATCAGCTCCTCCCAGGGGTTCTCGACCTCGGGTCCGGCGAACGCGCTCCAGAGCAGGTTCACGAAGAAGGCGAGCTGGCCGATGCCGGCGAGGTAGGCGAACCCCGTCGCGAGCATGTGCCCGGCCTGCAGCCCGGGCGCGTAGGTGTAGGTCGCGTACCGCCGCATCATGACCTCGCCGAAGGTCCCGTCGCCGAGCATCGCCATCATGAAGAACAGGCCGAACATGCCCACGATGGTCGCGAAGGCGTGGAACTTCGCGAGCCTCGTGTTGTACATCCGGCCGGTCATCCGGGGGAACCAGTAGTAGACGCCGGCGATGAGGCCGAACAGCCCGACGGTCACGATGGTGAAGTGGAAGTGGCCGACCACGAAGTAGGTCGAGTGCTCGACGAGGTCGGTCGCGGGCTGGCCGAGGAAGGCCCCGTCCATCCCGGAGTAGATGAGGCCGAGAATGAGCGAGATCGAGAACAACATCGGCGTGGTCAGGTGGAGCCGCCCCTTCCACATCGTCGCGATCATCGAGTAGAGGTAGATGCCGAAGCCGAGGAAGATGACCATCGAGAACACCATGAAGGCGTACCGGCTGGCGGCCAGGCCGGTCGCGAACATGTGGTGGGCCCAGACGCCCAGCGAGGCCACCGAGAGGAACGCGAGCCCGCCGATCAGCGGCTTGTACCCGTAGATGGGGCGTTCGGAGAACCGCGAGATGACCTCCGCGGCGATGCCCATCCCGGGCAGCACGAGCACGTAGACCTCGGGGTGGCCGAAGGTCCACCAGATCCACTGATAGAGCAGCGGATCGCCGCCCATCCGGGCGTCGAAGAAGGCCATCCCGAGGTTGCGCTCGAGCCAGACCATGCTCCAGGCGTCGAGCAGCCACGGGATGGAGTACAGCGCCAGGAGGTTCGTGAACACCACCGTCCAGATCCAGACCGGGAGGTCGAACCAGTCGAGATCCGGCCGGCGCTCGTTGACGATGGTGACGAAGAAGTTCACGCCCCCGCCGGTCAGACTCGCGACGCCCAGGACCCAGATGGCCATGATGGCGAAGTCCGTGCCGGCGGTGTTGAGCATGGAGCGCAGCGGCGGATAGGCGAACCAGCCGGCGTTGTCGGGCAGGCCGGTCAGCCCGAGGAGGTTCGTGACGAACGGCAGATACATCAGCACGAGCGCGGCCGAGATGCCCCAGGCGCCGAGGGCGTTCATCCGGGGCCAGGCCATCTCGTCGGCGCCGATGAACAGCGGGATCATGTAGTTGAAGAAGGCGCCCTGCAGCGGCAGGATGACCAGGAAGATCATCGTCAGCCCGTGGACGGTGACCAGGGCGTTGTAGCCGTTCAGGCTCAACCAGACCGAGTCGGGGCTCGCGGCCAGGTCGGTCCGGAAGACGAGCGCGGCCAGCCCCGCCAGGGCGAAGGCCACGAGGGCGTGCCAGAGGTAGATGATGCCGATGACCTTGTGGTCGGTCGTGTACAGCCAGTACCGCCACCCGGTCGGCCCGTGGTGTTCCGACGCCTCGTCGTGGTCGTGGGCGGTTTCGGTTGCGCCGCTCATGGTATCACCTCGTGGTCAGCCATGGTGGCCCATCATCTCCCCGCCGCTGTGGATCATCTCGCGGAGCTCGTGGACCTGGTTTCGGAGCGCGGTCCCGTGCAGGTCGTCGATGCGCTCGATGGGCGCGGTGTTCCGGGTCATCGCGGGGCTCCAGCCGGTGGGGTCGTCCACCGCCTTGGCCCCGTTCTCTCCCCACAGTTCCCCCACGACGACCGCGGCCGCCATCTTGAACATGTGGTGGTTCTGGCAGTAGTAGAGGTAGACGCCCTCCCGGTCGAACGTGTGGGTGAACGGCCCCCGTCCGAGGGGGTTGCCCGCCCGGAGGAGATGGCGGGACATGCGCTGGTTGAACCGGTGGTCGATGCCCTCCGAGACCGACTTCCGCCCGTGGAGCCCGGCGATGAAGCCGGAGTCGAAGTGTGCGGCCCCCTGGGGAATGTACCGGGGGAACAGGTTCGCCGCCCCGAACGACGTGACGCTGTGCGCCCGGGGCTCCGACACGCCCTCGATGTCGGCGTGCATCCACGCCACCTGGGTCCCGGGCTCGACCCAGGCCACGTGTGGCATGAAGTGGTAGTTGTTCGAGTCGTCGGGCTTGGCGACCATCCTGATCGGGACGGCGTTCATCGTCATGCCCTCCATCGTCATCTCCATCGGCGATGCGGGGTAGTTGCCGTGGGCCGGGGCTCCCTTGAACATCTGCAGCGCATCGGTCTGCTGCATGAACCCCATTGACGGAGCCTGGGAGCCGGCGACCATCGTACAGCCGCTGAGGCCGATGGCGCCCGCCGCGCCGCCGAGCTTGAGGAACCGGCGGCGGTCGATTCCGCGGCCCGTCACGGCACCACCCCCACCCCTGCGGGTGTGTGCATGGGTATAACACCACAATACTATGGGGCAAGTAAAGTATGGAGACGTTTCACCCCGGCGCCAAATCGTGAGGAACGTCGTTCGGACCCATCACGAAACCGTGAGGGGATGCCACGTGCGCCACAATGCGCCCTCACGAAACCGTGATAACGGCTCACGTGAACGGGGCCCCGGACGCCGACCGCCTCGTCCGGGTTCCGCGCGGGTCGACCCGCGGGCTCGCCACCGCCGCGGCGTTGGCTCGGGTTCAGGACCCGGTCTCCCCGGTCTCGCCCGCCGCCACCGGTTCGCGGTCGGCCGGATAGAAGTTGAGGTACTGGGCGCCGAGCTCGGTGAGTCGATACTTCCCGCGTTCGACGCGTTCGACCAGCCCGTGCTCCTGGAGGGATCTAAGCCGGCGGTTGACCGACTCGCGGGTGTAGTCGAGGTTGTGGGCGATGACGGCCGGCGTCAACACGAGCTCGGTCGAGTGGAACAGTTCGAGGATCTCGTCGTCCATCGGGGTCATCCAGTCGGCCGGCGCCCGCATCACGCCGGGCTCGTTGAGGACCAGCTCGGCCCACTCGGCGGTCCTGAGGTCGTGGCCGACCGGGTCGTAGAGCCCGAGTACCACCAGGAGCGCGGCGGTGCCGTGGACGACGTGCGCCATCGCCGGCGCCAGGATGTCGACGAGCGGCCCCCCCACCGAGAAGAGCAGGAACCCGGCGATGACGAAGGTCAGGAACCGCCGGTAGCCGACGACGAACCGCTGGGAGTACAGCAGGTAGACCATCCCGGCACCGGCGACCAGGCCGACGCCGAGGTTGTAGAGTTCGAGGAGGCCGACGACCGCCATCAGCCGCCACCGCCGGCGGCCGCTCGCGCCCGCATCCGGCGCTGGCTGCGGATCATCAGGCCGACGAAGACGGCCACGCCGGTGAAGAGCAAGCTCTTGATGGCCGTCGCGACCGGCGGGGGCGTCGGGAACAACAGGAGGACGACGTGGTAGACGATGAACACGAGCATCACGAGCGAGAGGACCGAGACGGCCCGACCGAACGGCGACCGACGCAGGAACTCGTAGGTCTGCAAGGAGAGGATGCCGGCGGCCGTCCCCGTGATGAGGGCGTAGGACACCGAGAGCGTGAACAGCAGGTCCCCCGACATGTGGTGACAACTGGCGTGCCGGGGTGCATAAACGAACGGGTGGCGGCCAGAGGCCGGCCAGGGTTTAAGCCACGCGTCGAGGATGGCGTAGTCGATGCTTCGCGAGCAAAACCGGCGCATCGGTGCCGGCCTCGTCATCGTCGGCCTCGTGCTGCTGGTGAGCCTGCGGTGGTGGACCAGTCCCCTCGTGCGCCGAATCACGGGCCGGGGTGGGGACTTCTTCGCGGAGTTCCTCCTCATCCCCGTCCTGCTGGCCTTCGTCGGAGCCGGCATCCTGCTTCTCCTCTGGGAGCCGGGCCCCGCCAGCTGAGCCGACGGCTACTCCAGCCGAGTCGCGAGGGCGTCGGCGTCGTCGGCGAGCCCCTCCAGCTGCTCCTCGACGAACACGCCGGTCCGGGCGGCCCGGCGGGTCGTGTGCTCCATTCCGAGCGCATAGCAGTCGTCGGCCAGCTCTCTCAAGCTCCGGACCGCCCGGGGGTCGGCAGCGGGGGGTGCGGCCCGGGCATGGCCCCGTAGCCGCGCGGCGAGCGGGAGGACCTCGCGTTGGAGGCGGTCGTGGTCGACCGGTCCATCGTGGCCGGCGGTCTCGCGGACCGCCCGGGCCAACGCCGCCGCCTCGACGGCCCAGCGCCCGGCGGGCTCGTCGGTCTCGAGGCGACGGGCCGCGATCACCACGGCGACGAGCAGCCCAGCCACGACGAGCGCGTTCAGCCCGAGGGCGAACGCGACACCCGGGACGACCACGCGTGCGTCGACGCACGGTCCGAACCGACAAAAGTCCTGCTCGGGCCGTCGGGACCGCCCACGAGACTCACTCGTGTTTGTGGGTGAACAGCAGGACCTCGCCGTCGTGGATGGTCGTACAGAGGTCGAGCATCAGGCTCAGCTCGAGGCTGGTGTACTCGTCGTGGCAGATGACGAGGTCGTCGAACGGCTCGTCGCAGGCCGGACACGCGATGGCGACCGTGTTCCGGTAGGTCGTGACGCCGGGCTCCGACTCGTGGGGGGTCATGAAGGAGACGAGCTCCTCGAACTCCTCGTCGTCCATGGCTGCCCGTGGGCACGCCCAGGGGATACATGAAGGGTGGGGGCGGCTACAGCCGCCGCTCGAGGTCCCCGAGCCCGGCGCGGACCGCCTCGCGCTCGAAGTAGAGCCCCTCGAGCAGGAGCAGCCCGGCGGCGATGGCGGCCACGAGCACGAGGACGTCGAACTGCTCGACGTAGAGGTGCCAGACGAAGACCGGCAGGAACGCGAGCAAACCGAGGAGGCCGACCAGCGGGACCGGCGTGGCGAGGGACTCGCGCTCGGCGAGGGCGAGGGCGTTCACGGCCGCGAAGACGACGATGAACGCCAGCGAGGCGAACTCGGTGATGGCCGCCAGGCTGCCGTAGACGCTGAAGGCGGCGGTCAGCGCGCCGATGACGAGCAGCGGCGTCGTCGGGACGCCGGCCGCCTCGTCGCGGGCGAGCCGGTCGGGCAGGAGCCCGTCGGCGCTCATCCCCCGGGCGAACAGCGCGGTGCTGAACAGGGTGGCGTTGATGGCGCTGGCGGTCGAGGCCACGGCGGCGACGCCGACGAGGACGTAGCCGACCCCGCCGGCGAACTGCCGGGCGGCGATGGCGAGGGCGAGGTCCGGGTGCTCGGTCACCGCCGGTCCGGGGACCAGGCTGAGGGTGACGAACGCCACGGCGACGTAGGCGAGGGTGGCCACCGGGACGGCGACGTACACGGCCGTCCGGAGCGTCCGCCGTGGATCCTCGAGGCGCTCCTGGTCGTAGAACAGGAGCTGCCAGCCCTCGAAGGACACGAACGCCACGGCGGCGGCGAGGACGGGCCCGGCCGGGCGCGTAACGATGTCGAGGAGGCCGGCGTCGAGCTGGCCGTGGGCGGCGCCGTACCAGACGCCGCCGAGGCTGAACAGCACGACGATGCCCAGCTTCACGGCGACGAGGAGGTCCTCGGCGAGCCCGGACTCCCGGACGCCCAGGGCGTTGAGGCCGACGAAGCCGGCGACCACGGCGAGCGACAGGACCGGTCGGGCCGGCAGGCCGAGCCCGGGCAGCTCGGTGAGCCCGAAGATGGCGCCGAAGTACGCGCCGAACGCGTAGCCGTACATGGCGACGGTGCCCACGTAGCCGACGAGGAGCGTCCAGCCGACCATCCCCGCCAGCGTCGGGCGGTCGAGGAACGTCTCGATGAACGTGACGGCGCCGCCGGCCCCGCCGGCGTCGCGGGCGAGCGCGTTGAGCCTGACGTAGGAGTACCCGGTCGCCATGACCACGACGCCCGCGAGGAGGTACGCGAACCACGCGGTGGCCCCGGCCACCGTCGCGACCACGCCGAGCGCGGCGAAGATGCCGCCGCCGATGATGCCGCCGAGCGCGAACGAGATGGCCTCGACGCGGCCGAGCTTCGCGGGCGCCATCGCGGCCGGCACGTAGGGCCCCCGGGCCCAAGGAGCTGGCGGGCCGGACCGGCGCCCTCACCGCCCCGCCCTCCGGTCATTAACCTGAAATTAGCTTTAAGCGTTCAGCGGGCATGGTATCGACTGACATCGACGCCACCGGACCATGGCCACGAACCACGGGGGACGGCCGCCGCGGGCGGTCATCCACAAGCGCATCCTCGAGTCCGCCGAGACCCGGCCCGACGCGTCGATGGCGGAGCTGGCGGCGGATTTGCCGGGAGCCTCGCCGGACCTCGTCGAGCGGGTCCTCGAGGAGTACGGCGACCCGGCCGCCGACGCGGCGGGGACGGCCGAGGCCGGCCCGGCGGCCGCGGACGGCACGGAGGACGAGCCCATGACCGATGCCGAGCCGACGACGCCCGAACTGAGCGACGACCAGCGCGAGGCGCTGCGCGCCATCGCCGAGCACCCCGAGGCGACCCAGGCCGAGCTGGCGGACGTCCTGGGCGTCTCGGGGGCGACGGTGAACAAGCGCGTGAACGCCATCGAGGGCTTCTCGTGGGACGACCGCGTCGCCTTCGTCGAACGCGTCCTCGGCGGGGCGCCCGCGGAGGCGACGGACGGATCGACCGACGACGCGCCGGCCGACGCCCTTGACGGGGCCGGCCCGACCGACGTCCCGGCGGCGGGCGGGCTGCCCCGGTCGCCCGACGCCGACGGGGACGCCCGGCCGGCCGCCTCCGACGGCGGCCAGCTGGTGGACCCGACGGACGCCGAGGCGCTCGAGGGGCTCAAGGAGCGGGTCGACCGGCTGGAGGCCGAGCGGGGGGCGGCCGGCGAGGCGGCGATCGACGACCCCGCGCTCCTCGCGAAGGTGGTCCGGGCGGTCGTGGCCGACGACGCTATCACCGACGAGGAGGAGCTGCGGGTGCTCGAGGCGCTGCTCTGAGCGGCGGGTCTCGCTGGCGTTCCGGGCCGGTCGGCGGGTCGGGGACGGTCGGCCTCAGATGCCCATCGACGTGATGGTCGCGATGGTCACCCCGAGGAGAAAGAGCGTCAGGAGCGCGAGCCAGAACTTGGCGATGGGGTGGTCCACGGGTCGAGGTGCGGGCCGCTGCGGCAAGAAACGTTCGGTGGCTCACAGGAACGGGGTCGGTCGTGTCGGGAGACGGCGTGAACCGACTGGGGGTGTCGGCGGGCGGCCGACGCCGGCGCCGTCGAGACCTGGATGGAGGGCCGGGTGAAACAGGTCGAGATCACGACGACCGGCCGATTGCTGCACGGCCGGTCGAGCTGAAAGGACGAGCGGCGGCATCCGGGGTGGCCAACCTCGAAGTGACCAACACCGGCACGGTCATTGACGACGGGATTGCCGTGAGAGGCGGTGGACTGTGTTCATCGCTGGACTGGCGAATTGACCACTATCCAGAGATGGACTCGCCGGGATTTGAACCCGGGGCCTCGTCCTTGCGAAGGACGCGATCTG
>JBDGPL010000166.1:0-9582 GCA_042219705.1 Halobacteriales archaeon | reverse complement strand
GCCCTTCTGGGTGCCCTCGACGAGGTTGCCGTCGACCGTGCAGATGGCGCCGGCGCCGAGCCCGTGCCGCCGGGCCAGGCTGAAGATGGCCGCCGCCTCCATCTCGACGGCGAGCAGCCCGGCCGCCGACCAGGCCTCGACGTACGCGTCGGTCTCGGCGTAGTACGCGTCGTCGGTGGCGATGGGCCCGACGTGGACCTCCTCGCCGGCGTGTTCGGCGGCGTCGACCAGCGCCCGGAGCACCTCGAAGTCGGGGACGGCGGGAACCGTCTCGGCCTCGTAGCGCTTGGTCGTCCCCTCGTCCTTGGCGGCGCCCGTCGCGACCACCATGTCGCCGATCTCGATGCCCGGCTGCAGCGCCCCCGTCGTCCCGACCCGGAGCAGCGTCTCGACGCCGACGGCCTCGAGCTCCTCGACGGCGATGGCGGCCGATGGACAGCCGATGCCGGTCGAGCAGACCGTGAGGGGCGTCCCGTCGTAGCTCGCGTTGACGACCCGGTACTCACGGTTCGCCGAGACGGTGGCGGCGTCGTCGCACTGGGCGGCGATGCGGTCGACGCGGTCGGGATCGCCCGGCAGGAGGACGACGTCGTTGAGCTCGCCGGGCTCGACGAGGAGGTGGGGCTGCTTGGCCATGGCCGGGCTTCGCGCAGCCCCGAGAAAAAACGGGCGGGTGGCCGACCGGGCCGGCGGCCGGACGCCGGAGAACGTCCGACGCCCGTCAGCCGTCCCGGCGAAGACTTAGGTTGCCTGGCGGTCCAGCGCCGCCGTCCGATGGCGACGACCGACGCGACCGCCGGGGCCCGCGACCGGCTGTGCGACGCCCTCCGGGACGCCCTCGCGGCCGCCCCCCGGGGCGACCCCGCCGACGCCGGGCGCCTGGCTTGCCTCCTGGTGGGGCGCGACCAGTTCGCCTCGTTGGTCGGCCAGCCGCCCGGCGGCCAGCTGGCATCCCTGCCGCCACCGTTCGACGCCATCGACGTACCCAGGGCGGCTCGGGACGCGGCCGCGGAGCTTTCGGCGGCATCGACGGCGGCCGACGCCGGGCCGGCGGTCATCGGCGCCGGCTACGAGGCGGCGCTCGAAGCGGCCGACCGCGGCGAGCGGGGCAAGTTCTTCACCCCGCCGGCGGTCGCCCGGTCACTCGTCGCCTGGGCGCTCGCCGGGGCGCCACCCCACGACCGGCCGCCCCGCGTCCTCGACCCGGCGGTCGGCACGGGCACGTTCCCGGTGGCCGCCGTCGACCGGCTCGACGACCGCGATACGGCTCGGTCCCAGGGCCGGTCGAACTTCGTCGGTATCGACGTCGACGGGGCGGCGCTCCACCTCGCCGGGCTCCGGCTGGCCGCGGCGGCCGGCGAGCCGGCGCCGACGGAGCTGCCGCTGTACCGGGCGTCGTTCTTCGACTGCGAGCCGGCCGGGAGCGACCGGTCGGCCGACCCGGCGGTCCGGCTCGAGCCGGTCGACGCCGTCGTCGGCAACCCGCCGTTCGTGCGGGCCGAAGCCCTGACGCCCGACCGCGAGCACTTCCGGGCCCACCTGGCGGCGTTCGGGCCGACAGGGGACACGCCTCTGCTGGACGGCGACGATGCCGTGAGCCGCCGTGCCGACGCCTACGTCTACTTCGTCACCCACGCGACGCGGTTCCTGCGCCCCGGCGGCCGACTGGCGCTCGTCCTCCCCACGAAGTGGCTGATGAGCGCCTACGGCGAGGACCTGCGGCGGTTCCTCCGGGAGCGGTATCGGGTCCACGCCGTCGTTGGAATGGAGGGCCGGGCGTTCGGGGACGCGCTCGTCGACACCTGCCTGCTGCTGGCCGAGCGGGCGCGCCAGCCCGGGGCCGACGAGCCGCTCCGGTTCGTTCGCTTCGATTCGGCCGACGAGCCGCCGACGCTGCTGGACCACGTTCCGGGCGGCGCCGGTTCCCGGGAGCGGCCGGCCCGAACCGTCGAGCGGAGCCAGCGCGTGCTGACGGCGTCGGGCAGCCTGGCGCGGTATCTCGAGGTGCCCGGGGAGCTGCTTTCCCTGTTCGATTCGCCGCCCTTCGTCCGGCTCGACGCGCTCGCCGAGGTGGCCCGGGGCACGATGACCGGGGCCAACCGGTTCTTCTTCGTCGACGGCGACGACCGCGAGCGGTTCGGCGTCGAACCACGGTTCCTCACGCCGGCGGTCAAGAGCCTCAGGACCATCGACCGGCCGTCCCTCGAGCCGACAGCTGTCGACCGCCGGCTCCTCGACGTCCACACGACCGTGGCCGAGGTCCGCGCGTCCCTCGACGAGGCGGCCGATCCGGAAGCCGCGGTCAAGGACCGCCTGGCGGCCGACGGCCACGACGGCCTGCGCGCCTACCTCGAGCACGCGGAGGCGAACGGCTGGCACGAGGGCCGGACCTGCCGCTCGCGGGCCGTCTGGTTCGACCTCGGGGAGCTCCGGGCGCCGGCCGCCTTCGTGCCCAAGCTCCTCCGCGAGCGGGTCTTCGTCGTCCGGAACGCCGCCGGCGCGGTGCCGTCGAACGCCATCGACGGCGTGTGGCCCGCGACGGACGTCGATCCGGCGGTCCTGCTCGCCGTCCTGAACGCCTCGGTGGGCCGCGCGGCGATGGAGGTCACGGGCCGGGACGAGGCCGGCCTGCTCCAGCTGATGACCTACGAGACGGCGTCGCTACCGGTGCTTGACGTCCGGACGCTCTCCGGGGCCGAGCGAGACCGGCTCGCGTCGGTCGGCGACGCCTTCGCCACCGACCCCGGGCCGGGTACGCGGGCGGCCCTCGACGAGGCCGTCCACGCGGCCTTCGACCTGTCGCTCGCCGCCGATACGGTCCGAGCGCAGGCAAACGCACTCCGTCGACGCCGGGTCGACGGCGCCGAGTCGGTCGACGCGCCGGCCGACTAGTCGCCGGCGGGGTCAGGCGCCGCGTCGGCGCCATTCGACCCGGCCGGTTCGCCCGTGACCACGACGTCCCGCTTCGGGTACGGGATCTCGATGCCGGCCACCCGGGGCGCGGCGTCGATGACGCGCAGGAGCTCGTGTCTGGCGCGACCTGCCCGCGTCGGTCCGCGAACCCAGCACAACAGTTCGTATTCGAGGGCCGACTCCCCGAAGTTCCGAATGCGCATCCGGGGCTCGGGCGACTCGAGCCCCCGGTGTTGCGGCGTCGGCAACCTCCAGCACCGCCGACTCGAAGGCGTCGAGGTCGGTACCATACGCGACGCCGACGGGAATCGTGATGCGCCGGCGTCGTTGGGGGGCGGACTCATTGACGGCCTCCCCGGCGTTGAGCATCGAGTTCGGGACGGTGACGAGCACCTCGTCCCGGGTGAGCAGCGCCGTCGGGCGGATGCCGATCTTGACGACGGTCCCGCTGTCGCCGCTTTGGAGCGCCACGAAGTCACCGAGCTTGTACGGGTCGTCGAAGAACAGGGCGATGCCGCCGAAGAAGTTCGCGACGGTGTCCTTCGCGGCGATGCCGGCGGCGCCGAGCAAGGGCGTGCTCTCGATGCCCCAGACGGTCAAGAGCAGCCCGATGGCCCCGACCGCCATCGCGAGGGTCCAGACGTTCGAGAACACGGGGGCGGCGTCGAAGTGCCGCTCCGTGGACTGGATGACGTCGATGCCGCGTTCGACGACGCGTTGGAGCGAGAAGGTCCACAGGACCACGATGACCGAGAGCGCCGGCTGGGCGATGACCGTATCGAGCATCGTCTGGTCGAGCAGCGTCTCCGGGGCCACCGGCCTCTGGCTGTGCAGCCAGAGGCCGCCGAGCGCGATGGTCACGACGACGGGCCAGCGGAGCGACGGGCGCACGACGTCGTCGAACTCGGTCTCGCTCCGCCGGGCCAGCCGTCGCAGTCCGCGCACCAGCACGGACTCGACGAGGAACGCCGCGACGAGCGACCCGCCAACGATGAGGACCGTCGCCTCCAGCAGCGAAAGTACGTCGAGCAGCCCGGAGAGCCAGTGACACAGGCTCGGCTGAAGGTATCAGAAACCATAACTGTCCCGTTCCGTTGGCTCGGGGGAGCTTTCGATTGCGCGACCGGCGACCGACAGCGCTTCAGCGGTCGCCAGCGAGGACCGCCTCGACGGCGTCGCGGTCCGGGGCGACCCACGACCCCTCCCCGGCCGTCGCCAGCGCGCCGCAGGCGTTGGCGAAGGCGAGCGCCTCGCGCCGGTCGTGTCCGTCGATCCGGGCCGCGATGTACCCGGCCGCGAACGCGTCGCCGGCCCCCGTCGTGTCCACCGCATCGACGTCGAACCCGTGGTGGACCGCGGCGCCGTCCTGCCAGCGGACCTCGGCGCCCGCGCCGCCGTGTTTCTCGACGACGTCGCTGTCGTCCAGGACGCCCGGATGAGCGTCCTGCACGGTGGCGGCCTCCCGCTCGTTCAGGAAGACGACGTCCGCCGCCTCGAGGGTCTCGCGGTAGTCGCGGTCCGCCAGCCGCCGCCCCGGATCGAAGGAGACGGTCGCGCCGGCCTCCCGGGCCAGCCGCGCCAGCGCCGCGGCCGTGTCCGGTCGCTGACTGGTCAGGTGGACGTGTTCGGCCCCGGCCAGCCAGTCGGGGTCGAGGTCGGCCGGCCCGATGGCCTCGTTGGCGCCCTCGTTGCCGAGCACCATGACTTCGCCCGCCCCGTCGACGATGACGTACTTGACCGTCGTCTCGGCGTCCGGGACGGTCGTCAGCCCGTCGAGGCCGACGCCCCGGTCCGCCAGCGCGGTCCGGAGCCGCGCGCCGCGGTCGTCGCCGCCGACGCTGCCCACGAGGCTCACGGCCACCCCGAGGCCCGCGAGCGTGACGGCGGCGTTCGCCGCGCTGCCCCCGCCGGAGCGTCGCTGGCCGGTGATGCGGGCTTCGCCGTCTGGCTCGGGCAGGGCGTCGACCCGCAGGGTCACGTCCCAGTTGACGTGACCGGCACAGACGACCCGGGGCATCGGCCTGGAACGTCGTTCCCGGCGGAGAAAAATGCGCCGGGCGCGAGGGGTGAGGCCTCGAGCGATGCCACGGTCGGCCACCGGGGGACCCAGCGGGCCCACGGGATGCGGCGAACGTCCGTCACGGTTGGCCGGACTGCTGACGGCCCGAGGAACGGGCGGCGACGTCGACATTCCCGGGTCGTGGGAATCGTCGCCGGCCGTTTTCGAGCCGGCCGACGAACCCGTGTCCATGGCTGGCACCGACAGGTCAGGGGTCACGCGGCCGGCCGGTCGGACCCGGCCCGACGGGACGTCGGCGCCGGGGCGCGAACCGTGGCGATGAACCGCCGCAAACTGCTCCGGTTCGGCTCGCTGGCGGCGCTCGGCTCGCTCGCCGGCTGCGGCACCGGGCGGAGCGACAGGACGGCCGAAGAGACGTTCTCCGACCGGTACCCGGCCGAGGGCGGGCTCCGGGTGAACGTCCTGGGCCGGAACGGGTCGATCACCGCCACGAAGGTGTCGGGGATGGACGTGGTCGTCGAGGCGGTGAAGCGGTCGCGGGACGGCCGGTCAGCCCTCGAGCGCGTCGACGTCGAGGTGACGCGAACCGGCGGCGTGTTGACGGCCCGCGCCGTCTATCCGGACGTGAGCCCGCTCAGCCAGCCGCGGGTCGCCGTCGACTTCGAGGTGGGCATTCCGGCGGCCGCGGTCGCGGGGGTCTTCGAGTCGGCGAACGGGGACGTCGTCGTCCGGGACGTCGCGGGCGACGCGAGGCTCGCGAGCGTGAACGGCCGCGTCGAGGCGGACAACGTCGACGGGTTCGTCTCGCTCCGGTCGGGGAACGGCGACGTCGTGGCGACCTGGACGGCGGGCGTCGACCGGGCGGTCTCGACCAACGGCGCGGTCGACGTCGACCTGCGACACACCCGCGGGCCGGTCACGGCCGCGTCGACCAACGGCGACGTGACCGTCCGGCCGACGGCCGGCCTTCGAGCGACGTTCGAGCTCCGGACCGTCACGGGCGCGATCGTCGTGTCGGGCCTTACGCTCGAGCGAACGACCGATGCGGCTCGCCACGTCGTCGGCCGCTACAACGGGGGCGGTGACCGGGTGACCGCCCGGACGACGAACGGCGACGTCCGACTGCGGCCGCTCGAGTGAGCGTCCCGGGGCGTCCCGTCGGTACGGCGGGCTCAGCTCGCGACCGCGTACAACAGCAGGTTGTGGATGCCCGGGCCGAGCCCCACCGCCGCGATGACGGCCAGCAGCAGGTAGCCCTGCCGCGGATCCTCGTCGACCAGCCCGGCGAACAGCGCCACGACGGCTCCTGCCACGGCGAGTTTGACGAGGACGAACAGCCACCCGACGCCCACCGTCTCGGCGGTTGGCAGGGCTCCGGCGATGTCCATCACGAGTCGCGAGAGGGGGGTCCGTTCGCCGAAGCCGATGACGTCGACCCCGATGGCGGTCGAGAGGCCGTCGAGGGCGTGGGCGAAGACGACGAGCCTCCCCGGCCAGCCAGTCGCGGCGGCCTCCGGGGCGAGTCGGACGATTACGCGCCACGCCGCCGCTGCGACGACGAACGCGAGGAGGAGCCCGACGGCCGGCCAGATGGGGGCGAATGCGGACCCGCTCGTCAGGACGGCGGCCGCGGCGGCCAGGAACGCGACGGTCCCGACGGCTCCCAGCCAACCGGCGACCCGCCGCGGGTCCACTCGGGTCGCGGTGGCCAGCCCGGCCCAGACCGTCCCCGCCACGACGAAGACCGTCCCGTAAACGGCCGGCGCCCCCAACAGCGGCGCGGCCGGGTCCGGGGCAGCGCCGACGACATAGAGCGCGTGCAGCGCCGCGCCGACCCCCATCCACGGTGCGAGCGCGAGCACCGTTTCGGCGGTCACCGCCGGGGCGAGCCGCCAGAGCGCGGCGGCCACGACGCCGGCCCCAGCGACGAGCCCGGCGAGGTACGCGGGCGGCGGCAGGACGAACCCGGCCGGCAGCAGGGCCATGGCCCGGGGTGCGGCGGTACGGCGATAGGCGTTGTGGTCCCGGGTCCCGGCCTACGGGGTCCAGGGCTCGTCGACCTCCCGGCCGAACAGCTCCCGCATCAGCGTCACGATGCTTTCGGGCGGGAACTGGCCGCGCTCGGTGACGATGGCGTCGAGGTGGCGCGGCGGGGTGACGTCGAACGCCGGGTTTTCGACCTCGACGCCGCCGAGCTCGGCCCGGGTCGCGTCGTCGAGGACCTCGGCCTCGTCGCGCTGTTCGATGTCGACGGTGTGGCCGGCCAACGTCGACGGGTCGAGCTTGATGGTCTGGGCCGCCACCATGATGGGGACGCCCCGCTCGCGGGCCGAGACGGCCAGGCCGCTGGTCCCGATCTTGTTGATGACCGAGCCGTCGGCGGCGACGGCATCGGCGCCGACCAGCACGTGGTCGGCCTCGTCGAGGTACCGGTGGGCCGCGTTGTCGACGATGAGCGTGACCGGGACGTCCCACGCCCGGAGCTGCTCGGCGGTGAGGTGGCCCTGGTTGCGGGGTCGCGTCTCCTTGACGATGGCGGCCAGCGACTTGCCCTGCTCGAGGGCCCCCTCGACGCAGGCCAGCGCGTCCGTCGAGTGGCAGTGGGTCATGATCACGTCGCCGTCGCGTAGCCGGTTCGCGCCCACCCGACCCAGCTGGTCCTGGGCCCGGTCGAGGTTCGCCCGGAACGCCTCGGCGGACTCGACCGCCGACTCCCGGAGCGCCTCGACGGTCTCGCCCTCCAGGCCCTGCATCACGAACCGGAGCGCGTTGGGCAGGCTCACCGCCGTCGGGCGGGTATCGTACAGCGTCCGGCAGGCCGCCCGCAGCTCCTCCCGGAACGTTTCGGGGTCGGCCGCCTCGCTGGCCTCGGCCTGGGCGGCGAGTGCCGCCGCGGCCGCGTCGGCGATGGTCGCCGCCCCGCGGATCTCCATTGACTCGATGTCGGCGGCGGTCTCCTCGACGGGCGAGGCGAGTTCGGCCATGGACCGGCTACGGGCCGGGCGAGCAAAAGCCCACGGCGGTGCCCAGCCGCCGGTGGGATTCCGGGCTGGACCGGGACGGCCGCGTTCGCCCCGGGACCGCGTGGGGCACCGGAGCCTCCTATACCCCGCGGCCCGTGTGGCCGCCATGGACCGCGCCGACCTCGCCGGCCGCATCGACCACACCGTCCTCGGCCCGGAGACGACGCCCGCCGACGTCCGGCGGGTACTCGACGAGGCGCTCGAGCACGGCATGAACGCCTGCATCCCGCCCTGCTACGTCGCCGAGGCGGCCGACTACGCCCCGAGCGTCCCGCTGGTGACGGTCGTGGGGTTTCCCCACGGCCAGCACGCGACGGCGACGAAGCGCGAGGAGGCGGCCCGCGCCTGGGACGACGGCGCTGACGAGCTGGACGTGGTGCTGAACGTCGGCCGCCTCCGGGCCGACGAGCTCGACGCCGTCGAGTTCGACCTCGCCGAGGTGGTGGCGGCGGTCCCGGTGCCGGTCAAGGTCATCGTGGAGGCGCCGCTGCTCGAGGAGGCCGAGAAGCACGCGGCCGCCGAGGCGGCCGAATCGGCCGGGGCGGCGTTCCTGAAGACGTCGACGGGGTTCGTCGACGGCGGCGCGACGACCGAGGACGTCGCGCTGCTCGCCGACTACCTGCCCACGAAGGCCGCCGGCGGCATCGGGTCGTGGCCGGAGGCCCGGGCGATGCTGGATGCGGGCGCCGCCCGCCTCGGGGCTTCGAGCGGCGTCGCCATCCTGGCGGGGTACGACGACTCCGCCGAGGACGGCGACTGACGGCCGCGCGAAGCGCCGTGCTTTTGCTCGCCGGGCCACTCGTGGGGCCGACGACCGGATGGCCAGTTACGTCATCGAGACCTACGGCTGCACGGCCAACCGCGGCGAGACGGCCGCCATCGAGCGGCGGCTCCGCGACGCCGGGCACCGCCGGGTCGAGGCGGCGGCCGACGCCGACGTAGCCATCCTGAACACCTGTACCGTCGTCGAGACCACCGAGGACCGGATGCTTCGCCGGGCCGACGCGCTGGCGGCCGAGACGGCCGACCTCGTCGTCACCGGCTGCATGGCGCTCGCCCAGGGCGAGGCCTTCGCCGAGGCCGGTGTCGACGCCCGGGTCGTCGGCTGGGACGAGGTGCCCGCCGCGGTCGGCAACGGCGAGTGCCCGACGCCGACGGCCGATTCGGCCGCCGTGCTGGACGGCGAGGTCGGCATCCTGCCCATCGCCCGGGGCTGCATGAGCGACTGCTCCTACTGCATCACGAAGCACGCGACGGGGAAGATCGACTCGCCGCCCGTCGAGGCGAACGTCGAGCGGGCCCGCGAGCTCCTGGACGCCGGCGCCAGCGAGCTCCGCGTCACCGGCCAGGACACCGGGGTCTACGGCTGGGATACGGGCGAGCGCAAGCTCCCCGAGCTGCTCCGGCGCATCTGTGCGCTCGACGGCGACTTCCGGGTCCGCGTCGGCATGGCCAATCCGAAGGGCGTCCACGGCATCCGCCACGAGCTCGCCGCGGTGTACGCCGCCCACGACGAGCTCTACAACTTCCTGCACGTGCCGGTCCAGAGCGGCTCCGACGCCGTGCTCGCGGACATGCGCCGCCAGCACCAGGTCCGGGAGTTCCGCGAGGTCGTCGAGGCGTTCG
>JBDGPL010000165.1:0-3190 GCA_042219705.1 Halobacteriales archaeon | reverse complement strand
TCGCTCCCGCTGGCGGGTGGACCGTGTCATCGCACTTTTATAGTAGTAGGACCGATAGCCTTAAACCCTTTGTATCGCGGCCAGTTCGGCCGCCGGGTCTCGATGCTCAAAATCGCTAGACGGCACCGTTTTGTCTCGCCAACGACAGCTTCGGGCCGCGGGGCCGAACCGGAAAGCGTTAAGGGGAGCGGTGGCCGACCCGGGGGCGATGCCCGTTATCGAGGGCGACGTGGAGGCGGCCCGCGAGGCGCTCGAGGCGGCCGGCGCGACCGTCGAGCCGGGCAATACGCCCCACGAGCGCTGGCGGGCGACCTACCGTGGCGCGACGGCCGTCGCGTACGACGACAAGGTCGTCGTCCAGGGACAGGACCCCCACGCCCTGGTTGGGCTGCTGGCGGACGACCACGCCGGCCGGGCCCACCTCTACTTCGACGGCGCCAGCCGGGGCAACCCCGGCCCGGCGGCCATCGGCTGGGTCCTGGTCTCGGCCGACGGCATCGTCGCGGAGGCGGGCGAGCGCATCGGGCGGGCGACGAACAACCAGGCCGAGTACCGGGCACTCATCGCGGGCCTGGAGGCCGCCCGGGACTACGGCTTCGACGAGCTCGAGGTCCGTGGCGACTCCGAGCTGGTGGTCAAGCAGGTCACGGGCGAGTGGGACACGAACGACCCCTCCCTGCGCGAGCACCGGGTCACCGTGCGGGAGCTGCTCGCCGCGTTCGACGAGTGGGCCATCGCCCACGTCCCCCGAACGGTCAACGACCGAGCCGACGCCCTGGCGAGCGAGGCACTCGAGTGACCGCCCCAACCAACCGGCGATGACCGAGCTGCCCCGCGACGCCATCGACGAGGCGGTCCGGCTCACCCATCTCGCCCGCGGGGCCGTCGACGATGACGAGGCCGCCGCCTACCGGGACGAGCGGGACGCCATCCTCGACGACCACGGCTACGCGGCCCGGGTGCGGGAAGAGGACGGCCAGGCGACGCTCGTCTGCTACCCGGCCGACTGGCTCGCGGACGACGCCGTCGATCCCGAGCGTATCGACGACCTCGACCGGGCCGTCGAGCGGCCGCTGGCCGGTGCCGGCGACCCCGACGACTGGGCCGCGATCGAGGCCCACAACCGCGGGCTCGCCGAGGCCGTCGGGGACCGCCACGGCCCGGTCCACGGCGCGACGGCCGCCGCGTTCGCCGACTTCATGAGCAATCACTACGCCCGCCGGGTCGAGACCGCCGGGCCCCGGGAGTGTCGGGAGTTCCTCGAGGAGTACCTCCCCCGGAACGCCTGGCCGACCGACGAACAGCTGGCCGTGGCGGAGACCTCCCTCGAGCTGGTCTTCGCCGCGGCGGACGCCGAGCCGCCGAGGATCGCCGACGGGGCGAAGTGACCCGCCGTCAGTCGGCCAGGGCGTCCTCGACGGCGCCCTCGACGAACGCGGCCCGGTCCTCGTCGGTCACGAACCGGGCGAGCGACCAGGCCAGCAGGTCCTCGACGGCCGCGAGGCCCTCGTCGGTCAGCGCGTACTCGTTGGTCCGCTTGTCGAGCTCGCTCTTCTCGACGAGGCCCAGGCCCACGAGGTCGTCGAGATTGGGATAGAGGCGGCCGTGGTTGACCTCCTCGTCGTAGTACTCCTCGAGCTCGCGCTTGATGGCGAGGCCGTACCGTGGGGACTCCGCGAGCACGACCAGGATGGTCTGCTGGAAGGCGGTCAGATCGCGGGCGGAACGGGGGCGGGCGGAGGCCTCGGTCATGGTCGGGGCTAGCCGAGGGCGATATTTAACGGTTGTCAAACCCCAGACTAGTTTCCCCCGAGACGCCGCCAGGCCCGGCGGCGGCCGATGGCAACTCCTTTGGGGCGGCCACTCCAGCCGGCGCGTATGGCCAACCTCTGGGAGGACCTCCCGGCGGGCCCGGACCCGCCGGAGGCCGTCTACGTCGTCGTGGAGTGTCTGAAGGGCGAGCGCAACAAGTACGAATACGACAAGGACGTCCCCGGCGTCGTGCTCGACCGGGTGCTCCACTCGAACGTCCACTACCCGTCGGACTACGGCTTCATCCCTCGGTCCTGGTACGACGACGACGACCCGCTCGACGCGCTGGTCCTCGTCGAGGACGCCACGTTCCCGGGCTGCATCATCGAGGCGCGGCCCGTGGCGCTCATGCGGATGGACGACGACGGCGAGCAGGACGACAAGGTCATCGCCGTCCCCGACGAGGATCCCCGCTACGACCACATCCGGGACCTCGACGACGTGACCCAGCAGCTCCGGGACGAGATCGACGAGTTCTTCGAGACCTACAAGAACCTCGAGGCGGGCAAGGAGACGGAGACGCTCGGCTGGGAGGACCGGGCGGCTGCGCTGGACGCCATCGAGCACTCCCGGGAGCTCTACGCCGAGCAGTTCGGCTGAGCCAGCGGTCGATAGCCTCGAACGGCCCGGTTGTCGGCCGCCGGACGGGGCCGACCACTGGCCGAGCGGGTCAAGCCCGGCCGGGCACCGACGACTGCCAGCCGGATACCCGGCGGTAATCACCCGCGTCCCGGCCATGACTTATGCGTATGAGTAATACTAAGGTGGTTCGGCCCGTAGCGATACCGTGATGGCCACCGCCCGGCCCGCCATCGGGCTCGCCCACGTCACGGTCGTCCCCACCAACTTCGTGCCGCCGTCGGCAGGCGAGACAGGCTCGCGTCGGTCCGGCGAGGCGTCGCCTCGAGCCCCGCCGGACGATCCGGGCGCCGACCCAAGCTGAAAGGTTCTTAACCCCGTCAGGGGTAGAACGCCGGCATGGGCCTGTTCGACCGGCTGCGCGGCGGCGACGGTCCCCGCGTCGCGTTCGTGGGCATCGACGGGGTGCCGTTTCACCTCGTCGAGGACAACCCCGACGTCTTCCCGAACCTGTCCGCCCTGGCCGAGGACGGGAGCGCCGGGGCCATCGACAGCATCGTCCCGCCGGAGTCGAGCGCCTGCTGGCCCAGCCTCACGACCGGCGTGAACCCCGGCCGGACCGGGGTGTACGGGTTCCAGGACCGGGAGGTCGGCAGCTACGAGACCTACGTCCCGATGGGCCGGGACGTCCAGGCGACCCGGCTCTGGGACCGGGTGACCGACGCCGGTCGCGACGCGACGGTCATGAACGTCCCCGTGACCTTCCCGCCCCAGCGGGACGTCCAGCGGATGGTCTCGG
>JBDGPL010000164.1:0-7920 GCA_042219705.1 Halobacteriales archaeon | reverse complement strand
GGTAGGCCACGGATTCCGTACGGTCCGCGGGGCCAAAGCCACGGCGGTCCGGCCGCTGGCGAAGCCAGCTCGACCGACTCAAAACTCGAGCTCGGCCGCCTCCTCGACGTCGAACCGGCGGAGCTCGGGCTCGCCGGCCAGGAACGCCGGCAGGCGCTCCTCGAAGGCCGCGAAGTGGTCGGTCTCCGTGTGGGCCTCGAACGCAGCCTCGTCCTCGTAGACCTCGAAGAACCGGACGACGTTCGGGTCCTGGACGTCGGTGGCCGCCCGGTAGTCGACCATCCCGGGCTCGCGGTTCGACTGCTCGACGAGGTCGTCGATGAACTCGAGGGCATCCTCCCGGCGGTCGGGGTCGATGGGGAAGCTCGCGTGGAAGACGATCATGCCGGGCGTGACGTCGGTGGAGGCCCCCATAAGCCCCGCCGGTTCGTCTGACGGGCCACCGGTCGGTCGACCGACGGCGTTCGGCAGTAGAAACTTCCGCGTCCGGACGAGAAACTGGCCTCGGCACTCATAGGGTTCCGCATCGCCCTGGGACGGGGCTCGGAACCGCTGGGCTCGTCATCGGCCAGGCGACGCTAGGGCCGACGACGACAAAGAGGCTTCCCCGCCGCTTCGGACAATCGCTCCCGGCTCCCGGAACGCTCAAGCGCCCGGTGGCCCTCCGCCGGCCCATGACCGCCTCGCGGACCGTCGAGCTCGAGGGGCACATCATCGACTCCGGGATGATGCAGCGGGCCTTCGGCGTCGTGATGGACATGGGCGGCTCCTTCCACGTCGAGCAGTTCGACGTCGGGACCCGCAAGGACGAGACGAGCTACTGCCGGATGGAGGTCTCCGCCGACGACGCCGAGACGCTGCAGCCCATCCTCCACGAGCTCCACCAGCTGGGGGCCACCCTCTCGGACCCGGCCGACGCCACCCTCGAGCCCGCCCCCGCCGACCAGGTCGTCCCGCGGGGCTTCTACTCGACGACGAACCACCCGACCCAGGTCCGCCACGAGGGCGAGTGGCTCGACGTCGAGGCCGTCGAGATGGACTGCGCCGTCGTCGTCGACCCAGACGGCCCCCGGGCGTATACCAAGGTCCTGAACGCGGTCGAGGCGGGGGACCTCGTCGTCACCGGCGAGGCGGGCATCAAGGTCAACCCGCCCGAGCGCCCGCGGGATCCCAGCGGCCCGTTCGGGTTCATGCAGGGCGGCGTGTCCAGCGAGCGGCCGTCATTGTCGCTCATCGACGACATCGCCGACGCCGTCGTCTCGACCAAGGAGACGGGCGGGAACGTCCTCGTGGTCCCCGGCCCGGCGCTCATCCACTCGGGGGCCGGCGAGGACCTCGCCCGGCTCGTCCGCGAGGGGTTCGTCGACGCGCTTTCCACGGGGAACGGCTTCGCCGTCCACGACCTCGAGCGAGACCTCTACGGCACCTCCCTCGGCATGGACGTCGAGACCCTCGAGCATCCCCGGAAGGGCCACAAGCACCACATCTACACCATCTCCGAGATCATCCGCGCCGGCGGCATCGAGGCGGCAGTCGAGGGGGGCGTCGTCGAGTCGGGCGTGATGTACGAGTGCGTCGAGAACGATGTCCCCTACGTCCTCGCCGGGTCCATCCGGGACGACGGGCCGCTGCCAGACACCATCACCGACGCCGTCGAAGCCCAGGCCGCCATCCGCGAGCAGGCCCACGCGGCCGACCTCGTGCTGATGATGTCGACGCTGCTGCACTCCGTCGCCGTCGGGAACTGTCTGCCCTCGACCGCCCGGGTGGTCTGCGTCGACATCAACCCCGCGACCGTCACCCAGCTGGTCGACCGGGGCTCGGCGCAGGCCATCGGCATGGTCACCGACGTCGGGACGTTCGTCCCCCGGCTGGCCGAGAGCGTGCTCGAGGCGTAGCCGTCGCGCTTTTGGCCGCCGGCCGCCTGACTCCCACGCCCATGTACGACGCCGTGGTCTTCGACGCCGACGGGGTCCTCGTCGAGCCCACGGCCCCGGCGACGCTGCGCGGGGCCATCCGCCGGGCCCTCGCCGAGCACGGCGTCGACGAGCCGGCGGACGACGTCGTCGACCGGCTGTTCGCCATCACGCCCGAGGAGCTCCGGGCGATAGGTGCGGCCCACGGCATCGACGACGTCGCCGGGTTCTGGCGCGACCGGGACCGCCACGCCTCGGCCGCCCAGCGCGCCGCCATCCGGCGGGGCGAGAAGGCCCTCTACGACGACGTCGCGGCGGCCGTCGACCTCGGGGTCCCGCTGGCGGTCGTCAGCAACAACCAGCAGGCCACCGTCTCCTTCCTGCTCGAGCACGCCGGGCTGGCCGACCGGTTCGACCCGGCCATCGGCCGGGCGCCCACGCTCGAGGCCATCGAGCGAAAGAAGCCCGCGCCGGACTTCCTCGAGCGGGCCCTCGACGCACTCGACGCCGACCGGCCGCTGTACGTCGGCGATAGCAACGTCGACCTCGCCGCGGCCGCGGCGGCCGGCGTCGATTCGGCCTTCGTCCGGCGCGACCACCGGGCGGACTATGCCCTTGAGCACGAGCCGACCCACGAGCTCGACTCGCTCGCGGCGCTGCCGGGGCTCGTCGGTGGGCGTCGGCGGGCGACCGCCGACGACTGAGTGGACGGCCTCGCCAGCTCGCTACGCGCCGGGCACGTCCCGGGCCGACCACTCGCGCTCCGCGCGGTACTGCTCGACGAACGCGTCGACATCGAACGCGTCGAGCTGGGCCTCGAACTCGGCGACGGCGGCTTCGTCGTCCGCGTGGCTCACCGCGTGGTCCATCAGCTCGACGACGAGCTCGACGACGAGTTCGTGGAGCCGGCGGTCGTCGAAGTCGGTCACCCAGGCCAGCGCGTAGCCCACGTGGCCGTCGTCGCTCGCGTCGGCCACGGCCACCGCCTCGGGGAAGTCCTCGACGACCAGGCCCATGAGGTGGGGCGTCCCGAACTCGCCGCGCGCCTCGGCGTCCGCGGCCTCGACGGTCTCCCGGAGCGCCTCGACGAGGAACTCCGGCAGGAACCGGTCGGGCGGGTGGACGTCGAGCACGACGGCGTGGCGCGCCCCGCAGCCGCAGTCGAGCGCGCGCATCCCGAGGTCGAGGTCATGGGTGTGCACCGTCTCCCCACAGGGCAGCCCCAGCTCGGTCCCCGACGGCCCCGGCACCCGCGGCTCCGCCATGGGCGCGGTTCGTCGCTCGGCCGGTTAAGCCCCCCGCTCCGGGGCCACCGGGGGAGCCCGCTCAGGGAGCGTTCTCGGCGTCCGGTTCGGGCAGGTCGTCCGGGCCGAGAGCGCCCTCGTACGGGTCCGGTTCGGGCTCGTCGGCCCCGTCGTCGTCCTCGCGGAGCTGGACGTACGCCCGGGTGACGCTCGCGATGGCGAAGACCACGACGAACGCCCGGATGACGGCGGAGACGAGGGCGCTGGCGGCCGGCGAGGCGGCGCTCAGGACGAAGCCAGGGACCGACCCGGCGACGCCAACCAGGAAGATGGCGACCGCGAGGCCGAACAGCTCCAGGCGGTTCCCGGCCGAGCGCTCCCACGAGCCCCCCATCGCCTCGACGAAGTTGACGTCCCTCAGGGCGATCTCCTGGCGGACGAAGAAGAAGGCCATCGCGAGGAACAGGCCCGGGACGACGAGGACGACGAGTCCGAGGGTCGTCAGCGTGTAGACGATCAGGCCGCCGACGAAGCCGTTGACGGTCGCCGTCCCGAGCCCCCGGCGGGCGTCGACCGGGATCGCCGTCGGGTCCTCGGCCGCCATCGTCCGGACGGCCACGATGCGGGCCGCCTCGGCCGCGAGCGCGACGGCCACGAACAGCACCCACGCGCCGGCGAGCCCGATGCCGAGCGCGAAGGGGGTTGGGGCGTCGGCCAGGCCGGCGAACGGGCTGGCCGCGAAGTCGCTCGGCAGCGCGCCGAGCTCCTCGGCGAGGGTGAGGTTGGCCCGGTTCAGCGTGTTCGTGGCCACGGCCGAGACCAGCCGGACGGCCAGGAAGACCGCGACGAGCTGCAGCCCGCTGCGCTCGAACGTCCGCCCGAGCCCGTCCCGGAGGGCGTCGGCGACCGAGAGCGACATGGCAGACCGGCCGGGCCCGGCCCGTATAAATGCCCCCGGCTCGGTCAGGGCCAGTCGTCGCGGGCCGCGCCCTCGCTCGCCGCGTCGTCGGCCTGCTCGTCGGTTGCGAGGGCCCAGCCGGCCGCGTCGGCGGCATCCTCGACGGGCTGGTACTCCCAGCCGTGCTCGGCGGCGAGCGCGGCGTCCGCGTCCGAGGTCCCCACGAAGACGTGGCGGTCGGTGTCGAACTGCTCGCGGACGGCGGCCAGCGACTCGCCCTTGTCCTTCGGTCCGGAGAAGAAGTCCTGGCGGATGCGGCGCTTCCGGGCGAAGTTGGTGACGGCGTAGGTGGGCTCGTCGGAGACGATGCCGAGGTACTCCGTCCACTGCCGGGCGTCGGCGACGGCCTCGGCGGGGTCGGCGAGCGCCCGGAGCGCCGACAGCTCGAAGGCCAGCGTCATCGTCCCGCCGTCGCTCATGGGCGTGGGTCCGCCGCGGGGCGCAAAACCGCATCGGTTCGGACCAACAGCTCCCGCCCGTCCCGGCGGTCCGGACGGGCCCGGCCGCGAACTACTGGCCGGCCTCGGGGGCCAGCGCGTCGAGGTCGACCGTCTCGGCCAGCAAAGCCTCCTGCTGGTCGACCACGTGGCGCTCCTCCCGGATGAGCGTCTTGTAGGCGCTCTGGGGCGCCAGGTCGCCGATGAGCACGCCGCCGACGAGCTGGCCGTCCTTGAACGTCAGCCGACGCCACGTGGTCTCGTCGTACCGGCGCTCACACGCCTCGTCGCCGATGGTCGGGTGGCCGAAGGAGAGGAACGGGAACTCGTAGTGGGTGATGGAATACGAGGGGACCCAGCGGAAGACCTCGGTCTCGTCGTCGGTGACCATGTTGAGCCCCGCCACCGAGCCCTGCTCCTTCGCCGAGCCCCACGAGCCGTTCTGGTTGTAGTCGTCGATGATGACGTCGTAGAACCGGGTGATGTCCCCGGCGGCGTAGATGTCCGGGTCGTTGGTCCGCATGTACTCGTCGACCACCACGCCGTTGTCGGTCTCGACGTCGGTGCCGTGGAGGAACTCGGTGTTGAAGGTGAGCCCGATGGCGATGCCGACGAAGTCGGCCGGGTGGCGCTCGCCGTCGGCGTCGATGGCGGCGGTGACGTGGCCATCGTCGTCCACCTCGAAGGACTCGACGCCGGACTCGAGCACCGGCTCGACGCCCTGGTTGCGCATCCCCTCGTGGACGATCTCGGCGCCCTCCAGCGAGAGGGCGTAGCGCCACCAGCGGTTGCCGCGCATGATGTAGTCGGCCGGAAGGTCCTGGGCGGCACAGACCGCCGCGAAGTCGATGCCGAGCAGGCCGGCACCGATGACGACGCCGCGCTCGGCCTCGGCGGCGTGCTCGGCGATGGCCCGGGCGTCCTGGAAGGTCCAGAAGTGGTGGATGCCGTCGGCATCGCTGTTTGGTACCGGGAGCTGGGTCGGGGTGCCGCCGGTGGCGACGAGCAGGGCGTCGTACGACAGCGTCTCGCCGTCGTGCGTGTGGACGACGTGCTCGTCGGCGTCGACGCTCGTGACGAGCGTGTTCAGCCGGAGGTCGATGTCGCGCTCCTCGTACCAGTCCTCGTCGTGGATGGCCAGGGGCGCCTCGGGGATCTTGCCCTTGGCGAACTCCTTGGTGAGGATCCGGTTGTAGAGGGGCTCGCCCTCGTCGGTGATGACGGTGACGGCGCACTCGGCGTCCTGCTCGCGGATGGTCTCCGCCGCCGAGCTCCCGGCCACGCCGTCGCCGATAATCACGTACGACCCGGCCATGTCCGGTGGCTTTGGGTCGGGGGTTAATGGGGATTGCTATTCGACCGCTCCGGGGCACGTGACAGCGTCCCACGGCAGCGTGCCCGTCGGGCCGGCCCACCCCCCGAGGACGGGCGGCCCCGACGACGCCGCGGGCGGGCCGGGGCCGGGCGGGAGGTTCAAGGCCCGCGAAGCGATAGTCGGCCCGACGTGAAACTCCGCCAGTCCGTCCGCCACGTCGCGGCGAAACGGGCGCTGACGTTGCCGGTGCTCGGCGAACGGGTCCGGGACTGGCTCGTCGACCTCCACGTCCGGGTCTTCGCCGGCCGGGCCGACCCCGAGCACCGCGAGGCCCGACGGCCCCGGCTCGAAGCGTTCTTCGACGCCGCGATGGACGCCTACGTGGCGGCGCTCGAGGCGGGCTACCCCGAGGCCGAGGCCCGGGAGATCACCCACGTCCAGGCCAACCTCGACTTCGCGAACCACGGCTGGACGGAGATGCTGGAGTTCCCCCTCGCGGAGCTCGACGCCCACATCGAGCGCTACGCGGACTTCTTCGACGCCCACGGCGTCACCCGCGACGACCCGCTCGGCGACTTCCGCACCGGCGAGGTCCCCGACGCCCCAGCGACGCCCGCGAAGCTCGAGAACCCCGAGTCGCCCCACGCCGAGGGCGGCTACGCCGACGATACGTACGTCGAGACCGACGGCGAGGTCGGGCGGGCGGCCGGGCCGGGCGAGGTCGACCCGCGCGAGGTGCTCGGACTCGACGACGAGTCCGGGGAGTAACGAGGGCGAGAACCGTCCAGGAACCCAGCCGGGGGTCGGGACGACCCGCGTGCCCGTCCTGGCGGCCCGGCAGCCGGACTGCTAGAACTGCGTGTAGAGCGCCCCGATGGCGTCGTCGGGAGGCACGTCGATCGCGCTTTCCGCGGCCTCAGAGCCCTCGGGGACGAAATGCCGATGGCGCCAACCCCCGCGCCCGACCGTCGCCGGACCCGGACCACGTACCGCCGCTGCGGCACGACATCGGGCTCCCGAGCGACCCCCGCCGGCTCGCCGTCCGGCGCCGGCGGTACCACGAATTCCCGGTGGA
Organism: Halobacteriales archaeon; assembly: GCA_042219705.1. Classification (GTDB taxonomy): domain Archaea; phylum Halobacteriota; class Halobacteria; order Halobacteriales; family Hikarchaeaceae; genus JBDGPL01. Next base: position 975 of record JBDGPL010000164.1, on the reverse strand, counting down.
GGACCCGGGCGTCGTCGCCGGCGTGCCCATCGTCGCGAAGCAGCTCGACCGGAAACGATCGTCGGTCCGCGGTGTCGTTCCGGAGGCCCACGTCGACGGCCGGCCGTCGGCCGGGCACCGAATCAAGACAGCCCGACAGCGGGACCGCCAGCCCCCCGTCCCCGCGAGCAGCGTCCGTCGGCGAAGGCGCATCGGCGCGGCGATTCAGCCGTCCCGGCCGTAAGCCCTGTGGCGGCGGCCGGCCGGCTCCGTCGGCGGTCGACGGGTGTGGGCGACCCCGGCGATGTCAGCCGCCGGGGCCGTCGAGCAGCGCCTCGGCCGCCGCGAACCCGGCCTCGACCGCGCCGTTGAGGCTGCGCTCGGGGTACTGCGCCCGGGTCGCCATGCCGGCGTAGGCCAGCCCGTCGGCGACCGCGTCGCCCAGGTCGTAGGGGACCACCTTCTCGAGGTAGCCCCGCTCGTAAATCGGCGCCGTCCGGGGGTTCCGGGCGACGCGCACCCAGTTGACGTCGGCCGGGTCGAACGAGGGAAAGAGCGCCGCGATGCCGTCGAGCCAGTAGTCCACGAGCGCGTCGTCGTCGAGCTGCCAGACCAGCTCGTCGTCGTCCTGGACGTAGGAGGCCAGGTAGACGAGGTGCTCGCCGCCGTAGCGCGACGGCGGGACGAAGTTCGTATGCTCGAGGAGGACGCCGAACCGCGACTCGTCGGCGAGGTTGAGCCAGTACGTATCGGTCAGCGCCTCGGGGAGGCTCGCCACCGCGCACACCGTGCCCTGGAAGTCGACGTCGCAGGCGTAGCCGGTGAGGGCCTCGAGGACGTTCGGCATCGTCGCGACGACGACGCCATCGACGTCGTGGCGCTGGACCCGGCCGTCGCCCTCGACGGCCACCCCATCGACGGCTCCGCCGGCCGTCTCGAGGTCGGTCACCCGGGCGCCGGTCTCGATGCGCTCGCGGTCGACCGCATCGGCCAGCG
>JBDGPL010000163.1:0-8423 GCA_042219705.1 Halobacteriales archaeon | reverse complement strand
CTATTAACACCAACTAAAAACAGGGAAAACGCAAGTGGTAACGTCGAAAATTTCCCTAAGGAAAATGCCGCGATGGGGTCGGAGGGATTTGAACCCCCGATCGGCTGATATCTCCGGTGTCGCCTCGGAACTCCAGAGGGTCGTCAACGCGGCCGGTGATCAGCCGGCCGCTCGGTATATCAACCTGGAGTGTCGTCCCGGGCGGGTACCTCTGGAGTCAGCCGCCTTGCCGGACTAGGCCACGACCCCGCGGGCTGGCGTAGGCCGAATATTCCTATAGGGGTTTCGGTTGCCCCGATTTCGGCGGCGTCTCAGCTGTCTTCGACGTCGTGCCAGGCGCAGTCCTGGCACTTGTAGCCGGTGACGAACGCCGTCACGTCCGGCATGAACCCGACGGCGAGCACCGAGCCGCCACACGCCGGGCAGTCGAAGTCGGCGTCCTCGATGGCGTCGGCCTCCATGACGGGTTCGCCGTGGAGCTGCTCGGCCAGGGCGTCCGGCGTGACCATCCGGCCCTCGACGACGCGGTTCTCCGCCATGTCGGGGGCCTGGGCGGCCGGGCCTTTAACCTGCTCGGCGCGGATCGGGGCCCCTCAGAGCCAGGGCGCGCGCTCGTCGGCGTCGCCCTGGCGATTCTCCGGCGGCGCCTCGAGTGCCTCGCCGCCGTCGGCGAGGTGGCGCGCGCGACGCCTCGCGGCGGCGACGCCGCCGTCGGGGTCGAAGGCCAGCAGCGCCGTGACCGCGAGCACGGCCAGCGGCGCGTTCCCGGGGACGACCCCGAGCAGCCCGAGCGGCAGCGTCCCCAGCGCCACGGCGCTGCCGAACCGGAACCGGTCGAGGTCGACGTAGTCACGTAGCGTCGGCGCGAACGCCGCCACCGCGAGGGCGAACGCCACGCCCACCCCGGCGGCGGCCATCGCCCGCAGGACGAGCCCGGGCTCGAGGGTGACCGCTAACGCGAGGTGGCCGAGGTCGAGGCTCGCGACCAATCCGAGCCCCACGATGACGGCCGGCCTGGGGAGCCACTCGCCGACGCGGGCGCTCGCGGTCTTCGCCGCGATGGCGAGGATGACCAGGGCGGCGAACCGCTCGAAGGTGGCCATGTCGAGCGCGCTCTCGATGGTCGGCGCGATGGCGGCCTCGAGCCCGGCGCCGACGATCAGGACGGCGCCGACCACGGCGACGGTCCGGAGGGTCTCTTCGCGCTCGCCGTCGAGCTCGGCGAGGATGACCGCGACCGTCGCGCTGCCGCCGAAGATGAGCAGGCCCACCTGGAGGATGCCCCCGACGGTCGAGAGCAGCCCGGCGAGGACGACGGCGGCGAAGATGCCGTCGACCAGCGGGAGGCCCATCACCGTCGCGAGGAGGCGGGTCGCGCCGCCGACCTGCCGCTCCAGGCGCAGGGCGACCGGGTGCTGCGACCGACTCATCGGCTCATGCGGGTCGGCCGTCCCCGTCGGCCGGGCGGCGTTGGAGCGCCCGAGGCCGGCCTCGGGCGGTCGCGGTCGCGCCGGTGGGGAAGGCCCCCGTCCCTTTGGTCCACCCGAAGAACCGTGTAAAACGCCCGCCGGAGCTCGCGTCACGCTCGCCGGCGATGCGGTTGTGGGTGGTCATGGCGGGAGCCATGGTCCATACTCCTCGGGAAACCGGCATAAGGCTTGTGTGACGGACGGTCACACGCGGCGAATGGTCCGACCCGTCCCGATCGACCGGGGCGGTCCCGCCGGCACTCCTCGGCGACGTGGGTGATGGGCCGGTCGACATCGAACCGGCTCCGCCGCCAGCCGGGCAGGCCGAGGCCGACGCGGAGGGCGTCCCGGCGGGCCGACGTCAGGAGTCCGTCGGGGGACATCGCCGCCCTAGGCGGCCGGTCGGACTCCTCGGTTGTCAGGTGCACGCGACGGTATCGGTCCCCCCGACTGTGCCACCTCGCAACGCTTTAGGCCGGGGGTTCCGTCCCGTTGACATGGCGACCGACGCTCCCCCCTCCTACGCCGCCAAACTCGACGTCCCGGTGGCGCTGACCTTCGACGACGTCCTGCTCCGCCCGATGGAGAGCCGCGTCGAGCCCGACCAGGCCGACACCTCGACCCGGGCCACGCGGTCCGTCGAGCTGACCATCCCGGTCCTCTCGGCGGCGATGGACACGGTGACCGAGCGGGAGATGGCCGTGGCGATGGCCCGCGCGGGCGGGCTCGGGGTGCTCCACCGGAACATGGCCGTCGAGGAGATGACGGCCCAGATCCGCGACGTCAAGCGCGCCGACGAGCTGGTCATCCGCCGGGAGGACGTGGTGACCGCCGCGCCCGAGCAGACCGTCAGCGAGGTCGACGAGATGATGGAGCGAGAAGGGGTCAGCGGCGCCCCCGTCGTCGACGACGAGGACCGGGTGCTCGGCATCATCTCGGGGACCGACATCCGGCCCTACCTCGAGGTCGGCGAGCAGGACGCCGTCAGCGACGCGATGACGGAGCAGGTCATCACCGCGCCGACGGACGTGACGACCCGGGAGGCGCTCGAGCTCATGTACGAGCACAAGATCGAGCGGGTGCCCATCGTCGACGACGCGAACCGGCTGACGGGCCTGGTGACCATGCAGGGCATCCTGCAGCGCCGGGAGCACGAGGACGCCGCCCGCGACGACGACGGCAACCTCCGGGTCGGGGTCGCGGTCGGACCGTTCGAGGCCGACCGGGCCGCGGCGGCCGACGAGGCCGGCGCCGACGTGTTGTTCGTCGACTGCGCCCACGCCCACAACGCGAACGTCGTCGAGAGCGCCCGGGAGATCGCCGGCGCCGTCGAGGCGGACGTCGTCGTCGGCAACATCGGCACCGCCGAGGCCGCCGAGGCGTTGGTCGACTTCGCCGACGGCCTCAAGGTCGGCATCGGCCCGGGGAGCATCTGCACGACGCGGGTGGTCACCGGCGCCGGCATGCCCCAGATCACGGCGGTGGCGGAGGTGGCGGACGTCGCGGCGGCCCACGACGTGCCGGTCATCGCCGACGGCGGCGTCCGGTACTCCGGCGACGCCATCAAGGCCATCGCGGCGGGCGCCGACGCGGTGATGCTCGGGTCGTACTTCGCCGGGACCGACGAGGCGCCGGGTCGCGTGGTGACGATCCAGGGCAAGCGCTACAAGCAGTACCGCGGCATGGGCAGCGTCGGCGCCATGCAGTCGGGCGGCGGCGAGCGCTACCTCAAGGGCGAGCCCGAGGACGAGGAGGACTACATCCCGGAGGGCGTCGAGGCCGCGACGCCGTACAAGGGCTCGCTCGCCAGCGAGCTCTACCAGCTCGTCGGCGGCATGCAGTCGGGCATGGGCTACGTCGGCGCGGCATCGATTCCGGAGTTCAAGGCGCGTGCGGGGTTCGTGCGGGTCTCCCGGGCCGGCCAGCAGGAGGGCCACCCCCACGACGTGATGATCACCGACGAGGCGCCGAACTACTCGCCGCAGGACTGACGCCGGCGGTTCGCGGCCGGACGCCGGCGTCGATCGAGGCATCCAGCCGGTCCTCGGTCCCCGCTCAATCGACCGCCGGCCCGCCGCCGGTCGGTGAAATATTCTTCAGTTGTCTCGCCTACAGAAATGTTTTTCAGATTACACTTATGGTCCCGGGACGCCAGGTATGACCTGTGAGATCACCCATGCACTCCCCCCGAACCCCCACGCCCGGACTCGACGCTCATCCCGTGGGCCGGCTCCTCGCCGGCGTCAGCCTGGCGGCGCTCGCCCTGACCGTCGGCCACCTGCTGGCCGTCCCCGGTCTGCTGGCGACGCTCGCCGCCTTCGCCGCGGTCCTCGCGCTGCCCGTCATCGCGACCGCGGCCGCCGTCCGCGTCGGCACGGCCGTCCTCGAGGCCCGCACGCCGCGGCCGCTGCCCCGTCGGGGTCGGTCGATCGGCCGTCCCGCCGAATCGCCGTCAGCCGACTGAGGCGCGCCGTACTTTCAGTTTCACCCCGGCTTTGGCTGCGGTATTTGTCCCGTCCGCCGCCACGTTGCCCTACCGCCATGTCCGGCACGAACCCACGTTCGCGGTCGGCCGTCGTCCGGGAGTTCGGCCACCCGTGGCCCTGGACGGTCGAGGCCATTCTCGCCCGCGAGTTCGACCGGCACGACGGGGACGTGCGCGCGCTCGCCGCGGCCTTCGGCTGCCATCCGGACACGGTCGACTCCTGGGTCCGCCGGTTCGGGCTGCGCGAGGGGAGGGACGGCTGAGATGGCGAGCGCCGCCGGCGCGTCCTACGAGGCGGTGAAGGCCGGCCTCGCCCGGGCCATCCGGACCCGCCGACGCGCGGGCCCGCCCGGCGAACTCGCCCGGGAGCTGCTGGCCTACCACCGGCCGGGCCACGTCCACCTGGTCGGCATCGACCACGCCGGCGAGACGGCCGTCTACCACGCGGTCGAGCCGAACGAGGCCGTCTTCGTCGCGTTCGACGCCGACGGGCTCGCCGACGGCGGGCCGGTCATGGGTTCGTTCGACGGCGCTTCGGCGTTCGAGGCGTGGGTCGCGAAGATGGGCGCCTACTGGGGGTGGCGGCATCCCCGGTATCGGTCGGCTGCCGGGCGGTCCGGCACCGCCGGGGACTGACGCCGCCCGACCGTCACTCGCCGCGGTCGAGGTAGACGACGCCGTCCTCGACGACGACGTCGTAGGTCGGGACTTTGTAGCTGTCGTCGCCGATGTGCTCGCCGGTCTCGAGGTCGAACGACCAGCCGTGCCACGGACAGGACACGATCCAGTTGTCGTCGTAATACTGCTCGACCCGCTGGCCGGGCGCCTCGAACTCCCCGACGAGTTCACGCTCGACCTGTCCCGTACACACCGGCCCGCCGTCGTGGGGACACTGGTTCCGCAGGGCGTAGAACTCGCCGTCGGCCCTGATGACGCCGACCTCGACCCGGCCGACCTCGACGAGCTGGTGGTCGCCGTCGTCGAACGCGTCGGTTGGGCCGACCTCGATCAACTCGTCGTTCACAGGTCGAACACCCGGGCCGCGTTGCCGGCGAGGATGGCCCGCCGCTCGTCGTCGTCGAGCATCGGGAGCTCCGTGACGATGGCCGGCGTGTCGTAATCCCAGTGCGGGTAGTCAGACGCGTAGAGGAGGCGGTCGACGCCGACCATGTCGAAGCACAGCTCGAGCAGGTCGTTCCGGGCCGAGACCTCGAGGGGCTGGGTCCCGAAGTAGAAGTCGCTGATGTACTCGCTCGGGCGGGCATCCAGCAGCGGCGCCTCCTCGGGGCGTTTGAGGTATTCCTCGTCGAGCCGACTCATCAGGCCCGGCAGGTAGGTCACTCCCGACTCCATGAACACGATGTCGAGGTCGGGGAACTTCTCCGGCACGCCCTGGCAGGCCACGCTCACGATCTGGGACATGTTCGACTCGAGGAAGCCGAGCGTGTGGGTCTCGATCATCTCCTGGTACCCGGCGCGGACGTACTCGTCGAGGCCCGAACCGCCGGTGTGATAGACTACGGGGAGGTCCAAGGCTTCACAGCGCTCGTAGATGGGGTCGTACTTGCGGTTCCCGAGCGGCGGACTCGCGCCCGCAGTGATGAGACACGCCCCCACGATGGCGTCCTCGTCCGCGACCCGGTCGAGGACGTCGAGCGAGGCGTCGATGTCGTGATACGGGATCATGGCGAGCCCGTAGACGCCGTCGACGGGGTCGAGTACCTCGTCGAGCATGTATTCGAGGTAACCCTTCGCGAACGACTGTACGCGCTCGTCGTCGGCCCTGACCCCGCCGGCGGCGAGCGCGAGGTGGGAGATGAGGAGCGTGGCGTCGAGGTCGAGGAAGTCCATCCCCTCGCGGATGCGCTCCGGCTCCTCGGGGGCCTGCGGGTAGTTCGAGTGCTCGCGAGTGATTTTGCCGTAGTTCTGCCGGTCGCCGGTCGAGGTCGGAAAGAAGGAGCTCACGGCCTGGGTCACCCCTGAGTCGCCCCAGTAGCTGTTCCGGTACTTGGTGCGCCACGGCTCGGGCATGTACTCCGCCACCCGCTTGAACGAGTCCATGAAGTGGTAGTCGCAGTCGATGACTCGTTCGTCGGCGGCGTCGATCATCGTCGCCGGGCTCGCTGGATGCCGCGTCTCGACGGACGTGACCGGCGAGCGGTGCGGGCGATCGGGCCCATGTCACCGGTTCACGAATCGGGGGGTACTCAGCTCTTGAGTCGAGGGGTCGGCCTTCCGCGATCGATGCGGCGATTCCCGGGGCGGTATGGCTTGCCTCGCTGGGGCTCGGCTGTCAAAGCGGTGATTCGACCGGATTCGAACCTCCTCGCGGCGAACCCACCGACGTCTCGCGTTCGTGTGAGCTGAAGGACGTAACGGGCCGGGAGGGAGTTGAACCCCCGACCGACGGATTAAGAGTCCGTCGCTCTCCCTGACTGAGCTACCGGCCCTCTCCTGAGCCTAGGCGACGTGGCCGCCAAATAGGTTTCTACCTCGACCACGCCGCTCGGTTCCCCGTCTCACGCCTTGTCCTGGCCGACGGGCGCGAAGTGGTGGAGGGTGGCGACCCGCTCGAAGCCCAGCGACTCGTAGAGGGACACCGCCATCGCCGTGGACTCCAGGACGCCGATCCGACCGCCGGCCTCGCGCCCGTGCCGGAGCAGCGTCCGGGTCATCGCCGCGCCGAACCCCCGCCGGCGGTAGGGCTCGCGCACGCCGATACTGTAGAGGCCGACGACGCCGTCGTGCAGGACGTACTGCCCGCAGGCGACGGCCTCGCCGTCGACTCGCCCGACGAAGGCCGACAGCGCCTCGCCCGCCGGGAGGGCGTCCGGGGCGAGCGGTTCGACGACGTCCCGCGGCGTGCCGAACACGGCCGTGAAGACGGCGATGAACGCGTCGAGGCCGGCGCCGTCGGCCACTGCGGCGACCTCGAGGTCGGCGCCGCCGCGGTCGAGCCCGTCGAGCGAGGGCCGCGCCATGCCGGGTTGGCTGCCGACCGCTTCGAGCGCCGGCTCGGTGTCGAGCGCCTCGACGGCATCGCGCGTCCGGTCCGTGGCGACCACCTGGAACGGCAGCTCCCGCGCCGCCATCCACGCCACGGCGTCCTCGAGGTTCCCGGCGTCGGGCTGGTCCGTCACGAGGACGACGTTGAGGTCAGGCACGGCCACGCCGGCGGTCGCGACGTGGACCGAGCCGAACCGCCGCGTGGCCCCGTCCGGGGCGAGATCGGCGAAGGCCGTCCCGGCGACCCGGAGGTTGTCGTAGAGGGCTCGCGCGAGGTCGGCGGTCATGGCCGGCTCATGCGGACCCCCCGCGGATAGGCCTTCGGCGTCCGGGGGCGGGTCGACCGGGCTACGGCGACGCTGCCGGCCGACGCGGCGACCCGGCCCGGCTCGCCCCGATGAGGTCGCCGCTTTCAAGCGGTTTTCGCCGGGGCGAGGCTTCGGGAGGGTTAAGGCCCCGGAACGAGTAGCCGCGGCCCCATGGCAGAGCGGCGGGCGCCCATCTCGTCGATGTCGTCGTACGCCATCCTCGGCTGCGGCAGCGTGGGGCACGCCGTCGCCGACGACCTGGTGGGCAAGGGCAAGGACGTGCTCATCCTCGATAAGGACGAGGCCCGGGTGGACGCCCTGCGCGACCAGGACCTCAACGCGAGCCAGGCCGACATCAGCGAGCCGGACGTCGCCGAGCACGTCGCCGACCGGGAGGTCGTCCTCATCCTCTCCTCGGACGTCGAGGCCAACAAGGCCGCCGTCGAGAACATCCGCGACGCCGGCGGCGACCAGTTCGTCGTCGTCCGCGCGTCGGACCCGGTGGCGGGCGACGAGCTCACCGAGCTCGGCGCCGACGTGGTCGTCAACCCGTCGTCGGTCATCGCCGACGCCGCCCTCCGGGCGGTCGAGTCCGGCGAGCTCGAGTACAAGGCCGCCCAGCTCGCGGAGGTCATCGAGGCCACCGACGGCGCGATGGCCATCGTGGCCCCCGACAACCCGGACCCGGACTCCATCGCGAGCGCGGTTGCGCTCGCCGCCATCGCCGACCACCTCGACGTCGAGGCCGACATCTGCTACTTCGGCGAGATCGGCCACCAGGAGAACCGCGCCTTCGTCAACCTGCTGGGCGTCGAGCTGACCGCCATCGCCGACGTCGACGACCTGGCCGACTACGAGACCATCGCGCTCCTGGAGGGCGAATCCATCCCCGAGGGGCTGGCCGATCACGTCGACGTCTACATCGACCACGTCGAGCCGGCCGTCGAATTCGACGCCCGCTTCGTCGACGTCCGGCCGAACGTCTCCTCGGCGTCGACCATCCTCACCAAGTACATCCAGGAGTTCGACCTCAAGCCCGCCGAGACCGTCGCCACCGCGCTGCTCTACGGCATCCGCGCCGAGACCCTCGATTTCAAGCGGGAGACCCGGCCCGCCGACCTGACCGCCGCCGCCTACCTCTACCCGTTCGCCGAC
>JBDGPL010000162.1:0-6285 GCA_042219705.1 Halobacteriales archaeon | reverse complement strand
TCGCGGCGCTCGGGGCGACCACGACGGCGCTGGACGCCGGCATGTGGTTCCTCGCGTCTGAGTTCGCGGCCTTCGTGGTCTTCGCCGGGGTGTGGGGCGCCGCCAGCGACGCGGCCGGCCGCCGGGTGCCGTTCATCGTGGCGGGCGCCCTGGGAGGTGCCGTCGGCTACCTGCTCCTCGCGGCGCTCCCGGCGCTGGCGGCCCCCGAATTCGGCCACGTCCTCGTCCTCCGGGCGGCCCAGGGGGCGGCGACCATCGGCGCCTTCTCCCTTTCGATGACGATGCTCATGGACCTGCCGAGCGGCCACGGTCGGAACATGGGCGCCGCCGGCATCGCCATCGGGCTCGGGACGGCGGTCGGGGCGCCCGTCGGGGGCCGGCTGACGGCCGTCGATCCGCTGGCCCCGCTGTACGTGGCGGCCGGCGCCCTGCTCGTCGCCGCCGCGACGACGCTGGCGGTCGGGGACCGGGCTCCCGACCCCGACCGGGCCGGCCCCGGCGACGTGCTCCGGCGGCTGGCCGCGCGCCCGGCGCTCGGGCTCCCCTACGCGTTCGGCTTCATCGACCGGCTCTCGGCCGGCTTCTTCGCGCTGGTGGGCGTGGTCTACTTCCAGCAGGTCTTCGGGCTCGACGCCGCGGCGACCGGGCTGGTGCTGGCGCTCTTCTTCGCCCCCTTCGCGCTGCTGCAGTACCCCTTCGGCGTCCTCTCCGACCGCGTCGGCCGGACGGCGCCGGTGGTCGCCGGATCGGCGCTCTACGGCCTCGCCGTGGTCGCCGTCGGGCTCGCCCCGACGTTCGTCCTCGCCGCCGGCCTCATGGTCGTCGTCGGCGTCCTCGGCGCGCTCATGGCGCCGGCGACGATGGCGCTCGTCACCGACCTCGCCGCCCCGGGCGAGCGGGGCACGGCCATGGGCGGGTTCAACGTCTTCGGTTCGGTCGGCTTCCTCGCCGGCATCGTGGTCGGCGGCACGGTCGCCAGCCGGTTCGGCTTCCTCGCCGCCTTCGCCGCCGTCGGCGGGGTCGAGCTGGGTCTGGCGCTCGTGGCCCTGCCGTTCCTGCTCCGGCTCGACGTCGACGCCACGGCCACGTTCGCCCGCGGCGGCTGATTCGACCCGGCCACCCCGTTGGCCGGCCCGTTCCGGGTACCGACGGGGGCCGATTAGCGGGCCGCGTCCCCTCGACGGCGGCACTTAACCGCCCGTCCCGACTACGGCCCGGTATGGACCAGCCAGCGGACGCGGGGGAGCGTCCGACCGCCGGGAGCGAGCGGCTCCACGAGGCGGCGCGGTCGGTCGTCCCCGGCGGCGTCAGCCACAACGTCCGGGCGGCCGAGCCGTACCCGCTTTACGTCGAACGGACCGAGGACCAGTACCTCGTCGACGTCGACGGCAACCGGTACGTCGACTTCTGGAACGACCACGGCGCGAGCCTGCTCGGCCACGCCCACCCCACGGTCGTCGAGGCCGTGACCGGGGCCGCGGCCGACGGCCTCCACTTCGGCACGCCGAACGAGCCGAGCCTCGAGCTCGCCCGCCGGGCGCTCGACCGCCTGCCGGGCGCCGACCGGCTCCGCTTCTGCGTCACCGGGACCGAGGCGACCATGTACGCGGTCCGGCTCGCGAGGGCGCACACCGGACGGGACCGCGTCCTCAAGGTCGAGGGGGGCTGGCACGGCGGCAACACCGACCTCGCCCACGCCGTCCACGCCCCGTTCGACGCGGCGACGACCCACGGCCTGCCCCCGGGCCCGGCCGAGCACTGCCACGCCTTCCCGTTCGGCGACGAGCCGGCGGTGACCGAACTGTTCGAGGCCCACCCGGGGGCGGTCGCCGCGGTCGTCGTGGACCCCCGCCAGGCGACGACCGGGGACGCCGACGAGTTCCTGCGGTTCCTCGCCGACACCTGCGCCGACGAGGGCGCGCTGCTCGTCCTCGACGAGGTGGTCACGGGCCTGCGGGTCTCGCCGGGGAGCTACGCGGCCCGCGTCGGCATCGAGCCCGACCTGACTGCCCTCGGCAAGATCCTCGGCGGGGGGCTCCCGGCGGGCGCCGTCGCCGGCCGGGCGGCCCTGTTCGAGCCGGCCCGGCCGGGCGCCGACCCCGACGAGCGGGTCCTCGCCGGCGGCGGGACGTTCTCGGCGAACCCGATGACCGCCGCGGCGGGCCTCGCGACGCTCGACGTCATCGAGGCGGAGCCGGTCTACGAGCACACCGAGCGCCTCGGCGAGCGGGCCCGGACGGGGCTGCGCGCGGTCCTCGAGGAGCTCGGCGTCCCCGGAGCGGTGCTGGGTTATTCATCGCTGATTCAGCCCGTGTTCGACCCGGACGGTCCACTCGAGTCGCCGACCGACGTCGCCACTCGAACCGACCGGAAGGCCCTGCGGGCCTTCCACCGGGGATTGCTCGATCGCGGCTACTACTTCAACCAGGGGACGCTCGGGAACGTGTCGTACGCCCACACCGAGGCCGACGTCGACGGCCTCCTCGACGCGTCCCGAGCGGTGCTCCGCGGACTGCAGGACGACGGCGTGCTCTGACCGGGCGCCTGGCGGGCGGGATCCAACAGTAGCGCTAAGTCGGGGGGACGTAAACCCCGGGCCGATGCCGGCACTCGCCGACCTCGTGGCCCGGTCGTTGGACGGCGAGCATCGCGAGCGGTTCGACCGGCGGGTCCGCGAGCAGGCGGCGGCGGTCCGCGACGCCATCGAGCGCGGCGCGCTGGACAGCCCGGGCTACGCGGTCGGCCTGGAGCTCGAGGTGTACGCCGTCGATGGCGACGGCCGGCTCGCGACGCTCCCCGACGGCGTCTACGAGCGATGCAACAAGGAGCTGGGCTGTCACAACGCCGAGCTCAACCTCGAGCCGACGCCGTTCGACGGCCCCGGCTTGGACGCGCTGGCCGACGGGGTGGCCGACGCGGTCGCAGCCGCCCGAGAGGCCTTCGCCGACGCCGGGCGGGCGTGCGTGCTCGACGCGATGTGGACGGTCCCGCCCGCCGGCGGCACGGAACCGTACCTGTCGGCCGTCGACACCGTCGACGGGATGACCGTCGCCACGAACATGCGGGCCAGCGCGCGGTACTGCGCGCTGGACAACGACGTGCTCGCCCGCCGCGGCGGGACGGTGACGCTCGACCTGCCGGGCTATACGGGGGCGTTCCCGACCATCCTGCCCGAGTCGCTGGCGTCCTCGATGCAGCCCCACCTCCAGGTGCCCGCCGCCGACGCGTTCCCCCGGTACTACAACGCCGCCATCCGGACGATGGCGCCCGTCCTGGCCCTGTCGACCAACTCGCCGTTCCTGCCGGCCGACCTCTACCCCGAGGGGGCCGACCCCGACCGGCTCCTGGCGGCGACCGCCCACGAGCTCCGGGTCCCGGTCTTCGAGCAGTCGATCAACGCCGGCGACGCGAAGGTCAGCTTCCCCCGGGACATCGAGTCGGCCGCGGACGTCGTCACCCGCATCGAGGAAGACGCCACCCGGGCCCCGTTCCTCCGGGAGTGGGTCGAGGACGACGAGCCCGCCGGGTTCCGCGAGGACATCTGGGAGTTCGACCACAAGCGCGGCACCTACTGGCGGTGGCTGCGGGGCATCCCCGGCGGCCAGCCGGTCGGTGGGGGGACCGAGCGGTCGCTCCGCATCGAGTACCGGCCGCTGCCGACCCAGCCGACCGTCGCCGACACGGTCGGGCTCCTCGCGCTGACGGTCGGGCTGGTTCGCGGGCTGGTGGCGGCCGACCATCCCCTCGCCACGCTGGACTGGGAGGCGAGCCGGGACAGCTTCTACGACGTGGTCGAGCGGGGCCTCGACGCCGACCTCGCCTGGGTGACCGCGGCGGGCGACCGGACGTCGAATCCGGACGTGGTGTTCGGGGAGGTCTTCGAGTACGCCCGCCATGGGCTAGAAGCGGCGGGGCTTCCGGAGGCGGCCGCGGACGAGTACCTCGCGCCCATCGAGGCCCGGTGGGACGCCCGCCGGACGCCGAGCCGCTGGAAGCTCTCGCGGGTCCGGTCGTCGCTCGACGATGGGGCGTCACTGGCCGACGCCATCGCTGCCATGCAGCGGGAGTACAACGACCGTAGCGCCGCGGGCACGCCCTTCGCCGCCTGGGACTGAGTGAACGACGAAAGCGGCGTTCACCAGCCGCCCGCGGTCGAGCCGGAATGCGAGGGATGGGATTCGAACCCATGGACCCCTGCGGGACCAGGTCTTAAGCCTAGCGCCGTTGGCCTGGCTTGGCTACCCTCGCGCGGTTTCAGGTTTGCCAGAGGCCGGGAAGTCGGTTTCGGTCACTCGGGCAGCCGAACTATCGTCGCATGCGAACGGTTGCTACGTCTCGGTCCGTCTGGCATCCCCGCCCACGACTCGCACCGGGTCGCCGACCCGGAGCTCGCCGTCCCGGTCCGCTTCGGGCACCCGGGCGATGAGCATCAGCGTGTAGTCGTGCGGGAACGCCGACCGGTCAGCCCACTCGGGGTAGGTGGCCGCCCGTCGCTCGACGAACTGCTCGCGGAAGCCCGGCGTCGGCTCGCCCGTGTCCGGGTCGCGGGTCGGCACGACGCACCGGCCGCATGGTTCGACGCCCTCGAGGCGGACCCGGCCGGCCTCGAAGGCCGGGGCGTCGTCGGTGACGAACCGGTCCTCCCAGAACGCGGGGACCCCGCCGACCTCGACGTTCGCGCGCAGCCGGCGGCGAACGTCCGCGACGTCGAGCGCCTCGAACCACGAGGCCACGGCCTCGAGGGTGGCGGTGCTCACCACCGACGGCCCGGACTCGGGCCGGTCGACGAAGGAGCGCTCGGCGTCGCGCCGGATGGTGACGGGCGTCCCGAGGTGCTCGGCGAACCACGCCTCGGCCGCCGCCCGGTCGGCCGTCAGGTCGAACGCACGGGCGTCGTTCGGCGGCTGCTCGGCGCGTCGGACCCGGAGCACGCCGCCCGCGGCGTCGTACGACGTCCGGAGCCGGTGGACGGCGTCGGTCCGCTTGCCGTTGATGACGTCTCCGTCGGGCCCGAACAGGGCGAACGCCCGGTCGCCGGCGAGGGTCCCGTTGGGCGTGAGGCCGACGACGTCGCGGTCCTCGCCGTCGAGGGCCTTGACGGGATAGACCCGGAGCCGGGCGACGTGGGCCATCCGGGCCTACCGGTGGACGGAGACCGACTCGAGCACCACGTCCTCGACCGGGCGGTCGTCGGCGTCGGTCTCGACCGACCCGATCTCCCGGACGACGTCCATCCCGTCGGTCACCTCGCCGAAGACCGCGTGGCGGTCGTCGAGGTGAGGCGTCGCGTCGAGCGTGATGAAGAACTGCGAGCCGTTGGTGTCCGGGCCGCGGTTGGCCATCGAGACGGTGCCCGGCCCGTCGTGGCGGAGCTCGTCGTGGAACTCGTCGTCGAAGGTGTAGCCGGGCCCGCCCCGGCCGGTCCCGGTCGGGTCGCCGGTCTGGACCATGAACCCCTCGATGACGCGGTGGAAGGGGACGTCGTCGTAGAGCGGCTCGCCGTCGCGGGGCTCGCCCGTCTCCGGGTCCTCCCAGGCCTTCTCGCCGGTGGCGAGCCCGACGAAGTTGTCGACGGTCTCGGGCGCGCGTGCTTCGAACAGGTCGATCTCGACGTCGCCGTGGCTGGTGTGCAGCGTGGCGCTGGCGGTGTCCTCGGGCATGGTTCGCAGGAGTCGCGGCCGACGGAAAGGGCTGCCGTTCGGCCAACGGCGCGGCCGACCGGGGGGTCAGCGGGCCGCCGTGGTGTACAGGACCGGGCCGACGACCATCAGCGCGACGCCGAAGAGGGCGTAGGCGAGCCCGGCCTCGGCGTCGATGGACGGCACGGCGAGGAACAGGCCGCCGAACGCGATGAAGACGAGCCCGACCAGCTTCCGCGAGCCCTTGACGAGCCCCGCCGGTACCGTCAGGACGAACAGGAGCAGCGCGGCGTGGCCGACGTGGTAGTCGAGGAGGAAGTCGTCGATCAGGGGCATGGGGGCGAGCCCGACCATGTGTTCGGTAGTCCCGCGGATTCGCTCATTAAGGTTCCGTTCCCGCGCGACGGCCGGTCAGCGGTCGTCGACGACCGCGCCGACGCCGGCGAGGATTCCCGCCAGCCCGACGAACACGAGGGCGAGGGCCAGGACGCCCGGGTGGAGGACGGTCCGCGTGGCCGGGGCGAGGGTCGGGAACGGCGCCGTCAGCAGCGGGAGGTTGAGGAAGACCGGCGTGGCGAGGACGAGCACCGAGAGCAGGTAGAGCCCGCGGGCGACCACCGCCCGGGTCGTGGGCTGCTGGAGGAGC
>JBDGPL010000161.1:0-8329 GCA_042219705.1 Halobacteriales archaeon | reverse complement strand
CATCGCCGCCGACGCCACCGGCGACACCGACACGTCCCGGGACTACGAGTACACGGATTGGGACGCCGTCGAGCGGTTCGCGGCGTCGTTCGCCGAGCTCGTCGCGGACGCCACGACGGCCCGGCAGCCGCCCGAGGTCCGACCGTGAGCGCCGTCCCGCCGGTCCGCCGCTGGCAGCGGTGGTCGACGGCCGGCATCGTCGTTCTCGGCGCCGCCGCGACGCTCTCTGGCCTGCTGGTCGAGGGGTTCTACCGCGACCCGGCGGCGCTGCGAGTCCAGGCGTACGGCCAGGACCTCGTGACGCTCGCCGTCGTCCTTCCCGCCCTCCTCGTCGGGTACCGGTACGCCACCCGGGGCTCGCTCCGTGGCGTCCTGCTCTGGCTCGGGAGCCTCGGCTATACGACCTACACCTACGCGGTCTACGCGGTCATCACCGAGTTCAACCCGTTCTTCCTCGGCTACGTGGCGCTGTTCGGGCTGTCGCTGTTCACGTTCGTCGCCGGCCTGCTCGCCGTCGACGCCGAGGCGGTCGCCGCCCGGGTCGACGACCGGCTCCCCGTCCGCCCGGTCGCCGGCTACTTCGCCGCGATGGGCGCGGTGGTCGCCCTGCTCTGGCTCGCCGAGGTCGTCCCCGCGACGCTCGCCGGGACGAAACCCGAAAGCGTCGCGGCGGTCGGGCTCCCGGCGAACGTCGTCCACGTGCTGGACCTCGGCGTCGTCATCCCCGCGGTGTTCCTCACCGCGTGGTGGCTCGTCAGCGGCCGGGCCTGGGGGGCCGTCCTCGCCGGCGTCCTGTTCGTCAAGCTGGTCGCCATCGGCCTGGCCGTCCTCGGGATGCTGGCCTGGATGGCCGCCGCCGGCCAGGCCGTCGCGCCGGCCGAGGTCGCCGTCTTCTCGGCCGTCACCCTGGTGGGCATCGGGGTCGGCGTCGTCTACTTCCGCGCCCTCGGGCCGCCGCCAGCATCGTCTGGAACCCGGCGGGCGCCGAACCGGCCGATCGCGGACAGGTAGTCACGCGTCGGCTGGCCGGTCCGTCCCCGACGGGCTGGCACCGTTGTGGCGTCATCGCTGGCGAACCGGTCGGTTCGAACGCCCGAACGGTCCACCGAGTAGCGGCCGTCGTCGAGCCCGGCCTCGGACTGAATCATTCCCGCCCCCGGTCACCCGTTCGAATCGACGGCGGCCTCGAGCGCCTCGACGCGGGCCTCGAGGTCGTCGAGTCGGGACCGCCGGCCCCGCCGAACGGAGGCGAGCGAGCCGACGATCGCCACCAGGACGGCCAGCGGGAGGCGGAACAGCAGGCCGATGACGACGAGCTCGATGCCGCCGGGGATCTGACGCGGCGGGAACCTGGCCACCCGATCGGCGACCGCGACGGTAAACCCGGAGCCGCCTTTCCACGGGGGAACGGGATGCTGAGGGCTCAGTGGGTCGACCGACCGGGCGCCGACGCCACCGTCCAGCCGGGGATATCGGCCGGGGCGCACCCCCGAACGACCGGGGAAACGCCAGGGCTATGCCGCCGTCGGCCGGCCGGCTCCACATGGCGTGGCCCCCCGGACGGGATGACCGGCGGGCGCTCGCCGTCGCGGTGGCCGTCGGCCTGGTCCACGCCGCCGCCATCGCCGCCCTGGTCGCCCGGCTCGATTACCCCGTCGACGCCCTCGCCACGGCCCCGGGCGGACGGGTCGGCGCCCTCGTCGGGCTCGTCGCGCTCGTCGCCGTCCCGGCGTTCGTCGCGGTCCGCGGCCGGCTCCTCCTGCCGCTGGCGGCGGTGGTGCTCGTCGCCGGGCGGTCGGTCGGCCTGGCGCTGACCACGCCCCCGCCCGAGTTCTCGACGCTCGGCGGCCACCTCGTCGTCCACGGCCCCCGGTACGTCGACGGCTACGTCGACGCGTGGTACGTCTGGCTGTTCGCGGCCCTCCTGCTCGGCCTCGCGGAGTCCGTCGCCCGGGTGGACCACGACCGGCTGGCGGCCCCCGCCCGGTCGGCGTGGCTCGACCGGGGCCTCGACGGGGACGGGCGGCTGGCGTTCGTCGCCGTCGGCGTCGCCCACGCCGGGGTGTTCCTCGGGCTCGCCGCCGACTGGGGCTACTTCGCCCCCGGCGGGTTCCTGCCCGCGCCGTGGTACGTGGGCCTCGGGGTGCTGGGTTGGACGCTGCTCGGCCTGGTCGCCATCGGCGGCGTCCCCGCGCTGCTGCTCGCCCGGTGGCGGCTCGTCACGCCGACGGTCGGCCTGGCGTGGCTCGCCTGGCGGACCCGGTGGCTCCAGCAGCTCCCGCTGCCGGACGACCCGCTTCCCGTCTACTTCCTCGGCTGGTTCGTCTTCGCCGGCGCGCTGGCCGGCCTCGGCGGGCTGGAGTACGCGGGCCGGCGGGCGTGGCGAAGGTACCGGCGCGCGGGCGGCTGAACGGCCTCGACCCTCAGGCGCTGGCGGTGTAGCCCGCGTCCTCGACGGCCCGGACGAGCGCCGAGACCTCGGCGTCGCCCTCGACGCTCGCGCGCTCGGCCTCCCGGTCGGCCGAGGCGTCGGTCACCCCGGTCACGCCCCGGAGGGCCTCCTCGACGGTCTGCTCGCAGTGCTCGCAGGTCATCCCCTCGACGGTGATGGTGGTCGCCATGACGGCTAGTGGTACGGCCGCCCCGTTTATGCGGGTTGTCCCTTCGTTTCGTCCCCAAGAACGGGTCCGTAACTTCGAAAAGCAAGCCAAATCGCCGGTATTTTCTTTGGTTTCGAGGGGCCCGGCCGGCGCCCGGTCGGTAAACCGACTGTTCGGCGGGGAACACTACCGAATTCAAACTTCGTCGAGGCCGAAGCCGGGTCACCATCGGCGAACCGAGTGGCAGCCGCCCGGGAGCGCTACGAGACTGGTTTCGAATTCCGGACAGATGATGACCCTCTCGTGGTTCGGCGAGCGCGGATCGCCGGCCGTCAGCTATACTGGCCGTACTCCTCCGCCGCCTCGACCAACGCCCGGTAATTTTCTGCGGGGGTGTTCGGATTCGTGTCACACGCGGGCGTCAGAATGAACCCGCCCCCCTCGGCGGCGTATTCGATGTTCCGACGGGCGGTCTCCTTGACCGTCTCGGGATCCCCTTCCAGGAGGACCGTCACCGGATCGACGTTCCCGAGGATGCAGACCTGGTCGCCGACGTCCTTCTTCACGGCCTTCAACATGATGCTGTAGGGGTCGCCCTCATCGTAGTCGATGGCTTCTTCTCCGAGCGTTTCCTCCAGATACTCGACGTCTTTCGGCCACTTGTCGACGTTCCCGTAGTTCGCGTGGATGCCACCCGGGGCGCCCTCCGGGATGGTGTCGGCGACCATCTGGATAATTCCGGTCGTGTCACCACACGGATGGTTGATCGGAATCATGCCAGTGTCGGAGATTGCCTCGAAGTCCTCTCGGAGGTACGGGAGGACGAACTCCTCGTATTGCGGTGGGGAAGTCGTCTCCGTCGCGGCGACGGGGTCGAGGACGACGATGCCGTGGGCTTTGCCCTCGAACGCGGTGTGGTATTCGATGTGGAACTCGTTGAGTTTCTCGAGAAACTCGTGTACCTTCTCGGGCTCGTTTACCATTCCCCGATACAACTGCTCGTGGCCAACAAGATTGGCCGCGGTGCTGAACACACCGGAAACGATGGGAGCGATGGCCTTTCGGTCCCCCAACTCGTCCATCAAAATCGCCGATTCACGAAGAACGGACGAGGTCCGGGTGTGATCTTCGAGCTCCGGAAACTCGAGATCGTCGATGGCGTCCCAGGACTCGAAGGTCCGTTCCGTGGCATCGACGATTTCCATGTGCTCGCTCCAGTAGCCCTGGGCCCCGCAGGCTTTGGCTTCGACGAAACAGCCGTCGATCCCCGGCACGACGATGTCGCCGCCGAAGTTCTCGTTCGCGGCGATCTTCGCCTCCGCCATGGTATCCGGGTCATTTTGGGCGTCTCGGGGTCGCTCGTCGATCTCCCAGAGCGCCCTGGTAATCGCCAGCGTACCTACGGGGACACGATCCGGCTCCTCGCCCTGGAGAGCGGTCGCGACGCGTTCCAAGCTGGACATTTCGGCCATGCTCACGCACCTCCAGAAACTGGCTTCGGTTCGTCGAACATGCCTTCGACCTCGTCGACCGCCTGCGGCGCGTCTGGCGCGTACCCATCGGCCCCAATCTCCTCGGCCCATTCCGCGTTGGCTGAGCGACCACCGACCAGGACTTTGTACTCGTCCCTGATGTTGCGGTCCTCCAGTTCGGCGATGACGTCCTTCATGTTGTCGCGAGTCACGCTCATCAGTGCCGAGAGGGCGATGACGTCGGCGTCCTCTTCCTCGGCCTTATCGACGATCTCGTCTTCGGGGATGTCGACGCCCATATCGTGAACCCGATGGCCGTTCCCCGCGAGGAACAGGCGGACTAGGTTCTTCCCGATATCGTGGATGTCCTCCTTGACCGTCGCGAGCACAATGGTCAGCCGTTCGTCCTCGGCGCCGGTCGTGGCGATTTCTTCGTCGAGCGCCGCCGTCAACGGTTCCATCACCGCCTCCATCGTGTCCCCACAGCGCATCAAGTCGGACAGGAAGAACTCGCCCCTCTCGTATTTGTCACCGATCGTGTCGGCGGCAGGGAGGATGGCTTCGTCCAACAGCGCCCGGGCCCCGTTATCCTCGAGCAGTTCCTCGGTCAGGGACACGGCCGTTTCCGTATCACCGTCGACGATTGATTGGGTTAATTCGTTGGTGCCTGTCATGCTTACCCTCGGCCTAGTATATGGAATAATCGTGATAAATGTAAGAAGTGATTCCCCCAATTTCTGGGGGATTTACGGGTTAGACGGCCGACCCGAATTGGCGATATTTTCCACGTTCAAAGACTAAAACAAGTGAATTTGTATAAATTAAAATGCGGTTGCATTACGTAGTAAAAGAATGATATATTGACTCCAAGCCGTTCCGACCAACCGGCAAACATCATCCAATGAATCGGATAGTCAAGATTTGACACTTGGATGGATTGTTCGGCACCTGCGTTTCCCGTCAGTTACGGGCCAGTATACCATCGCCGTCCAATCTACGCCACGACCGAACCGACATAGGGACAGTCGGCCAGCAGCCCGCAGTTGGCACACGATAAGAGGAAGTCCGATTGTTGGATGTCGGCCCCAAGGCCCATCGCAAACGCGAATGTCTTCGGCGGGTCAGTGACACCACTCCCCCGAAGGTAGGCGCCGATTCGCTCCGTCGGGAGTGCCTCGAACATGAACTGGCGGCGCTCCATATCCCACCCGTCCGCCCGCACGCCCGGCACGTATACCTGGGTCGTATTGAGGTTCTGGTCCCGGGCAGCGTCCCGAATTCCCGTGAGCACCTCGGTGCGGACGAGCTGTAGCGCCACGTTTTCCATGGCGTCGATGACCAAGCCGTCAAGCAGTCCGTCGGTAGGTTCCGTTTGTTCGAGCCCCTCGCCAATCGTGAGCACGCCCGGGAGCACGTACTCGCCCGCCACGAGACCCGCCGGGGGATTGTAGGGCTCGATTCCGGATTCGGCCGTCCGACTCAGGCAGTACAGCCCTCGGTTATCGAGGGCTGACTCAACTGGTTCGTGCAGCCGTTCGACGGCCTCCACGAGCTCGGTGCCGGACGTGACAGAGGACGTCCACCGAGGGAATGGCGGCGTCGAAAGGATCTCCTCGACGGAAAAGTCGATGAGGATATCGTCGAGGACGACGACCTCGCCGGCCGTGAGGGTCATTACAGTACCCCTATGCGAGCCTGAGGTTTAACTACTCGTCCGGGGGCAGCGGCGAGTTGTTTGACCGACGGCGCTGTGTCGGCGACCGATTGATACGCCCCCGTTTATGCGGGTTGTCCCTTCGATTCCGGCAGGACAGCCGGCAATCCAGTTCGCTTTCCGAAGCACCGCCGGCCGCGCACGGTCGGGTCGAGAGAACGCCGGCCGTCGGGAGCTGCCGCTCAGAGGGTCTCGATGGGGACGCCCCCGACCTTCTCGCCGGGCTCGACGTCCCGGTTCACGAACGAGTGGGCCGCCACGGTCGCGCCGTCGCCGATGGTGACCCCGGGGCGGGTCGACGCGCTGTGGCCGACCGTCACGTCGTCGCCGATCTCGAGCGGGCCGACGTGCCACTCGTCGGTGTAGGACTCGTGGGTCAGGAGCTTCGTCCCCCAGCCGATCACGGTGCCGTCGCCGATGGTGATCTCGTCCGGGAAGAACGGGTCGACCTGCACGTGCGGCGCGAGCACGGTGCCCTCGCCGAGGTCGACCCCGGCGGCCCGGTAGAGCGGGTTCTTCAGCGAGTTCGGGAGGTACTTGCAGAGCTCGAACAGGTAGATGTTGGCCGTCATCCTGAGCGTGCTCCGGAGCTCGTACCACTCGTACGGCTGTAATCGCCGGACCTCGACCGTGTCGGCGGCCGGGGTCGGGCCGTCGTTCGCCGGCTCCATGGGCGCGGGCTTGGCCCAGCGGCCCCCATAACAGTGGTGGTGCGACCCGCGGGCCATCGGTGGCCGCCCGATGGCGCCCCTGGCCGGCGGCCCGTCCTGAAAGCCCATCATTGCATGGTTGATGGTTATATGGCATGGCCTAGCGTAACACACCTCGATGCTTCACGCAACCGGCTCGTTGCTCACGGTCGACGTGGGCGAACGAGCGGCGTCCACGACCGACATCAGCGACGTCCTCGAGCAGTTTATCGGCGGCCGCGGCGCCGCCACGAAGCTGGCCCACGACCGCATCCCGTTCGACGCCGACCCGCTGGGCGCGGACAACCGGCTGTACTTCGCCGCCGGCCCCCTGCAGCAGTCCCAGATGAGCTTCACGGGACGGATGAACCTCACGGGCCTGTCGCCGCTGACCGACGGGCTGCTCTCCTCGAACGCCGGCGGGTACCTCTCGCGGAACTTCGTCGGCACCGGCCACAGCGTCGTCGAGATCACCGGCCAGAGCGACGAGCTCGTCGCGGTCCACGTCGCCGACGACGGCGTCGAGTTCGAGGCCGTCCCCGAGCTGGCCGAGGCACGCGTCCCGGCGGTGACCGACGCGATGACCGACCGCCACGGCCTCGAGGCCGAGCACCTCGCCACGGTCGGCCCGGCCGGCGAGAACGGGGTCCGGTTCGCCTCGGTGATGACCTCCGACAGCCGGGCGTTCGGCCGCGGCGGCCTGGGCGCCGCGCTGGGCGCGAAGAACGTCAAGACGGTCTCCTTCACGGGCGACTCTCCGCCGGCCCTCGACCTGCCTGCGACGGACGTCCACTCGGAGATCCACCGCGAGGCAGCCACCAGCGACGACATCATGCGCCGGCAGGGCACCTCGAGCCTGACGGGGATGGTGAACGAGCTGTTCTCGCTGCCGACCCGGTACTACGCCGACATGTCGTTCGAGGGCGCCGACGGCATCGACGGCGACGCCGTCGAGGCGAAGAAGTACGAGCAGGGCGCCTGCTCGGTGTGCGCGTTCGCCTGCAAGGTCCCGACCCGCGACGAGGAAACCGGAATCGAGACCGAGGGCCCCGAGTTCGAGACCGTCTTCTCCTTCGGGTCGAACTGCGCCGTCGACGACGTCGTCGACGTCATGCAGTCCAACCAGCTCTGTGACGAGCTGGGGCTGGACACCATCTCGTGTGGGGTGACCGTGGCGGCCTACCTCGCGAGCGAGGACGAGTTCGGCAACGCCGAGCTGGTCCACGAGCTCGTCGAGCAGATCGCCCACCGCGAGGGCGAGGGCGACCGGCTCGCCGACGGCGTCGCGCGGATCCACGACGACCTCGGCGTGGAGAACTGGGCCATCAAGGGCCTCGAGCACGCCGCCCACGACGGCCGGGCGGTCAACGGCCAGGGCCTCTCCTACGCGGTCGCCAACCGCGGCGGCGACCACCTCTACTCCACGACGTTCATCCTCGAGTACGAGGGCATCGTCGACCCCGAGGGGACCGCCGGGAAGGCGGGGCTCATCGTCGAGAACGAGAACCGCGTCGCCGTCCAGGACAGCGGCATCCTGTGTGCGTTCGCCATGGGCGAGCACATCCCCGACGAGACCGTGGCGACGCTCTTCGATACCGACTGGGACACGCTGCAGGCGGTCGGCGGGCGGGTCGTCGAGCTCGAGCGGCACTTCAACAACCAGCGCGGCATGGACGCCGAGGACGACTGGGTGCCCTACGACCTGCCCGACCTCGAGCAGTCCATCCAGGAGTACTACGAGCTGCGGGGCTGGAACGACGACGGGACGGTGCCGGAGGCGGCGGTCGGGGAGTCGGCGGCGGACTGAGCGGTCGGGACGGGCGGGCTCGCGCTCCTCGTCGCGGGGGGCCAGGG
>JBDGPL010000160.1:0-3482 GCA_042219705.1 Halobacteriales archaeon | reverse complement strand
AGGCGACCATCAACGCGGCGGCGGAGGGCCGCGTCGAGGTCGACGGCCTCCGGCTCGCGAGCTACGAGATGGTCGAGCGCGTCAAGGAGCTTCCCGCGACCAAGACCTACCGGGCCCACGTCGAGTTCGAGGAGCCCGTCGACGAGGCCGCCTTCGAGGACGCGCTGACGGCCCTCGACGGCGCCGTCATCGACCAGGACACGCCCCAGCGCGTCGCCCACCGGCGGGCCGAGAAGACCCGCACGCGCACGGTCCACGACATCGAGGGAACCCTCGAATCGCCGACCGAGGCCACCCTCGACGTCCGGGGCGAGGGCGGGCTGTACATCAAGGAGCTCGTCCACGGCGACGAGGGCCGGACCCGACCGAGCCTGGCGGGGCTGCTCGGCGTGGGCGCGACCGTCACCGCGCTCGACGTCGTGGCGGTCGAGGCCGACGAGGGTGCGTTCGCCGACCCGGACTACCTCCGCGAACCGCCCGACGGGTGAGGTCCGGAGGGCCAGCCCGCGGCGACCGCGAACCGGCCGAAACCGTCGCGAAATTACATATCAGCCCGGCGCGTGCCCCCGGCCATGCCCGACGTCGAGATTCGCCGGGACGACCACGGCGTCCCCCACGTCTTCGCCGACGACTGGCACGACCTCGCCTACGGGCAGGGGTACGTCCACGCCCGCGACCGGCTGTTCCAGCTGGACGTCCTCCGACACGTCGGGCGGGGCGACAGCGCGTCGGTCCTCGGGCCGTCTCAGCTCCCCAGCGACGTCCAGGTCACGAGGGATCTCTACGACCGCGAGGAGCTCGAAGCGCTCTACGCCGGCGCGTCCGACCGGATGCGGTCGCTCCTCGACGGCTACGCCGCCGGCGTCAACCGCGGGATGGCCGAGCTGCTCCGCGAGCGCGACCTGACCGGGGAGTTCCTCGCCGTCGGCCACCTCCCGGAGCGGTGGACCCCGGTCGACAGCGTCGCCGTCGGCGCGTACATGATCGGCTACTTCGGGACGTTCGGCGGCGACGAGGTCGAGAACGCCATTCGCCTCGCCCGCCTGTTCGACTCGCTCGGGGAGGCGACCGGCTGGGGGGCCTACGGCGACCTCAACCGCCGCCGCATCCCGTCGGCCCACGCGACGTCGCTCTCGCCCGACGAGATCGCCGTCGACGGCGGCGAGGACGCCCTGGACTTCGAGGCGGTGCCCGACGAGCAGCTCGAGTTCGTCCGGGCGGCCGCCGGTGCGGTCCCCTGGGGCGTCGAGGCCGACGACGCGCCGGCGCTGACCGGGCTCCGAGCCGCCCAGGGCCACGGGTTCGGCTCGAACGCCCTCCTGGTCGCCGGCGAGCACACCAGCGACGGAACGCCGCTGCTGATGGGCGGGCCCCAGATGCGCTACTTCCGGCCGCCCCTCATCTACGAGGTCGGCCTCCACGCCGACGGGGTCGACGTGACCGGGATCGGCGTCGTCGGGACGCCCTCGGTCGTCATCGGCCGGACGCCGTCGTTCGCCTGGACCGTCACCAGCGGCTACGACGACATGGTCGACACCGTCGCGGTCCGGCTGGACCCCGACGACCGCCACCGCTACGAATGGGGCGGGGAGTGGCGCCGGATGGCCGTCGAGCGCGTCACCCACCGGCCGAGCGTGTTCGCCGCGCTGACCGGCGGCGACCGCCCCCGGGGGCGGGTCAGCCAGGAGCGGGCGTTTCTCGAGGCCGACGGCCACCGGATGCCCGTGGTGGCGTGGAACCCCGACGCCCGGGTCGCGTGGGCCCAGCGGACGACGGTCCGCGGCGACGCGATCGACGCCCTCGAGACCTGGGCGCTCGACGCGCCGGCGGCCGACACCGGCCGCGAGGCGGCCGACGCCTTCGCGGAGATCCCGTTCTCGTTCAACTACCTCGTCGCCGACGAGTCGTCGATCCACTACGTCCACACCGGCCGGGTCCCCTCGCGCGACCCCGCCTTCGACTGGCGGCTCCCGGTGCCGGGTCGCGACGGCCTCTGGGACGGTACGACCCACACCGTCGCCGACCACGGCATGCGGGTGACCGATCCCGACCAGGGCTACGTCGCCCAGTGGAACAACGCCCCGGTCGCCGACTGGCGAGCCGGCGACATGGAGCAGCACTGGGACCTCGTCCACCGGGCCGACCGGCTGGAGGCGGTCGTGCAGGAGCTGCTCGATTCGGGCCCCGTCACGTTCGAGGCCGTCCGCGACGTCATCGAGGCGGCGGGCCGGCACGACCCGGTCGCGATGCACACCGCCCCGCTGTTCGTCGAGGCCGCAGCGGGGGCGAGCGAGGCGCCCGTCCCCGCGATGGCCGCGGCGCTCGAGGAGTGGGTGGACGCGGACTGTCCGTGGGCGACCGACGAGGACGGGCGCCATGCGCCCGGCATGGCCGTCTGGGAGGCCACCCGGACCGCACTTCTCGAGGCTGCCCTCGACGGCCCGCTGGGCGACCTCCGGCGCGAGCCCGAGTACGAGCCCCCGCGCGAGGTGGTGCCCGGCGAGGACCGGTTCGTCCACGGCGGCGACCACGGCCGCGTCGATTACGGCGACGTCCTCCTGGTTCGGGTCCTCCGGGGCGAGGCCGCCCACGACTGGCTGGGCGGCGACCCCGAGGCCGCCGTCCGCGAGGCGATGGACGCGGCGGCGGACCGCCTGACCGACCGGTTCGGCTCGGCCGAGCCCGACGACTGGCGGCTCCCCGAGCGCACGGTCAAGTTCAGTCCGATGGGGGCGCTCCCCGAGGTCGACGTCCCCATCGTCCACCGGGGGACGTTCAATCACGTCGTCGCGCCGGCCGCTGGCCGCGCGGCGAGCGTCCTCCCGCCGGCGAACGACGGCCACGTGGCGCTCGGCTCGCTCCGGGCCGTCGCCGGCGGGACGGTGCCCGAGCATCTGGAGGACCAGCTGTCGCTGTACGAGGGCTTCGAGCTCAAACCGTTCCCGGTCGACCCGGACGCGATCGCGGCCGACCTCGCCGTGGACGAGCGGCTCGAGGTCCGGCCGCCGCGGCGGTTCGACCGGCTCCGGGCCCTGGTCCGCGCGTAGGCGTCCCCCGCCCTCCGTCAGCGCGCGGCGGCCGAAGCCGTTTTACCGATCCGTGTCATACGCTACCATGGTTCGCCATGTGTCACCACCACGAAGCCCGGGACTGGGCCGACCTCCGCGACCAGGTCGAGGAGGCCGAGCCCGACGGCGTCGAGGGGGAGGCGCCGTCGATGGCGGACGAGCCGGTCGACGCCGAGACCGAGCTCCCGCCCATCCAGCCCTCGGACTGAGCCGCCGGGCAGGGCAACCTCTTAGCCCTCGGCCAGCGCACGCTCCGCGCATGGCCGTGGTCGGCGTCGACGAAGCGGGGAAGGGGCCCGTGCTGGGGTCGATGTTCGCGGCCGCCGTGCGCTGGCCCGACGGCGTCGAGTTCCCTGCGGGGCTCGCCGACTCGAAGCAGCTCACGCCCGAGCGGCGCGAAGCGCTCGACGACGC